>CAZPUH010000393.1:0-45328 GCA_964589215.1 uncultured Myxococcales bacterium | reverse complement strand
TGCTGCGGCAGGCGGCGGGAAGAGCCAGCGCGGCCAGCCACCAGGTCACGACGCGGAGCTGCGAAAGACGATGCACGTCGCGATCGTCGCACGCGCCCGCGAGCGGCGTCAACGCGCCCGCCCAGCGCCGGCCGTGCCAGTGCGCGGCGCGTGGTCAGCGGGGCGGGTTCACGACGACGTACGTCACCTGCGAGCCGGCGTACCTCGGCTGATACCAGGCTCCGCCGCAGTCGTGGTACGCGACGCCGCCGACCACCACCGTGTGGCACGACGGCGGCAGCGAATTGACGACGCTGCCCACCACGGCCGCCGTCCCGACGACCGCGGCGGTCGCGACGGCTGCGCGCGCCACCGGCCGCACTGGGCGCGCGACGACCGCCGTCCGCACGAAGACAGCCTGGGCTACCCCGCCCATCGCCAGCAACGCGGCCAGCGCCATGGCCGGCGCACGGAGGCGTTTCGTCAGTCCGGGGTTCTTCATGGCGTGGTCGTTCCTTTCACTTGCTCGAAGGCGATGCGAACCGCGTTCGCCGGCGGAGTGAAGGCGAACTGGTCATCCCCCAGCTTCGCGTTCAGGTCCCAGTCCAGCGTCATCACGTGCTGGGGCTGCGTCCGGTCGGTGATCGTGGTGATCACCACCTTGCGCGGCAGCGGCTGCGCGCCCTGCTCGATCCAGATCTCCCAGTCGATGTCCGCCTGCCGGATCGCGTAGTGGTCGCACGCGACGCCGTTCACGTTCGAGGTCCCCACCAGCTCCGCCGACTTGATCTCGGCGGTCCCGTCGTGATCCGTCCCCCAGTAAAACAGGTCCGCCAGCGGCATGTCGATCCCGTAGGTCTTCTCCAGCACGTCCTTCAGCTGGGCAAGCGTCGCCGGCGCCGCGAACTGCGCGTAGTAGCCGCCCTTCTCGGGGACCAGCGTGAACGTCCTGCCGTCGTAATAGATGTGCTCGTGTCGGCGGTCGAGGTCGATGTCCATGCGCAGTCTGTCCGGACGCCGGACTTTCAGCGCGACGGTGCCGCCGTACTGGATCTTCTGCCCGGACGGCGCGACGTCGTCGGTCGTCTGCTGCGACTTGACCGCGAACGCCTGCTGGGTGCGCAGGTACGCGCCCATCTTGTGCAGCGCCGCGACCGCGCCGGACGTGTCGGTCACCGGCTTCGCCCAGGCCATCTTCGCGTGCGCCCGCGTGATCAGCACCGAGCCGCCCGCGAGGGCAAGCACCGTCAACGTTCCGACCAGGGTCGCGCGCCTGTGCATGGCAGGGAACATGGGCCCCCGCCCCGCGCGCGCACCGTCAGTCGACGGCCGATTTCGCCGCGCCGCCAGCCGGGGAGGCGAACGCGTCGCGCGTGATAACCTTCGGCCGGTGCCTGGGCGGTCTCGCGGCGACGCTGCCCCTTACCCGACCCCCGACGCGCTCGAGGCCGACTGGCGGGCGCGCGTCGCCGCCGCCGGCGGGACGGAGGCAGTGGTAGGTCGTTCGCGCGACGGCCGGCCGCTGTGGCGGTTCGACGTCGGGCGGCGCGAGCCCGGCGCGCCGTCCATCCTGCTGACGGCCCTCATCCACGGCAACGAGGTCGTCGGCGCGCTCGCCTTGCGCGAGGTGTTCGCGCGCCTGGCCGCCTCGGACGCGCTGCGGACCGAACCGCGCCGCTTGGTCCTGCTGCCGGTGGTGAACCCGGACGGTTTCGCCGCCAACATGGATCGCCTGCGGCGCGGGCTTCCAGGATGGGTGCGGGGGAACGCGGCCGGCGTCGATCTGAACCGCAACTTCCCCCTGGTGCTCCGCCCGGGCGAGCGGCAAAGCCGCAGCCTCCTGGCCGGATCGTCGTGGCGGCGGTCGCCCTGGTTCCGCGGCGCGAGCGCGCTCTCGGAGCCGGAGTCGCGCGCGATCGCCGACGTCGCGCGGGAGGTGCGCCCGACGCTGGCGCTGGGCTTTCACAGCTTCGGCCAGCTTCTGCTTCATCCCTGGGGCTACAAACGCGCGCCTCACCCGCGCGCGGCCGGGTATCGCGCGCTGGGCGAGGCCTTCCTGCGCGGCAACCGCCACTCCGAGTTCCGGATTCGCCAGATGGCGGCGTGGTACCCGATCGCCGGAGGCCTCGACGACTGGCTGGACGGCACCTTCGGCACGTACGCGTTCACGGTGGAGGTCAGCCGGCTGGATCGGCGCCTCCTGCACCCGCGCGTCGCCAACCCCTTCTGGTGGGCGAACCCCGTCGATCCGCGGGCGGCGCTGGATCAGGTCGTCCCCAGCGTGCTGAGCCTTCTAGAATCGTCCCGCCACCATGTCGGCTGAATCGACCTCGCACATCATCCAGGCTCTGCTCGTCAACGTCACGATCACGCTGGCCAAGGCGGTGGCGGCGTTCTTCACCGGTTCGGGCGCGCTGCTGGCGGAGGCCATCCACACGGGCGCCGACTGCACGAACCAGGTGTTGCTGCTGATCGGCGTGCGCCAGGCGCGGCGGCCCGCCGACGCGGGGCACCCGCTGGGCCACGGTCGCAACGTCTATTTCTGGTCGTTCATCGTGGCCCTGCTGCTGTTCTCGGCCGGCGGCATGTTCTCGATCTACGAGGGGGTCCACAAGCTGCGCGAGCCCGAGCCCGTCGAGCGGGTGTGGCTCGGGTTCGCGATCCTGGGGTTCTCGCTGCTGCTGGAGGGGGGCTCGACCATCGGCAACGTCCGGGAGCTGCGGCGCCGGGCCAAGGGGGCGCCCCTCTTCCGCGCGCTGCACGACACGAAGGACTCCGATCTGGTGGTCGTCTTCGGCGAGAACGCGGCCGCCTCGCTGGGCCTGGTGCTGGCCATGGCGGCGCTGGGCGCGGCCGCCGCCACCGGCGACAGCCGCTGGGACGCGATGGGCAGCCTCGCCGTCGGCGTCGTGCTGGTGGGCGTGGCGCTGTTCCTGGGCAGGGAGATCAAGGGGCTGCTCGTCGGCGAGAGCGCCGACCCCGAGGTGGCCTCCACCGTGCGCGAGGTGGCCGCGCGCCAGCCCCTGTTCGGCCGCGTGTTGCATCTGCTGACCCTGCAGCAGGCCCCGGGAGAGGTGGTCGTCCTGATGAAGGTGTCCGTGGCGGCCGGGACGACGGCGCAAGCGCTGAGCGTGGCGATCAACGAGTTCGAAGCCGTCCTGCGCGCGCGCCGCCGCGACGTCCGCTGGTGCTTCGTCGAGCCCGACATCGATCGCGAGCCCCCGACGGCGGACGGCCCCGCGCCGGCCTGAAGAGACGGGAGGTCACGACGCCCCTCGCGTTGCGCAAACTGCCTGCTCGCAACGCGGGTACACTCTGGAGGACATGCTCCGGACCTTCCCCGCTGGAGATCCCTCCGCCGCCGTCTGGATCGACCTGGTCCGCCCCGGCCCCGACGAGATCGAGGCGGTTCGTCGCGCCACCGGCCTGCAGGTACAGACCGAGACGCAGATCAGCGAGATCGAATCGTCGAGCCGGCTGGCGTTCGCCGACGGGGCCTTCTATCTATCGACCCCGATCGTCGCGGTGGGACGCGACGGCGAGCATTCGCTGACGTCGATCGGGTTCGCGCTCTCGTCGCGCGTGCTGATAACGGTCAGCTTCGCGACGCTGCCGTCGATCGAGGCCGCCGCCCAGCAGGCCGCCACGCAACCGCCCAAGACAGCCGAGGAGGCCCTGCTGCACATCTTCGAGCTGATCGTCGATCGCGCGGCCGACCACCTCGAGCAGGCGGGCGCCGAATCCGACGACCTGTCGCGCGCCGCCTTCCACAACGACCCCCAGAGGCGGAAGCGGCCGGCGGCGACCAGCGTGGCGTTGCGGCGCGTGGGCGAGCTCGCTCACAAGACGTCCCGCATCCGCGACGAGCTGCTTGGCCTGGGGCGCATCGGCGCCTACCTGGCGGAGGCGAAGATCGAGGGCGCGCCGCGGGTCAGCGCGGCGCGCATGAAGGCGATCCGGACGGACATCGGGTCGCTGACCGAGTACGAGTCGCACCTGTCGAACAAGCTGCAGTTCCTGCTGGACGCCACGCTCGGGTTCATCAACATCGAGCAGAACGAGATCGTGAAGATCCTCACCATCACGTCGGTGGTCGGAATCCCACCGGTCCTCATCGCCGGAATCTACGGCATGAACTTCCGCGTGATGCCCGAGCTGAAGTGGGTGTTCGGCTACCCGATGGCGCTGGCGCTGATCGTGATCAGCGGCCTGCTGCCGCTCTGGTGGTTCCGGCGCCGCGGCTGGATCTAGCGGCTACTGCACCTTCGCCAGCAGCACGGTCGGCGCCAGGCACATCTCGTCCAGCGTCGTCTCGCCCAGCTGCACCGCCTCCGGTTGCGCGAGCCCCTGCTCGTGCAGCGACGCGGCCAGCTTTGCGTTGGCCAGCGTGTTGTCGTAGGTGCAGCGGATGGTCATGACGTCCCCGGGCGCGACGGCGGGCAGCTGCTCGATGGGCGCGTCGTAGCGGTACACGCGCTGCCAGTCGAAGTCCCAGCGCGGGATCGCCAGCAAGCACTGGTCCGCGTCCGTGCCCGGCGGTGGCTTCACGTGGTGCACGTTCACCTGGACCGCGGACCCGACGTAGTGTTCGTGACCGCCGATCGAGAAGATCGGCAGCGACGCGGGCAGCGCCTGCTTCTTCACGGCGGCGGGCAGCGTGAACTGCATGGTCTCCGTGTGCGCGGAGGCGCCCGCCGGAATGACGAACGCCGGCCCTGACGCCGGGTCGTCGGGTACGGGCAGCAGCCCGCTCCCCGAGGCGTCCACCGCGGCGCGGAAGTTGCCGGGCAAGATGGTGTACGCGAAGTACTGCGGGGCGGTCGTGACCAGCCGCATCTGGAAGTGCGTCCGGTCGGACGGCAGCGCGGCAACGGCCTGATGCGGGTGGTAGTGGACCTGCATGACCAGCAGCGTGCCCGCGTCCAGGGGCGCGCCCACGTTCGACGGGTAGTCGGTCGGCAGCCCGCCGGGCGCCCAGGCCGCCAGCAGCGCGACCTGCGAGATGCCGGGGCCGCCGAAGCAGTCGTAGCTCTGCGTGGCCTGGTCGGTCACCAGGGCCCGGCTCGCGCCCTTCGGGTCGGTGAAGACCAGCGTGTGGTGAACGACCTGGGTGTCGCCGGCGACGACGAAGCTTCCGTTCAGATAGGTCGTCTGCGCGAGCTGCGGGTCCAGCACGAAGCAGCGGAACTCGTCGCCCGACGGGCTGGTCAGCGTCCACGGCGCCGGCGGAGAGAGATCCACGTTTGCGCCCGCCAGCGCGATGGGCTGCGGCGCCAGCGCGGGGGGCGCGTCCGCGGGGTCGCCTTCGGGGGCTCCGGCTGCCGACCAGGCGCCCATCAGCGCGATCTGGTCGTCGCTGAGCACGGGGTTGTCTTTCCACGAAAGCGGCGGCGTGCAGTCGGGGGTCGACACGGCCCCCCAGGGCGGCATCGCGCGCGACGACGTCTGCGCGGCCATCAGCGACGCGTAGGGTTTGCTATCCGCGTAGGTCACCAGCGGCATGGGCGCGATCCCGTTCGCCACGTGACACATCTGGCAGTGGCTCTGAAGATCGGCTCCACGTCCTTGTGGAACGTCACGGCGGCGCCCGCGCCGGTCGTCGGCGCGGGAGACCCCGAACAGGCGAGACCCCCGCCGGCAGCGGCCAGCCAGCCGAGCAGGCGCACGGCCCCGAACGTGTGACGCAGGCGTGATGTCAGCATTGGCGAGTCAGACCCACCTGGACCACAAAAAGGCAAAGCCGGATGCCTGGCGTCCCTTGGGCTCGTGCCGCGGCCAGGCGCTTGCATTTTCCCGCCTGGGGACCAGTCTTGGCTGAGATGCGTCCATTTTACCGTTGTCTCATCGGTGGGACGGGCCTGCTGCTTGCGGCGTCCGTCGGATGCAAGCGCGCGCCCGAAGCGCCGTCGGCCGGGTCGACGGGCAGCGCCGTCCGGGATGACGTGAAGGACGTGGCGAAGACCACGGAGAAGACGGCGAAGGACATCGGCCACGCGGCCGCCGAGCTGGCCGACAAGGCGGGCAACGGCCTGGAAGACGCGACCAACAAGGCCGGGGCGGGCAGCCAGGACGCCTGGATCACGACCAAGGTCAAAAGCGCGCTGACCAGCGAAGGGCTGGACCCTCTCCACGTTCACGTCGACACGGACGCCAAGGTCGTGACGCTCTCCGGCTCCGTGGATTCGGCCGCCAAGCGGGAAACGGCTCTGCGCGTGGCCAGGAGCGTCACCGGCGTCGCCGCCGTCAAGGACCACCTCTTCATCAAGTCGGACGAGCGCTAGCGCGAGAAGCCGGACGAGCGCTAGCGCGAGAAGTCGGACGAGCGCTAGCGCGCCGAAGATCCGCTAGCTCGTGCGGAGGCGAGCTCAGCCGTCGTCGTAGCGCACCGCTTCGATCGTCACCTCGTCGGCGCCGCCCGGCGAGCGCACCGTGACCGTGTCGCCGGTGCGCCGCCCCAGCAGCGCCCGCGCGAGCGGCGCGACGAACGCGACGAGTCCGGCGGCGGGATCGGACTCCTCGACGCCCACGATCTGGACCTGCCGCGTCTCGCCGTCTCCGTTCGACAGCGTCACGTGGGCGCCGAAGCGGATCTCGTCGCGATCGGCGGGCGGCGGCGCCAGCACGGCGCCCGCGATCCGCCGCTCCAGGTCGGCGCGCGCTACGCCCGCCGCGGCGGCAAGCTGCTCGCGCAGCTGACGCATCCCGCGTGGCGTGACGTAATTGGGGACCCCCTCCGGCAACGACGGCCGGTGCCGCACCACGACCGGCTCTTCAGGCCGGTCGTCCCGCGTGAACGCCTTGCTCAACGCCCCCTCTCCGATGCATCGACCCGCATCATCCTTCAACGGACATTGTAACAACCCGCGCCGACGTCGGGATTGCGCTTACATCGACGCCTCGCAACGGCCGGCGCGTTTTCGTTCGCCGCTCGCGATCATTCCGGTGACTGTCCAATCAGCGGCTGCTAACATTTTTTCAAAGGAGCCAGCGCGGTTTGGCTGCTCCCTTCCGGCCAGCCTGCGCCGCGCTGCGAATCTGCCGTTGTTGTCGGACGAGCAAGAGAGCGCCAACGTTCGCGCAGGCCGGCGTGCCAGGCTGCAAACGACCGGTTTCAGCCTCGGGCGCCACCTTGCCGTCTTCGCCACGCTCGCCGTGGCCGCGACGGCGTTCGCGATCTGGCTCGCGCGCGCGGCAGGCCTGGCGGATTTGTGGATCGTTCCCGCTTACCTGGTCCTGGCGAACCTGATTGAATACGCGATGCACCGCCTGCTGATGCATCGGCCGCTCTGGCCGCGCGCGTTCTACCGCGGGCACACGCTGGGCCATCACCGCGCCTTCCACCACGACTCGATGGAGATCGGCGCCTGGCTCGAGCTGGAGCTGGTGATGATGCCCTGGTTCAGCCTGGCCCTCTTCTTCGCCGCCGTCGCGCCCGCGGTCGCGATCGTCGCCCGGCTGTTCGGACGCGGCGTCGCCGGGCTGTTCCTGCTGACCGCCGTGGCCACCTTCGTGCTCTACGAGGGACTGCACGCGCTCTATCACTTCCCGCTGCCGACGCTGCGCCGCCTGCGGATGCTCGACAACCGCGCCTTCCGCTTCCTCTACGAGCACCATCGCCACCACCACCGGCTGCCCCGGATGCGATGGACCAACTTCAACATCTCGCTGCCGCTGGCCGACTGCTGCTTCGCGACCGTCGAGACGGAAGCGGCCTGGCAGGCGAGCCGCGACGCACGGCCTCGCACGGAGACCGAGGCCGCGCCCTCCAGTCCTCACGACGGCAAGCACGCCGCCTGACCGGCAGGCGGCGTGCTTGACGCCGGAGACCGCGAGCTATCTGCGGCGCCGCGCGAGCGCGAGCCCGACCGCGGCCAGACCGATCAGCAGAAGGGCAGAACGGCCGGGACGCGCCGGCGCCACCGCGCACCCGCCGCCCGAGGACTGTGAGCTGGCCTTGCTGCCGCCCGTGGTGTTGCCGGTCGTGCCGCCCGTGGCGCTGCTGCCCGGGCTCTGGGGCGGCGCGGCCCCGCCGGTGCCCTGGTGCCCGGTGTTCGTCGCCCCGCCGCTGCCGACGTCGACGCCGCCGCGCGTGGGCTCGCCCGCGCCGAACGGCCCGACGCAGATCTTCGTCGGGGCGGCGCCCGCGTCGACGAAGGAGGGGGGCGCCGTCGTGGCCGCCGCGTCGCGCACGGTTGTTTTGGGTCCAGCGCCGCTGGCCGGTTCGGCTGTTCCAATCGCGGTGCAGGTCCAGCCGCTCGGACACTCGGCGTCGGCCGCGCAGGTGGTCGCCTTCGGCCGGCACGAGCCGGGGAATGACGTGACCGTCGTGCACTCGGGCGCGCCGGCGTCGATCGCAGGAGGCGGCGCTGCCCCGCCGCTGGAGCCCCCGGCAGATCCCGAGATGCCGGCGCGCCCCGAGGTGACGCACCCGCCGGAGACGCTCGGCTGGCACACGAATCCGTCGCCGCAGTCGGTGTCGGCGTTGCAGGGGACTTGCCACTTGAACGCGCAGAGCTTGCGGCTGGTCGTCGTACAGGTCTCCGGCGTGGTGGTGACGACCAGGCCCGCGTCGCACTTCGTGTTCGGGGCGCAACCCGATGTCGCGGAGCCGCCCCCGGTACAGGTGGTCGTCTTGTCGTCGTAGCAGACCATGCCGGCGCCGCAGTCCGCGTCGGTGGCGCAGTCTTTCGGCTCGCAGAACTTGTAAATGACCGGCGCCCCCGCGTCCGCGTCCGCGGGGCAGTCCGCGCCCTTGCAGGCGGGTGGCGTGGACGTCCCGGAGGCGACGCAGACGTAGCTTTGCGGGCAGTCGGTGTCGGCGCTGCACGTCTGGGCGCTGGCCCGCACCCCTGCCAGGACGAGCAGGGAGAAGGCAGCCCCCGAAAGCAATCGAGTCATTCTCGGCATGTCACCCCTCGAGGATGGTTGCAGTGTGCGCGCGAAACGCGCCGCCAGACACGGTTAGCACGAGGCATGCCAAGCGCTCCGGCGTGGCAAGCCCCGGCGCGCCCGCGGGGAACACGCCGGACCCATGGGCAAACGCGAACGGGCGATCTCAGTTTTCTGATGTGTCCCGGCAGCGGCAGCGATCCGTACACGCACGCCTGACGCGGGTGATTAACCTGAATCGTACGGGCCGGTCGTGGCACGACGGAGCGGACAGCGCACGATGCGCCACAGGATTGCCCCGGTCGCGCACGTCCTGGCGCGCGCCGGGTGCCTGTCCGTCGGCACCGTGTACGTGTTGATTGGCGCCTGGGCGATGCTGGCCCTGCTGCGGCTCGCCGATCCCGCCGCCGACGAGCAGCGCATCCTGCATCGCATCCAGCAAGTTCCGTTCGGCAGCGTCTTCATTGCCGCCGTCGCGGCCGGCACCAGCGGCTACATCCTGTGGCTGATCTTCGAGGCGGTGTTCGACCCGTACCGCTTCGGCAGGACGGTCAAGGGCGTGCTGGAGCGGATCGGAATCGCCCTCAGCACGGTCGCGTACGGGACGATCGTCGCCGCCGCCGCGCGCGTGCTGCTGGGAGACGGCGCCAGCAACGAGCGGCGGCAACAGCATCTGGTGGCCACCGTGCTGCACTGGCCTGGCGGCCCGTGGCTGGTCGGCGCGGCGGGCATCGTCGTCGCGCTCATCGGGCTCTACCAGCTGAAGTACGTCTACGACGGCGACCACGCACGCCGCCTGGAGATGGACCGCCACGGCAAGGCGGCGCGCCTCACCGTGGACGCGCTGGGCTGGGCCGGCTACGGCGCCCGCTGCGCGATCCTGATCGTCATCGCGATCTTCCTGATCCATGCCGCCTATGCCTTCAACCCGCGAGACGTGGGCGACACCGACGCGGCGTTCAACGTGCTCGGGCTGGGCGGCGGCGTCGCGGGCCACTTGCTATTCTCCGCGGTCGCGCTGGGAACGGTCGCCTACGGCTTGGTCATGTACATCAACGCCGTGTACTTCGATTTCGGCCAGGAGTGACCCGGCCGCGCCGGCAGGCGTCAGGCGATCCCTGATCGTGCGCGGCCGCGTTTGAGGAGCGGCATCGAGACACCAGCCTGAAGGTAAGCCGGTGGAAGAGGCCCCGGCGCAAGCCAGGGGAGGTGAGTCATGGACGAACGCACGATGGAAGCGCGCCCGCACGGCCGGCTCGGCCGGATCGAGAGCGGAGCAACAGGTGGGGTGTTTGCGCTGGGTCTGCTGTGGACCATCGCCGGGGTGCTGTGTATCGGGGCCACGGCCCTCGCCAGCCTCGCGGCCGTCTACTACGTGGGCGGGCTGCTGGTGCTGGCCGGCGTGCTCGGGATCTCGTTCGGCCTCCGCGGCGGCGGCGGCGGCGTGATGATGCTGGGCGTGCTCTCGCTGGTCGTGGGCGTCTTGCTGTTCATCCATCCAGGACCGGGCATGGCCGGACTGACGCTGCTGGTGATCGGCTACTTCCTCACGGCCGGCGCGTTCCGCATCGTCACCTCGATCGCCGACCGCTACGACGGCTGGGGGTGGGACCTCGCCTACGGCGCCAGCGCGATCGCCATCGGCATGGTCGCCGCGCGGAGCTGGCCGCTCTCGTCGTTCTGGCTGCTGGGCGTGTTGCTGGGCGCGGAGCTCATCTCGCGCGGGGTGACCCTGATGGCCGGCGCGGTCAGCGCGCGCCACGCGATCCGCGCATTTCGGCGGGGCGAAACGCCCTGAGCGCCACACGGGTTCTGGCCCTCGCGGCGGCGGCCGCGGTCGTCGCCGTCTTGCTGCCGCTCTGGCGTCCGTTGCTGCTGGCGGCGGTTCTGGCGGGAACGCTCTGGCACCTGCATGAGCGGCTGGCGGCGGCCGCGCACGGGCGCCGCTGGCTGTCGGCGGCGCTCGTCACGGCGGGCGTGACGCTGATCCTTCTCGTCCCGGGACTGTTCGTGACGGCGCTGGTCGTCCGGCAGGTGCCGGTGGCGAGCGCGTTCATTGGCCGCATCCTGGCCGAGCATGGGCTGAGGAACCTCATCGCGCGGCTTCCGGCCCCGCTGGTGCCGTGGGTGAACGAAGCGCTCGCCCGCGCGCAGCGCGACCTCGGCCCCGAGATCGCCGACTGGCATCACCTGCGCCAGGCTCTGGCGGCGGGGGCCGTCGCGCTGGGCTCGGCGTCGCACTTCGCGCTGATGACGGCGTTGACGCTGGTGGCGATGTTCTTCCTTCTGCGCGACGGCGCCGCCCTCGTCGCCTGGGCGGAGGAGGCGTCGGCGCTGCCGCCCGGGCAGCTCCGGCAGCTGCTGGCGACGCTGCACGACGTGTCGAACGCGGTGCTCGTCGCGCAGCTCTGCAGCGGGATCGCGCAAGCCATCGTGGCGACGATCGGCTATGCGATCGCCGGCATTCCCAGCCCGATCGTCTTCGGTGTCGTGTCGCTGGCCGCCAGCCTCATCCCGATCGGCGGCGTGTCGCTGATCGGAGTCCCGCTGGCGATCCTGCTCGGTCTCCTCGGTCATCCGGGCCGGGCCATCTTCCTGGCCGTCTGGATCGTCGCGGTGACCGGCCTCATCGACAACTTCATCCGCCCGGTGCTCGTCCGCGGCCGGACGAACCTCCCGGGCGGCCTCGTGTTCTTCGCGCTGATCGGCGGCCTCCTCGCCTTCGGCCCGATCGGCGTCGTCGTGGGTCCGCTCACCCTGGCCCTGTTCCTGAGCGTGGACCGCGTCCGCCGCGGCTGCCGCGTCAGCCGAGGCTGATGGCGGGCACGCACTGGCCGGCGCTGCAGACGTCGCCGGCGTTGCAGCAGCTGCAGCCGCACTGGACGACGTCGGGGCTGCAGACGATCGGGACACACTGGCCGTTGTTGCAGATCTGACCGCAGCCACACGCCGGAGAGCAGGTCTTGCCGGTGCACACGCCGTTCTTGCAGGTGGCTCCGCTCGCGCAGCCGCAGGTTCCGCCGCAGCCGTTGCTGCCGCCACACGTGCCGTCCGACGGACAGAACGGCTCGCAGCACGCGTTCTGGTACGCGGTTTCGCCCGTCGGGCAGGCGCAGGTCTTTCCACATCCATCCGACATCCCGGCGCGACTGCCGTCGCTGGGACAGTTCGGCTTGCAGCAGGCGCCCATGTACAGCCCCTCGCCCGACGGGCACGCGCAGGTGCCGCCGCAGCCGTCGGACTTGCCCGCGTTGCTGCCGTCGCCGGGGCAGTTCGGCTTGCAGCAGGCGCTCTGATAGGCGACTTCGCCGGAGGGACAGGCGCAGGTCTTCCCGCAGCCGTCGGACATGCCGCCGCGGCTGCCGTCCGACGGGCAGTTCGGCTTGCAGCAGGCGCCCATGTACAGCCCCTCGCCCGACGGGCACGCGCAGGTCTTGCCACAGCCGTCGGACATGCCGCCGCGGCTGCCGTCGCCGGGACAGTTCGGCTTGCAGCAGGCGCCCATGTACAGGCTTTCGCCCGACGCGCACGGGCACTTTCCGTTGCAGCCGTCGTCCATGCCGGCGCGGCTGCCGTCCGACGGACAGCGTGGCGTGCAGACGCAGGTCCCCTGCACGCAGGCCCCCTCGGTGCCGCAGCTGGTGCTGCAGTGGCAGGTGTCCAGGCAGGTGCCGTTGCTGCAGATGCTGCCGGCCGGGCAGACGACGCCGGCGCACAGGTTCTGAACGCACTTGCCGCCGGCGCACAGCTGATTGGCCGCGCAGCTCACCCCGGCGCACGGGTTCGGTGCCGCGCAGGAGAGCGCGCACGCCATGCCCGGTCCACAGGCGGCGTCACACGCGTTCAGCGCGACGCACTTGCCGGTCGCCGGGCTGCAGTACTGGCCCGACGGACACGTGACGCCGTTGCAAGGCTGCGCGAAGCAGCCGGGCGTACAGACGCCGTCGACGCAGGTCTGCCCGCCGGGGCAAGTCACCCCCGCGCAGCGATCCTTCACGGCGACGCAGCTCGCGTGGCAGCTAGTCCCCGCGCCGCAGGTCGTCGCAGGCGCGGTCAAGCAGGGGTCGGGCTGGCAGCTTCCGGCCAAGCAGATCTGCCCGCTGGGGCAGTGCGCGGGACAGACCGGCGGCTTCTGGGGTGCGCCGGCGGCGCCGCCCGCGTGGCCCGGGGCCAGCTGGCCACCGGTGCCACCGCTGCCGTTGCGGCCGACACCGCCGCCGGTGGCGGCCGGGATCAGCGACCGTCCGGCCGACGCCAGCGCGCCGGCGTCGGTCCCGTCGGACGACATCTGGGAGGCCTGGAACCCACAGCCGACACCCACCAGCATCACCAGGCAGACCACCAACCAGGGACCGCGAGAGGGCACGATCGCCATATCGTCCTCATCGTCGCGCCCACGAAACACTTGAGCCGTGACGGCGCTTCACTGTGATGGGGTGTGAACGATCGGTGTGGTGTTTTCACACCCAAGCCTGGCTGGCGCCTCGCCAAAGCCCGGCTTCCTCACGCAACGCGCCCTCCCCCGCCTTGGGCACGGCGGCTGCAATGCGAGCGGTCATGAAAACTACGCTCTCTCTTCTGTTCGTGATCCCGGCACTCACGGCGAGCTCGGTCGCCTGGACGGCGCCCGCCGCCCCCGACGACGAGGCACCGTCCGTCGTCGCGCAACCCGCCGCTCAGCCCGCGCCCTCGGCCAGCGATCCGAACATCGATCGCGCCTTCCTCGAACCGACGGCGCTGACCCAGCCCGCCGGGTCACTCACCTACAACAACTACGAGCTGCTGTTGCACGGGCTCACCTACGGCGTCACCGATCGTCTGCAGGCGTCGGTCACGGTGCTGTCCCCGATCGTCAAGGACATGCCGCTGCTCGCCGTCGCCGCGGCGAAGTGGCAGCTGGTATCGGTGTCGCGCTTTCATCTCGCTGTGCAGGGCTCTGCCGGCGTCGGCCACTCGTTGAATGACGACGGCCAGGGAAACGGCGCCAGCAACGCGTATCTGCTCGGCGCCGGCGCCTTCGCGACCTACTGCTTGCGCGACGACTGCGCCTCACTGCTGTCGGTCAACGCCTCGTACCAGTCGGTCCTCTCCGACGGCAGCGCGGCGAACGGCGTCATCTTCGGCGGCGCGCTGGTCCAGCGCGTGACGGCGCACGTGAAGTTGCTCGCCGAGGTCACCGCCGGGTCCACCAAGGTGCCTGGCAGCGACAGCTACAGCGTGGCCGACGGAGCGCTGGTCAGCTACGGCGTCCGTTTTCACACGAACCGCGTGGCGGGCGACGTCGGCTTCATCAAGCCGGTCTCGTTCTCCGGCGACAGCGGCGACTTCCTGCTGGGGCTTCCGTTCGTCAGCGTCTCGTACCGCTGGGACTGAGGAGAAGCCGGCGCGGGCGGCGCGCGTCAGCCCGCGCCGCCGTTCAGGCCCAGCGACAAAAGCGCGGCGTCGACCTCGGGCCACGCGATCACCAGCCGGGCGCCGGGAATTCGCGGAAGCTGCGCCGCTCCTGCGCCCCCGAGCCAGACCTGTGTCGCCGGCGCGAGCGCGGCGACGATCTGTCGAACGGCGTCCGCCGTCGTCTCGAGGTTCGAGCTCGGCGTCACCGCGAGCCCCACCGCGGCGGCCTGGTGCGCGCGCGCGGCCAGCACGAGCTGTTCGGCGGGTGTCGAGACGCCCAGCACGCGCGTGGCGGCGCCGGCCACCGCGGCATAAAGAGCGATCATCTCCAGCCCCAGCGCGTGGGGTTCACCCGGCAGCGTCGTCAGCAGCAAGACCGGGCCGCGCGTCTCCTCGAACAGCGACCGCAAGAGACGCAGCTGCGTCGACAGGCAGTCGCTGAGCAGGTGCTCCTGGTGGATCTCGATCTGCCCGCTGGCCCACAGCTCGCCGACCTGGATCGCCAGCGGGTGGGCCACGTCGACGACGAAGCGGCGCGGACCAAGCATCATCGCCAGGCGGCGAAGGCCGGAACGGACGCCGTCCACGTCCTCGCGCCGCAGCGCCGAGAGGATCTGTTCGCGCTCACGCGCCGCCGGATCTTCCGACACGGGCGCGAGCTCGGGAAGCCCGGCCAGCAGCAACGCCTCCAGCGACTGAACATCCTTCGCCACCACCTCGCCAGGCCGGTGACCGCGCGAGAGAGCCTGGGTGATCAGACGGAGCTTCCGCACGTCTTCGATCCGGTAGAGGCGAGCGCCGCCTGACGACCGCTCGGGCTTGGGGAAGCCGTAGCGGCGCTCCCAGATCCGCAGCGTGTGCTCGTCCACGCCGGTCATCCGGGCGACGGCCCCGATGCCCAGCCCGCCCAGCGGCAGCGGCTCGACCGGCCCGTCTGCGGCCGGGTCGTCCTGCGATTCCGAAGGCTTGCGAGGCATCGTGCACCCATTCTGTTGATGTTTTGTCTAGGTTGCAAGGGCGCGTGTCTCTATTTTGTCTTGACACTGTTCTAGACAGAAATTAGACATAGCATCCTACCCGCAAGGAGACAGACCATGAACCATCGGACCAGCACCCTCGTCGCCGCCTTCGTCCTGCTCTCGGGCTGCGGCAGCAGCAGCTCGACCCCGGCGAACAACAACAACGGGGCCACCAAGGACATCGTCGACACCGCCGTCGCCGCCGGCAACTTCAAGACGCTGACCACGGCCGTCACGAGCGCCGGGCTCGTGGACACGTTGAAGGGTCCCGGGCCTTTCACGGTGTTCGCGCCCACCGATGACGCGTTCGCGAAGCTTCCTGCCGGGACGGTGGACACGCTGCTGATGCCGGAGAACAAAGCTCAGCTGACGGCCATCCTGACCTACCACGTCGTGCCCGGCGAGCTGAAGGCGGCGGACCTCGCGAAGGTCAGCTCCGTGAAGACGGTCGAGGGGCAGAATCTGACGGTCGCCATCACGGCAAGCTCCGCCAAGGTCAACGACGCCAACGTCACCACGGCGGACGTCGCGTGCTCGAACGGCGTCATCCACGTGATCGACACCGTGCTCCTGCCGCCCACCCAGTGAATCGAGCGCCAACTTGGTCGCCACCTTGGATGCCACGATGACCCGCGCCCCAGTCGAGCTGGCGGCGATGGCTACTCTGCCGACTGCGCACGGCGCGTTCGACATCCGCGTGTTCGTCGCGGCGGCTGACGGGAAAGAGCACGTCGCGCTGGTGCGGGGCGACGTGTTCGGCAAGCCCGACGTCCTCACGCGCCTCCACTCCGAGTGCATGACGGGCGACGTCTTCGCCTCCTTGCGGTGTGACTGCCGCCAGCAACTCGAGCTCGCGCTCGCGGCGCTGGCGGCGGCGCCGTGCGGCGTGCTGCTGTACATGCGGCAGGAGGGCCGTGGGATCGGACTGGCCAACAAGATCCGCGCGTACCGGTTGCAGGAAGGCGGGCTCGACACCGTCGACGCCAACCTGGCACTGGGGTTTCGCGACGACCAGCGCGACTACTCCGCGGCCGCGGCGATCCTGCGCGACCTGGGCGTCCGATCCGTCCGCTTGCTCACCAACAACCCCGACAAGGTGCGGCAGCTCGGTCTTCACGGCGTGACCGTGTCGGCGCGCCTGCCGCACGTGGTGGTGCCCGGAAGCCACAACCGCGGCTATCTCGAAACCAAGGTCGCCCGCTCGGGCCACCTGATGCAGCTCGGAGGACGCGATGGCGAATGAACGCACGACGGATTTCGCGGTGGAGGTGTTCCACGACGGCGCGTGCCCGCTCTGCGCGCGAGAGATGCGCTGGCTCCAACGGCTGGATCGATACGGCCGGATCCGCTTCACCGACATCGCGGACCCGGCTTTCGATCCGGCGTCGGTCGGCAAGACCTTCGAGGCGCTGATGGCCCGCATCCACGGACGGCTCCCCGACGGCCGGATCATCGAGGGGGTCGAGGTGTTCCGGCAGCTGTATGCGGCCGCCGGCTTCCCGCGCCTGGCCGCCTTCACGCGCCTGCCGGTCATCGCGCAGCTGCTGGGCGCCGGGTACTGGCTCTTCGCGAAGAACCGGCTCCGGCTGACAGGCCGCTGTGTCGACGGCCAGTGCAGCGTGCACGGGGTCGCCGCCGCTCGCGCGCGACGGACGGCGGCGGCGGAAGGCCGTTGACCGCGCCGGCCCGCCTCAGCGCTCGGCGGCGAGCTGGGCCCGGAATCGCTGTTCGGCCTCGGCGACGAAGCGCCTGTAGCCGTCCGGGTCGATGAACGGGTTGCGCCCGCCGGCGCCCATCCGGCCGCGCTTCGCGTCCAGGTCGAAGAAGCTGCCGTGCACGCCCAGGAAGACGTCGCACGGCAACGCGCGCCACGTCGCGAAGCTGCGCGCGAAGTCATCCGCGATGCTCGGGTAACGCGCGTTTCCGACCAGGCGCACGCCCGGGTTGATGTTGGCGCTGGGGAAGAAAACGACGTCCAGGGGGCGCCCGTCGGCCACGACCTGCGTCGTCCAGGTGATCGCTCCCATCGTGTGTCCGGGGGTGAGGTGCGCGACGAACGTCGTGCCGCCCAGCGTGATCGCCTCGCCGTCGGTGACCGTCCGATCCACGGGGCACGGCGTCCAGGAGTAGACGCCGTCGTAGACCGCTTCGCCCTTGCCGCCGGCGGCCACCACGCGACCGTCGGCCGCCGAGGCGACCACGGCGGCCCCGGTGGAGCGCCGGACCAGCGCGTGCCCCTGCACGTGGTCGATGTGCGCGTGCGACGTGAGCAAGAACTTGACGTCCGAGAAGCGGAACCCGAGCGACTCGACGTTGGCGCGCAGGCGGGGGACGCTGGCTTCGAAGCCGCTGTCGATCAGGAAGTGACCTTCGGGCGTGGTCACCAAGAACTGCCCGATGCCGCTGCTGCCGACGTAGTAGATGTTCCCGATGACGTGGAACGGCGGGTAGGGCCGGTTCCAGGCGCGCATCTCGCGCGGAACCCCCGCCTGGCTCGCGCATCCGGCGGCGATCGCGAGCCAGGAAACCGCCAGGAAGGCCACCGCCTGCGCTCGCCTGCTCATGCTGCGATTATCCACTTTTGACTGCGCTCGACGTATGGTGATTGCGCTGGCGCTCGTCGTCGTCGAGCGAGGGAGACTCCGCGGATGGTCCACACGTTTCGACTGCAGGCCGTTTTTCTCGTCATTTTCGGGTGCGCCGCCTGCGGCAGCTCGGGCAAGAACCAGCCGGGTGGGAGCGGCTCGGGCGGGTCGGGTCCCTCCGGGTCCGTCGCCAGCGTGCTGACGTATCACAACGACAACGCGCGCACCGGCCTCAACCCCCATGAGACCGTCCTGGCGCCGGCGGCGGTCACGGCTGGAACCTTCGGCAAGAAGTTCGCGCAGCCCGTCGACAGCTTCATCTATGCCCAGCCGCTGTTCGTGCCCGCCCTGACGATCGGCGGGCAGACCCACGACGTGGTCTTCGTCGTCACCGAGGGCAACAGCGTCTACGCCTTCGACGCCAACGCTGCAGGCCCCGTCCTCTGGCACACCAACCTGGGCGCGGCCCTGTCGTGCTCCGACCTCAACGACTGCGAGGATCTGGTCCCCGGCGCGGGGATCACGGGGACGCCGGTCATCGATCCGGGCACGAAGACGATGTATCTCGTCAGCCTGGTCAAGGGCGGGTCGGCGTCTCACCACTTCCTGCACGCGATCGATCTCATCAGCGGCGCCGAGAAGCTTGGCGGCCCCGTCGAGATCTCGCCGAGCGCGCCGGGGACCGGCGCGAACAGCGAGAACGGCATGGTGAAGTTCAACCCGGCGCTCCACTACCAGCGCTGCGCGCTGCTGCTGGCGGGCGGGGTCGTCTACATCGGCATCGGCGGCAACGCGGAGTCCGACACGGACAACCACGGATGGATCGTCGGACACAAGGCCAGCGACCTCTCGGCGACGATGACCTTCTGCGCCTCGCCCGACGCCAACTGGGTCTCGTTGTGGCAAAGCGGCGGCGGCCTCGCGGCGGACGCGGCGGGCTCCGTCTACGCCGAGACGGCCAACGGGACCTTCGACGCCCAGAACGGCGGGAAGAACTACGGGGACAGCGCGCTCAAGCTGGACGCGAGCGGCAAGGTTGTCGACTACTTCACGCCCTACAACCAGGCCTTTCTCAACGACAACGACCTGGACTTCGGCTCGGCGAATCCGGTGGTGCTCCCCGACCAGTCGGGGCCGGCCCCCCACGAGCTGCTCGCGACGGGCAAGCCGGGGGTCCTCTACCTCATCAACCGCGACGACATGGGGCACTTCCACAGCGACAGCGACAGTCAGATCGTCCAGTCCGTGCCGGCCTTCCCGAACCAGGACATCACGGGCGGCATCTTCTCGTCGCCCGCGTACTGGAACGGGCACGTCTACGTGAGCGGCATCGGCGGAAGCGTCCAGTCCTTCGCGCTCTCGGCGGGAAAGCTGTCGACCACCCCCACCTCGCAGACGACGGCGCACTTTGCGTTCCCCGGCGCCACGATCAGTGTCTCTTCGAACGGATCGACGGCGGGGATCGTGTGGGTACTCGACGGAAAGGCGGGCGTGCTGCTCGCGTTCGACGCCACCGACCTGGCCACGGAGCTGTACGATTCGGAGCAGGCAGCGGGCGGCCGTGACAAGCTGGGACCGCCGGTCAAGTTCGCCGTTCCCACCGTCGCCAACGGCCATGTGTACGTCGGCACCCAGACGGAGCTCGACGTGTACGGTCTCTTGCCGTGAGGCGCCCGCCCCGTCAGCGGGCGCGCGACTTGCGGCGGCGTTCCGCCACGACTGGCGCCGGCAGCGGGCCCAGCAGCTGCCGTAGCTCGAGCAACGCACCCGACGTGCGGGCCTCGATCATCTGATACGCGGCGAGGATCTCGGAGATCAGCGTCAGGCGCCGCCCGTTGCGTGGGTCGGGCGGAAGCGCGCGCAAGGCGTCCACCAGCTCCGGTGCCAGCCGGGTGCCCTGGGCCAGGACGTCCAGGCTCTGCTCGGTTCGCCGATGGGCGCGGTGGCCGAGAGAGGCGAGCTTGTGGCGGCGCTCGACCCGGCGGAGCGCGCGGACGGCGGTCAGGTACCGCGCGGGCGACGGAGCGTCGGCGAAAGCGCGCACGGCGCACACCGCCTCGCGCGCGTGGATCGGCGGGGCGGCGCCGAGAACGCGCGACGCGAGCCGCAGCAACGGCCCAGCCAGCCGGTCAGCCGTCACCGGGACGCCACCGAGACGATGGGGACCAGCAGGACCTCGATGCGCCGGTTCTTGCGGCGCGCGACGTCGTCCGTGTTCGGCACGCGCGGGTGTCCCTCGCCGAAACCGGCGGCCACGATGCGGCGGCTGTCGACCCCGGCACCCAGCAAGATGCGCGTGACCGCGACGGCGCGCGCGGTGGAGAGGTCCCAGTTCGACGCGAAGGCGGCGTTGCCGCGCAGCGCGCGGTCGTCGGTGTGCCCGCCCACGAGCACCATCTGCCCCGGCTCCGCCTCCAGCAGCGCCTGCAGCTTGGGCCCGATCCGCTCGAGGAAGAGGCGCCCGTCGGGGCGAAGCGCGTCGGACCCCGAGTCGAACAGCACCTCGCCCTGAAGGATCACCTTCCCCTCGTCGACCTCGATGGTGCCGCTGGGCGCCAGCGCGCGCAGGCGGCGCTCGATCCGTTCCTTGTCGGCGCGCAGCGACTGAAGCTCGCGATCGCCTTCACGCACGCGCTTCTGCAGCGCCTGGTGCGCGGCCAGGGCGACGATCGTCAGCAGCACGAAGGCCGCCAGCGCCAGCACCACGGCGTCGATGAACGGCGGCCACACGTTGACGGGAAACAGCTCGACGGCGGCGCGGCGTCGTCTCACGACCCGGTCTCGCGCGGCGCGACCTCGGGCGTCGGGGCGACGGGCGGGCTCGCCGCCAGGAGCCGCTCCACGTCCTCGCTGAGGCGCACGAGCTCGTCGAGGACGGCGTTGGACTGGTCGGAGCTCTCGGCGCGCGAGGCCAGCAACGCGACCTCCGTGGCAAGCCCGCCCAGCTGCGGGGCGAGCTCGCCCAGCGCCGGCGACAACGCGCCGACGGCGCCGCTGAGCTCCGTCGCGGCGGTGGCCAGCGCGCGCGACGCGGCTTCCAGCTGCGCGCTGAGGCTGCCGCGCAGCTCGCCCACGGACGCGACGGCCGCTTGCGTCGAGCTGCTGACGGTCGCGAGGGCCCGCTCCGTCGTCGACGTCAGCGTCGCCACGGCGGTCGCCATCTCCTCGCGGACGGCGGTCGCGGCCGTCGCGAAGGCTTCGCGCGCGGCGTCGGCCGCCCGATCGACGATCTCTCGAGACGCGGTCGCCGCGGTTTCGGCGGCCTCGCGGGATGCGGCGGCGGCCGCCGCCGTGACGTCTCGCGACGCAGCTGCCGCCTCGGACACCGCCTCGCGCGCGCCCGTCGTCGCGGCGGCGATCGCCTGCCGGGTGGCCGTCGTAGCGGCCTCGATCGACTCCCGGGCGGTCGTCGCCGCGGCGGCGATCGCCTCGCGCGACGACGTTGCCGCGTCGTCGCTGGCCTGCCGCGAGGCCGCCGCCGCCGCGATCAACGCATCACGCGAAGCGATCGCCGAAGCCCGAAGCTCCTGCGTGACGGTGTCACTGGTCCGCGCGAACGCTTCGCTCATGGTCGCGGCGGTGCGGTCCAGCGCCGCGGTCTGGGCGGCCGTCGCGGCCTGCGTCTCGGCGTGCGTCTGCGCCACCAGCCGCTGAACCTCGACGCGCACGACGGCTGCAACCTTCTCAGCGCTCTTCGCGGCGCTGGTCGCCAGCGACTCCGCGACGAACGCGCGGAGGTCCAGCAGCGCGCGCACGGTGCGTTCAGGCGCGCTCTCCTCGGCCGGCCACAGCTGGGGGACCAGCACGTGCCTCGTCCGCTCCTGAAGCAGCGCCAGCAGGCGCTCGTGGTGCAACGTCACGTCCCCCTGCACCAGCGTCAGCGCGAGCGTCACCAGGATGGCGACCACGCTGGTGCCGAAAGTGACGTGCAACCCCGCGAGCGGGCCCGCGAGCAGCGCGAGCGCGCCCGTGGCCGCGCCGGTCGCCGGGGACAACTCGCCCTTCAGCAACGGCGTGGCTCGCGCGAGCGTCTCCATCAGCCCACCGAACGTGCCGACCAGCCCGATGAGCACGGTGGTGGCGACGAGGTAGCGCCCGGTGTAGCCACGCTCGGCTTCGGCAGCTGCCGTCGCGTCGGCGAGCAGGTCGAGGTCGGGCGACACGCCGCGCTGTCGAAGCGCGGCCAGCTGCGCGCGCCGCGCGTCGTAGAGCGCGCCCGACGGCGGCTCGGCGCCCAGCGCCGAGATCTCGCGGGCGACATACCGCCGCGCGCGCGTCAGGCTGACGAAGCCAATCACCGTCACGCCCATCAGCACGACCACAGCCACGGCGCCGACCACCAGCCGCTCGGCGACGTAGGTGATCAGGGCCTCGCCAGCCACGATCAGCGACGCAACGGCAATCAGGCCGCCGATCCACCAGCGGGCGCGCGTCATTGCCAGGCCTCCGCCAGCTCGTGCAGAGCCGCCCCGAGATCGAGGAACGGACGCCCGGCGGGCAGCAGGTCGGGCGCGGACGAGCGCAACCGCAGGCGCAGCAACGGCGCCAGCCGCCGCTCGAACAGACGGACCAGCGCGACGGCCGCGTCCACGACCAGCAGCCCCTCCAGCGCCACCGCCCGCCGCGCCGCCGGGCTGGGGGGCTGGGCGCTGGCGGCGAGGCGGCGTCGAAGCACGGCGATCTCGTCGGCGAGCTCGGCGTCGATGACCGACAGGGAATCCGCCTGGTCCCACTCTTCGCGCGAGCGCTTCAGACAGGCCGCCAGGGCGGGCTCCGTGCGAGAGGCGAGCTCCGCGAGGACGGCGGCCAGCGCTGCCCTCAGATCGCCGGTCTCGACGTCCCGCGGCTCATCCGCAGCCGCAGCGCCGGCGCGCGCGAGCTCCTCGGCGTAGGACGTCACGCCTCCGGAGACGCTCTCCGGCGCTAGCCGCTGGGGTGTCATCACGAGCGGCAGGTCTCGCACAGCCTGGACCAGATTTCGTACCGCGTGCCGTCGAATAAGCGCCGCACGATACGGGCCGTGAACCTGAGTGTCAACCGCAACCACTGCGCCGATTCCTGCCCCGCCTCGCCCCTCGGCTGCTCCGCGACGACCGAACAGAACGGCAGAATCTTCGAACAGACGCCGCGCGATCGGACCGAACTCGAACGCCGGCGCCGCATTCTCTCCGGGCAGGAGAGTGCTGCCATGCGTTCAATGTCCATGCGTTCGTTCGTTCCGATCCTGTCGGTGTCCATGCTCGCGACCGCGTTGTTCCTGTCGGCCTGCGGTGAGTCCGAGCACGCGGAGGCTTCCCCCGGGCCGCTGGTCGCGGTTGCGGCCACGGCGGCGCACGCGCCGCTGATCGCCGCTGCCCGGGCCTCCGACGAAGTTCAGTCGAAGATCGAGGTGATCCACCAGGCGGGGTGGACCGGCGGGGATCAGGCCACGCCTCTCGCGAATGCGCGCGGCGACCTGGCCGTCGGCTTTCACTTCAGCGGCCCGACCGCCGGCACGGCCATCGATCTCATCTACTTGCCCGACGCCGCCAGCGACGCGCACGTGGTGGTGCGCCCGTCGAGCGCCGAGTCGGCGGCGCTGTTCAACCAGAGCATGCGCGACCCGCAGGACCTCCCGGTCGCCGACGACGCTGCGCCGATGACCGCCGCGGACACGCTGCCGGAGATCTCCGTCGGCTTCGTCGCGCCGACCAGCTGCGGCGCGCTGGCGGCCAACCAGGGGCTCAGCACGAACCAGACGTTGCACTCGTGCAAGAACAACTATCGCCTGATCATGCAGTCCGACGGCAACGCTGTCGCTTACTTCGGCAGCAAGGCGATCTGGGCCTCGAACACCGTCGGCAAGGGTGGGACGCGGCTGGTCATGCAGACCGACGGGAACCTGGTCGTCTACACCAGCGCCGGCAAGGCCGTGTGGGCGTCGCACACCAACGGCAACCCCGGCGCGTACTTCCGCCTGCAGAACGACGGCAACCTGGTCGTCTACTCGTCCAGCGGCAAGGCCCTGTGGGCCAGCGGCACCTATTGTGATTCGGGCTGCGTCGGCGCCTGCCGCCCGTGGAGCTGCGAATACGTCAGCTCGATCGGCGTCAGCGTGGCCTGCTTCAACCTGCCCGACAATCCGCTGGGCGCGTACTACAGGACCACCGTTCGCAGCGGCCACACCGATCCCGCCTTCTGCGTCGCGCTCTACGCCGACCATTCGGGAGACGGCATCGCGTGCCCCAACCCCGCCAAGACGATCAGCTTCATGACCTGCGGCGAGGCGAACTGACCGATTGTCCACGGCCGGCGTTTGAGGGAGTCACACCGAGCGTTTCCGCGGAAACGCTTGGTGTCACGCCGAGGGGACGTACGGCCGGAAGTCGGTCTTGACGGTTCCGCAGTCCGGGCAGCGCCAGTCACCCGGGAGCCGCGCGAACGCCGTGCCCGCCGGGACGCCCGTCGGTCCCGGGACGCCTTTGTTCTCGTCGTAGATGTAGTAGCAGCCCCGGCAGATGAAGGCGGCCCGGCCGTCGGGCGCGCGGTTCCAGGCGGCCAGGGGCTGCGGCGCCTGCTTCGACTCCGGGACGGTCACGTCGTCGCCTACCACCACCTTGCCCCCGGTTCGGACCACCAGGTACACGCCCAGGTCCTTGTGCCCGAACGACTTGCGGAGAGACGCCGGCAAATCCAAGTCGCGCGCGCCCGTCGCCGGGTTCACGTTCGTTGCGCCGCAGCGACCATTGCGGCGGTCGACCCGAAACAGCGCGTCCCCCAGCATGACGTCGCTGCCGATCCAGTCGAACTCGGCCCAGGGGGGCGCGCCGTCGATGTAGAAGTTGGCGCGAAAGCGGAGCGGATCGATCGCGATCCCCCATTCCTGCTCGAGGCTACGGACCGTCGCCAGGTTGATGCAAGACAGGACGTTGTCGGGCTTGTCCATGAAGTGGCCCTCGCGTGAGCGCACCAGCCTGGGCGAGGACGCCAGGCCGGGCACTTCGCGAAAGAAGAAGTCTTCGACGGCGCGTCGTCCGTCGTCGCTGGCGAGATCGGCCCGCAGCACGGGCGCGTCGGCCCCCGGCGAACGGCCCCAAACGGTGAGTTGCATCGAGTCGACGTCGACGTGGGTGCGGAACTGCGCCAGCGCCTCGTCCAGCATCAACATCAGGAAGAGGCCCTTCTTGGCCCAGCGGGGCTCCTGCGCGTCGATCGGCGCGCCCGGGCGCGCCAGCGCGAAGATGCGATCCAGCGGGAATGGCTGGCCTTGCTCGACCACCACCCCGGGGATCGGCTGGGGGCTGAGGCCCTTGATGGGGTAGCGATAGATGCCGCGCACGATGGGCATGGGAACCTCCGACTGGGGCAGCGCCCGCTGCTTTCGCGTCAAGGCCGGCGCCACCGTCCTGATCGCGGACGGCCGCTGTAGCTGGAACCGTCCCGCTCTCCGCGCGGGTCGCGCGCGGTCCGGCGGCGGGTCGTCCATGAGCAGCTCGCGCAAGAAGCCATGATCGCGGTCCAGCGTGTCGTCGACCGCGTCGGACAGCCGCGCGATGCCTTGATCGATCTGCGCCGGGGTGAGCGCCGCAAACCCGAGCAGCACGCTGCGGCGGCTCAGGGTCCCACCGGGCGGCTCGTAGGCGGCCGCCGACGCCGGCGAATAGACCCGGACCCTCTGAGCCAGGGCCAGCTCCTCCAGGCGAGCGGCTTCCGGGACGCCCGCCGGCAGGCGCCAGAACAGGTGCAGTCCGGCCGCCTCGCCGCTGATCTGCACCGGGCCGAAACAGCGGCGCAGCGACGCGACCAGCGCGTCGCGCCGTTCTCGATAGACAGCGCGGGTGCGGGTCAGATGGGCGTGATAGCAGCCGGTGCGCAGGAACTCGGCCAGCGTCGCTTGATCCAGCCAGGAGTTGCCGCCGTTCCACAGCGTCTTCAACGCGCGCGCGGCGTCGGCCAGAGCGGGGGGAACGATCATGTAGCCGAGCCGCAGCCCGGCCCCGAGCGTCGTCGAGAACGTTCCCAGATGAATCGTACAGTCGGGCGCGCTGCCGGCCAGCGCCTGCATGGGCGACCCGTCGTACTGGTAGGCGCTGTCGTAGTCATCCTCCAGCAAGGTGCAGCCCTGCCGGCGGGCCCAGGCGATCAGCTGGGCGCGGCGCTCGGGCGGAAGCGCGTGCCCCGTCGGGTATTGATGGGCTGGCGTGACGTACAGCAGACGCGCACCCGCCTCGGGAAGCTGCGACGTCAGGAGACCGTCCTCGTTGCCCGGCAGCGCGGCGACTCGGGCGCCGGCGGCTTCGAACGCAAAGACCGCGTCACGGTACGTCGGCGTCTCGGTCAACACCACGGCCCCCGGCGAGAGCAGCAGCCGGGCGGTGATGCTGAGCCCCTCCTGAATGCCACCCACGACGAGGATCTGCGCCGGGTCGGCGAGGATTCCGCGGCTCACCGACACATGCTCGGCGATGGCGTGCCGCAGGGCCGGCAGGCCGGCGGCGTCGGTCTGTTCCGACAGACCGGCCGCGCCACCGTAGGACAGGCAGCCTTGCAACAGCCGGCGCCAGATCTTCACCGGGAACAGGTCGGGATCCGGTCGCCCCGGAACGAAGTCGTAGAACCGGTGCTGCCGGGAGGCGGCGACCCGGGCCCGGGCACGGACGACGGCGGCGACGGGGCGCGCGACGACGCCGGAGGGATCGCTGGCCGGCAGCGCGGCCACCGGTTGGGGCGCGGCGGCCGGCTGGTCCGGCGTCGCGAAGAACCCCGACGCCGCGCGCGACGCGACCAATCCTTCGATGCTCAGGGTCTCGTACGCCTGGACCACGGTGTTGCGGGCGACCCCGAGTTGCTCCGCCAGCGTTCGCGAGGACGGCAGGCGGGTTCCGGACGGGATGCGGCGTTCCCGGATCAGTCGCGCGAAGTGATCAACCAGCTGTGCGGCCAGCGGCGTTCTGGAGGTCCGATCGAGCTCGATCGGTATCTTCATTCCAGCGCCACGTACAGCTCACCGTCGTCGCTGCGGACGGCAAAGGTCCGCAGCCCCTCGGTGGCCTCGCCCAGCGGGGCGCCGCTCTTCACGTCGAATTGCCACATGTGCTCGAGGCAGGTGAGCGTCGTGCCCTCGACTACTCCGTCCTCGAGCGGAACCCCCTCGTGCGGGCAGAGCGACTGGACGGCCACCAGCTCCCCGCCCGCCCGGAGCACCAGCACGCTGACCCCGTCCGCCGAGAACGTCTTGAGCCCGCCAGCCGGCAGGTCGCGCTCGGCGCCGACCCGCCGCCAGGTCAGGGCGGGCCGCCCGGTGGGGGACGCTTCTCGGGCGGCGGGGCAGCTGGCTGCGCCCGGGCACGTGGCCCGGCTGGGATCGACGCTCATCTGGGCTCTCCTTGCATTCTAGCGGAATGGTCGAATCGGACCCGGCCGGCGGGCGCGCCGGAATCGATCATTTGGACGCTTCGCGCACGACCTTCTTTGCCGGACCGTCGACGTACGGGTTCCAGGGATTGGGCGCGATCGGCTTGCTCTTGTAGACGATCTTGAACTGACCGTTGGCCTTCACCTCGCCGATCATGACCGGCTTGGTCACGTGGTGGTTGGCGTTCATCGTCACCTTGTAGCCGGTGGGCGACACCACCGTCTGACCGACCATGGCCTTGCGGACGGCGCCCACCTCGGTCGTGCCGGCCTTTTTCACCGCCTGCGCCCACATGTTGAACAGGATGTACGCCGACTCCATGGGATCGTTGGTCACGACGTTGTCGTCGTGCTTGTAGGCTTTCCAGTGGGCCACGAACGCCTTGTTCTCGGGCGAGTCGACGGATTCGAAGTAGCTCCACGCCGCCATGTGCCCCAGCAGCGGCTTGGTGTCGATCCCCTTCAGCTCCTCTTCGCCGACGGAGAACGCGATCGACGGAATGTCGCTGGCCCTGATTCCCTGATTGCCGAGCTCCTTGTAGAACGGCACGTTGGCGTCGCCGTTGATGGTGGAGATCACCGCGGTCGGCTTGCCCTGACTGCCGAACGCCTTGATGGCCTGGACCTCCGTCTGCCAGTCCGCGAACCCGAACGGCGTATAGTTCTCCCGGATGTCGGCGTCGGCGACGCCTTCGTGTTTGAGGAACGCGCGGATGATCTTGTTGCTGGTGCGCGGGTAGACGTAGTCGGTCCCCTCCAGCACGAAGCGCCGGATCCCGCCCCCTTTCTTGCTCATCAGGTACTGGATGGCGGGGATCGCCTTGTTGTCCGGCACCGAGCCGCCGTAAAAGACGTTGTTCGAGTCTTCTTCACCCTCGTACTCCAGCGGATAATAGAGCAGGCCGTTCAACTCCTCGACGACGGGCAACACCGACTTCCGCGAGACGGAGGTCCAGCAGCCGAAGATGGCGGCCACCTTGTCACGCTGCAAGAGGTCGCGGGCCTTCTCGGCGAACAGCGGCCAGTTGGAGGCCGGATCGACGACCACGGCCTCGACCTTCTTGCCGAGCAATCCCCCTTTGGCGTTGAGGTCCTCGACCTGCATCAGCATGAAATCCTTCAGGATGGTTTCGCTGATCGCCATCGTGCCCGACAGCGAGTGCAGCACGCCGATCTTGATGGTCTCGGCGGCAGCGGCGGCGCGGGGCAGCAGCAACGAGAGCGCCAGGGTCAGCGCGGACGCGGTGCCGGCCGCGAGCCGGCGAGGTGAACGATTGAGCTTCATCATGACGATCCTCCGGGTTTGGTGTCGGAGGCCATCCTAGAAGCGCGCATCGAGCGGGCTAAGAGCCAGCGCGGATAACTTTGGCGGTGCCAGTGCGTTGGCGAAGTCGAAACATTCCGAATTTACAAACCTCGTTCAAATCCGAAACTCCTCACGCGACGGATCGGGAGCAGTGTCGGTCGCCGGGCGCAAGACACGATGGACGCCGAGATACGGTTGAGTCGGATCGAGATCTTTCCGATCAAGTCGCTGGACGGGCTGTGCCTGGAAGCGTCGCGCGTCGGCCAGGGTGGGATCCTGGCCAACGACCGCGTGTACGCGATCGTCGACGAGTCGGGCGCGGTGGTGAACGGCAAGCGGACGCCCAGAGTCCACGACTTGCGTTGCGAGTATGGGCCCGACGCGACCGAGGTCTCGCTGTGGGAGCAGGGCCAAAGCACGCGTCATCACTTCTTCCTGGGTGAGCCGGGGCCGATCGACCGCTGGCTGCGGGACTTCTTCGGCTTCGACGTTCACCTGCGTCACGAGCCCCGCAGCGGGTTCCCGGACGATCCTGAAGCGTACGGCCCGACGGTGGTCAGCGAAGCGAGCCTGCGCGCCGTTCAAGACTGGTACCCGGAGCTGTCCTTGAACAACGTCCGGCGGCGATTCCGGACCAATCTGGAGCTGGTGGGCGGGCCGGCGTTCTGCGAGGACGCCTTGTTCGGCGGCCCCGGCGAGCGCAAGCCATTCCGCGTGGGCGAGGTGGCCTTCCTTGGCCACAACCCGTGCCAGCGTTGCGTCGTCCCGACCCGCGACCCCGAGACGGGCCAGGTGACGCGTGCCTTTCAGAAGAACTTCGCCGCCCGCCGCCAGGCCCAGCTGCCGGACTGGGCCGACGCGCGCCGGTTCAATCACTTTTACCGATTTGCGCTGAACACCTCGATCCCGCTCACCGAAGCCGGCAAGCGGCTGGCCCTAGGAGATCCCTTGCTCACCACCTGAAGTCACTCGCGGTCTCGCCCCCGGCTCCCCCCGACCGACGCATTCGAAGATCAACGTATCACCCGCAAAAAGGAGACCGGTCATGGACGGAACCGCCAACGAATCGAAGCTCAGGCCCAACTGCTTGAACTTCACCGAGCTGCTGGCCCAGAACATCGCGCTCATCTCGCCCACGATGACGGCCGCGCTGATCGTGCCGCTCATGTTCTCGAACTGCGGGAATCTGAGCTGGCTCTCCTACGCGGTCGGAACGGTGATGCTGCTGTTCGTCGCCTTCAACCTGAATCAGTTCGCCAAACGAACCTCGAACGTCGGCTCGATGTACGGGTACGCGTCCGTCGGGCTCGGGTTCGGCGGCGGCGCGCTGTGCGGCTGGTGCCTCGTCTGGGCGTACGGGTTCATCGGTCTGGCCGGAACGACCGGCTTCGCGATCTTCTCGGGCAAGCTGCTGGCGATGATTCACGTCAGCGTGCCACCGGTGGTGCTGTTCGCGATTTGCCTGGGCACCAGCTTCTGGCTGGCCTACAAGGACATCCGCATCTCGACCCTCGTCATGCTGGGGCTCGAGGCGTTCTCCTGCCTGTTCATCCTGGTGCTCTGCTTGATCGTGCTGGGTCATCATCCAGCGCCCGACACCGCGCAGCTGCATCTGGGCGAGATCTCGATGCCCAAGCTGGGGATGGGCGTCGTCGTCGCGATCTTCAGCCTGGTCGGCTTCGAGAGCTCGACGGCCTTCGGCGACGAGGCCGTCAAGCCGCTGAAGACCATTCCGCGTTCCATCATCTGGAGCCTGATCTTGACCGGAGCCTTCTTCATCCTGGTCAGCTACTGCGAGGTGCTCGGCACCCGCGGCTACAAGGACGGCCTGGACAAGATCGACGCGCCGCTGAACGTGCTGGCGGACATCTACCACGTGCCGCTGCTGTCGCCGCTGCTGTCGGCTGGCGCCATGTTCAGCTTCTTCGCGCTGGCCTCCTCGTGCATGAACGCGGGCGCGCGGGTGATGTTCGCCATGGGCCGGCACCAGTTCTTCCACGGCGCCACCAGCACGGCACATCGGGAGCACGGCACGCCGCACGTCGCGCTGGCGGTGATGGCCTGCACCATGTTCGTCGTGGTGACCCTCTGCCGGTACGCGTTCAAGCTGGAGGTGCTGGACGAGTTCAACGACGCCGGCACGATGGGCGCCTTCGGGTTCCTGGGCGCCTACTTCCTCGTGACCATCGCGGCGCCCATCTTCGTCAAGCGCCTCGGCGAACGCCAGCCCAAGGACGTCGCGCTCTGCGCCGCGGCGATCGTGCTGATGCTGATCCCCGCGATCGGGAGCGTCTACCCGGTGCCCGACCCGCCCGTTCGCTACTTCCCCTACATTTTCCTGGGCTATGTGGCCATCGGGTGCGCGCGCATCGCCTGGATGCGCATGAGCGCTCCCGAACGACTCCGCCAGATCCGGCAGGAAGTGCTCGCGCAGCACACCTAACCGGTGCTCCCAGAACGAGCGGCAGAGCATGTCGCTCGATGGGAGCGGGCGCGAAACGGCTTTTTGGTTTACCGTTCCCGTTGCGCTCGCATCGGGCGCGCCCGCTCCCATGTCTCGCGCCATCCAATTCTTGTTGCTCGGCACCCTGGCCCTCTCGTGCCGGGGCCGGGTGACGCCCGCGTTCGTGGAGCTCGCGGAGGCCCGCCGCCTCGCCGGGGAGATGCGCGTCGACTTCGCCAAGGCCTCGGATGCGTCCGATCGGGCGGTGCTGGCCGACACCGATGCGGATTCACAGAAGTTCGCGCGCGAGGCCGAGCTCCATGCCGACGCGGTCCAGGCCGACGCCGCCCAGCTGGCGGCGCGGCTGTCGGACCTGGGCAACCGCGCGGACGCCGATCTGCTGTCCGCCTTCCAAGAACGGTTCACCCGCTACCGAACGCTCGACCGCGCGATCTTGGTCCTGGCCGTGGAGAACACCAACCTCAAGGCCCAGCGGCTGTCGTTCGGGCCCGTTCGTCAGGCCGCCGACCAGCTGAGCGCGGCGCTCGACGCGGCCGTCGCCGCCGTGCCCGTGGCAGGTCGTTGCCGCGCCGACACCGTGGCCGCTCGCGCCAAGCTGGCGGTCCGTGAGATCCAGATCCTCCAGGCGCCGCACATCGCGGAGTCTCAGGACGCAGAGATGGACCGCCTGGAGAAACAGATGGCGGAGCGCAAGAGCGCCGCCCACAGCGCCCTCGAATCCTTGGCCTCGACTGCCCCCGCCGCCGCGCGCGCCGCCCTGGATCGCGCCAAGGCCGGTCTGGATGACTTCGACCGCTTGTCTGGCCAGCTGATCGCGCTTTCACGCGCGAACAGCAACGTCCGTTCGCTGGAGTTGACGCTGCGCCAGAAGCCCGCGCTGACCGCGTCGTGCGATGAAAGCCTGGCAGCGCTCGACGCGGCGCTGGCCAAGAGAGCCTTCGGCGCGACTCGCTGATTTCGGCGGCGGCTGCCGGACCAGCGCCTCTCCCCATCTTGTCGTGACCGCCGGCTGCGGCGCGTCGATTGCAGCAATCTTCCACCAGGAGGGAAGAACATGGACCTGAACCTCGAAGGGAAGATCGCCGTCGTGACGGCGGCGAGCAAAGGGATCGGGCTGGCTGTCACCCGCGCGCTCGTCGACGAAGGTGCGAAGGTGGTGGCCGGCGCGCGGAAAGCCGAAAGCCTGGCCTCACTGAACGGGGTGACGGCGCTCGCCGTCGACCTGTCGACGCCGGAGGGGCCGAAGCAGCTGGTCGATCAGGCCGTCGCGGCGCACGGCCGAGTCGACATCCTGGTGAACAACATGGGGGGCGTGAAGCTGCGTCTGAACGGATTCCTCGAGACGAGCGACGAGGAGTTTCAGTGGGCGATGCAGATGAACTTCTTCTCCGCGCTCAGAGCGACCCGGGCCGCGGTCGCGCAGATGCTGAAGCAGGGCGACGGCGGTGCGGTCGTGAACGTGGTTTCGGTGAATGCCTTCTTTCAACCGGACGGCGGCACGATCGATTACGGCGCGGCCAAGGCTGCGCTGCTGAACCTGACCAAGTCACTGGCCCAGGAGCTGGGTCCCCGTGGGGTGCGCGTGAACGCCGTCTCACCCGGCCCTGTGAGCACGGATCTCTGGCTGGGCGCCGGGGGCGTGGCCGACGTGGTCGCCAAGGCATCCGGCATCGATGCTGAAACGGCGCGCGCCCGTGTCATCGCGGGGATCGGAGGCCTTGCGACCGGACGGTTCACGACCCCGGACGAGGTGGCCACCCTGGTCGTGATGCTCGCGTCGACCCGGACGGGGAATGTGACCGGGTCGAACTTCGTCATCGACGGAGGCCTCCTGAAGACCTTTTGAGCCCCGTGCCCGACAGGGACAAGATCCGTAAGCGGCGTTACGACCCCATTGCCTCGAAGCCAGGCCGGCCGGGACAGCGCACCCGGAGGGAACTTAGAGGAGGCCACCGCGTTCAACCGGCGCAGGCCGGAGAGACGAGACTCGGGGAGACTTCGAATGGCACAACCCAGAATGATCAACTCCGGCAAGCCGGCGATGATCGCGGTCGCAACCACCCTGAAGACGGCCAGGACCTATCGATACCCGGGATCGGCGTTGGGGCCGGTGGATCTGAAGCCCGGGACGGTCTGGAGCGGGAACAAGATGCTCGTGCAGGCGTCGCCCATGACGGTTTACTTCACCGTCGACGACCGCCTCTATGAGTGGAATACCGGTGATTTCGTCCGGACCGAGTGGATCAACGCGGAATCGAAGGGGGCCAAGTCCGCGAAGGTCTGGTGTGTGATCGCCGAGGTGGAGATGGGGATCCTGTGCGAGCTGATCGCGCCTTGGTACGTGCTCCTCGGGGTCAACTGCGCCAAGTTCGGGCTCTTCTTTTCGGAAAACAAGGAAACACTCCTGCAGGCGCTGCGGGTCGCGCCGACGGTCATCAGCCTCCTGCTCTATGTGAGAGCCAAATATCCGACGCTTTTCAGGGTTCTCTTGGTGAAGGGGTGCTGGAGTACGCTGACCGAAATGAAGGACGGCAGCCCGGTCAATCGTGAGCAGGTCGGCTCCTTCATCGCCGACTTGCTGAAGGACATGGCGGAGGGGCCGGAGATCACGCTGGCGCACATCACCGAAGTTCTCGTCAAGACCAGCCTCATGAACGCCGCGAAGATCGCTGCGAAGAACTTCGGGAATGCCGGGCTGAGGGTGACCCAGAGGCGCGGGGAGGAGTTCAGGCTCTTCGTGGCCCGCTCCGGGTACCAGGTCACCCTCGATGAGGCGAACGAGATCACCGGCGAAATCTCGTCCGATGCCGCCGCTCCGCACAAGCTGAAAGAGTTGGAAGGCGCACTCCGCGGGCTGATCCCGCTGCTCGAGAAGCTGAACAGCGAGAGCGAAGATTGATGAGGAGGCGACACCTGACGAACAGGTCGAGGGCGATCTCCGGTCTCCGGATCGCCACGCTCGTCGTCAGTGCAACGCTTCCCGGTTTCCCGGCAAGATCCAATTCGAGTGAGCCGCCGGCCAGTTGTCAGCGCCGCCTGGCGGATCTGAAGGCGCGATTTCGACAGGCGGATGCGCCGTCAGATGGAGCGTCTCTGCTCCCCGTATCCGAGCAATTCGAGCCACCGCGCGCCGATTCCGGAGCGGTGCCAGCGGGCGTGAGCGTGCTCATCCAGCGCGGCCTCTCGGAAACTCTCGTGGACGGACAGAAGGTGGAGGTCGCGCGAGGCGTCCCCGAAGCGGCTGCCATTGCGCAGCAGATCGATGCCGGCCAGAAATCCTGGAGCCTGTTGCACGGCGGGGCCCATCCCCCGCCGCCCAAGCTCGGGGTCTGGCTCGATCGTCGGACCAAAGCTCGCCCCGCGGTCAGCTTCCTCACGGACCTCGGCAAACAATACGATCTCGGGCTGCTGGCCGCGGGCTCGGCATCCAATGCGCGGCGAAGCCCCCCGACGGCACGCGTCTCCAAAGAGCTTGCCAGAGTTCGCTCGACGACCGACCCTGCCCTGAAATTCAAGATGGTCGCCGACCTGTTTGGCGCCGCGCTCGCCGGCTGCGCGGGGCATCAGCAGTTTTTCGACGATCCGGCGTCGCGAGATCCTGATCGCGAAGAGCGCTTTCACGCGGCGATCATCGCGTCGCTGACCGCCTGCTCGTGTGCCGGAGCCGACCTCGATCTGATCGAGGCGCTTGCCGTCGACGATACCCCTCCTATCCTGCACTTCCTGCCGGCGCGGTTCCGCGACGACGCGCCCCAAGCGGTCGGTCTGAGCGAGACGGCGACGGTTCAAGATCTCGTGGAAGCGTTGGCGAGTCACCCCGGCGCATTGGTCGTCCGATGGACGGGCACCCCGTCGAGCCGAACAATCCGGCGCGACTAGGCGACGATGCAACCGACATTCGGACATCGCGTGAAGTCCCTCTTCGCATCGAACGATACGTTCAACATCGGAAGGGTGTTGTGGGCCAACGGAATAGCCGCAATCGGTCTCGGGCTGGTGCCCTGGGTACGATTCGATCTGCCGCTCGGGCTGGCGTTTGCCGTCGTCGCTCTCGTCTTTCTGGCGCTCTTCGTATGTCTCCTGTTTCGGTACACCGTATGGATCCCCGCCTGCCTCGGAGGACTGGTCTTCGCGGCGGCCCCGGCATTCATCCTGGGCGGACTCGCGCAGCAGGTTCATCCAGCCGGCCGCTGGATCGGCGGGATCGCGGGATTCGCGCTCGGGTTCAGCGTCGCCCTCTGGATGTACGCCCGAGTCGGGAGAATCGCCCAAAGCCACTGATCGCGCCCGCGACGTGACCTTTTCCCGTCACGACTTCCGACGCCGGCGCCGCTGTCGGTCTCGGACGCGGAGAACCGAGAACCGCCGCGACTTGGATACGGGACTGGTACGGGAACCGACCGCCTCGGCGGCGGCTACGAATCCTTAACGATTTCTAGCGGGGTGGACGGGACTTGAACCCGCGGCCTCCGGCGTGACAGGCCGCCCCGGATGTTTCCTGCCGTTACTCCCAGTGGTGTAAGTAGCCGAAACTACGTGGGCGCGCAAGGGCTCCGATGACTGTCTTTTCACGCCAGACCACGTCTCAGGACGAATCGGTTAATACGATTTTAATACAAATCTCAGTTCGCCTTGCGCTCCGACTCGGCGCCAGTCCGTACCGCCGGAAGAGGTCTTCAAAGACCGGCCGTACCGACGGCATTTGGCCTTCATCGGCAGAGCGCGCAGCGCGAGGACAAATCGGCGGTGCGCGTCGCGGACGGTGAGCGGATCACACCGCTCGCCGTCCGCGGTGTGCCACCAGCCCTTGAAGTCCACCGTCCAGAGGTCGTTCGCCGCGCACCAACGGCTTCGTCGAGCGGATGAATCGCACGCTCCTTGACGAGTGCTTCCGCGTCCAGGGCAGGACCAAGTGGTACGAGGGCCCCGACCAGATCCAGCGCGACCTCGACGCCTTCATGGCCTTCTACAACTTCAAGCGCACACACCAGGGCTACCGCGTCGCCGGCAGGACACCGGCCAAGGCCCTCTACGACCTCATCGCCTCTCAGTGGCTCCTGCCACCGATTTCAGACCCGACCCAGGAGGTGCCGCTCGCCAGCTGACCCGCCGTCACCCCGAGGACCGGGTGTCGGGGAAATACTCGACTTGTACACCCGTTCCTTCGCGGAGACGTGTGGTCCCGGCGCTCGCTCAGCGGGTCTCGCAGCGACGCCCTTGACCCCATGGTGATACACGTGACAGCTTCCGCCAGAGCATGCGAAGCACCGTCGGCAGAGGTACGGAACAGTGATCATCGCGATTGAAGGCATCGATGGGTCCGGCAAGGGCACCCAAACCACCCACTTGCTTCGAAAGCTCACCGACTCTGGTTACCGGGCAGCCGGGCTATCCTTCCCGCGATACGGAACGAACCCGTTTGCAGCAGGCATCTCTCAATACCTGAATGGCGCGTTCGGCCCCGCCGGCGATGTTGCTCCCCAACTCGCTGCGGCACTGTACGCTGGAGATCGCTTCTGTAGCCGACACGATCTCACCACGCTATCGGCGGCCCCATCCATTCTTGTCTGCGATCGATACGTCGACTCAAACATAGCCCACCAAGCTGCCAAATTGCCCTCCAGTCAGTGGGCGTCATTCATCGAATGGATCGAATCGATCGAATACGGCGTCTTCGACATTCCTCGGCCGGCGGTAACCATATTTCTCGACGTCCCTGTCGACGCCGCAACCAACCTAATTGCTGCAAAGGCACCACGCACATACACCGCGCTCAAGGCTGACGCCCATGAGTCCGACGCCGACTATTTGGGCAGGACTGCTCTTGTCTATCAGCACCTCGCTCAGCGTACGCCGGGCAAATACGTTAGCATCGACTGCAGGCCGGACGGCTCGCTGTTAGCTCCGGCGGCAATTTCGGCCCTTGTGTGGTCTGCGCTGCAGCGCTTCCTATGACCGCCGCCCCTTTCATCCCTACGCTACCGCTTGTGTGGCGCGACAATCGGGTCTTCGTCACACCTGCCGCTGGGTGTCCTGCCCACTGCCTATTCTGCTATCTGCCCAGCCTCGGCCAGGCGATCCCCCGACAACCGGACAGCACCGATCTCGCGCAACATATCGTATCGGATGAACACTTCGTCTCCGGACGCCGCGGCACAATAGTTTCTCTCGGATGCCTTAGCGAGGCACTTGCTCCGCACTCGCTTGACGCCACGCTTGCTTTTCTTGAGTTCTGTCGAGGTTGGCAGAATCCATTCCAACTAGCGACTCGCTGGATCGTGCCATCCCGATTCTTTGACCGCTTCCTAGGCGCAGCCGCGAACCTTCGCTTGGTTCTCTTCCATTCTATGTCCACGCTTACCCAAGCGTCCCGCTTCGAACCGGGTACGCCGGCACCCGATCGGCGCCTAGCGTTCCTACGTCAGTGCTCCGAGAGCGGGCTGACCAATGTAATATACGTCAAGCCATTTCTTCCAGGTATCACGTTGCGTGACGTCGACGACTTCTGCGAGATTGCGTCGAGGCATGTTATCCGCGCCTTCGTCGTTGGTCCGATATATCTGGACGACGGCATCTCTGCTTCCCTCGCCAGGCACGTGACCATCCGCCGGGACCCGAGTCTCTTTGCCCTCCGGAGACACCCAATGGACGAAGTCATAACCTCCACACCACCGGCAAAGGATTCCGAGGCCGCGATCTTCGTAGCGCGCTTAAGAGAGCGAGGGATTCCCGTTTACACGCACAGCACGGCACCGCTGCCCGACATCCTCGCGCAATGAACGACATCATCGACTTCATCGAGAAGGCGGTCCTCATCGGCCTCGTCGGATTTTCTGCGATACTGCACCTTGCCGATATCGCCGACCGGTTCTTTGGCAGGCCGGCCGTTCTGGTCAATCTTATTCGCGGAAAGCGAAGGGCAGACATTCGAGAGGCTCTCGACGAACTCGGTATTTCGGCTCCGGAACGAGCCGAGTTGCGCTCCGCGATACAGTCTCAGTTGATCGCTAAACACGCCCGATATACCGATCCGTTCGGTAGGTGCCTTCTGCTCCTCAAATCCTGTACGGTCCGTGGCCCCGCAGACGTCGGGACATCCGAACGAGTTCCATTCCCGTACTATGCCGACGTGATGTCGCTAAGTCTCCAGCCCGATCGCGCCGAAGAGGGCGCATACATCATCGCCAGTCACCTCAGGAGCCAGCGAGTTGATCACTCCTACGATTGTATCATCGGCCTAAAGCGTGGATCACCGCTTCTCGCTTCAGCGGTAGCCCAAAAGTTTGGGCGTCCACTGGTTCTCTTCAGAGGGCCGGACGACTACAAGAAAGATCGCTCGGCCAGAAATCCCCGGAACCTCTTTGATGGAGTCGTTGCTCGCGGGATGAACGCTGTCATCGTTGACGACAGCACGACGGGAGGCAAGCACGTGCTCGACTGCATCGCAGCCGCCCATGACCTTGGCATTCGCGTCGATCAGTGCTGGGTTCTGTTCGAGCCGCTAGGGAAGGGGGCCAAAGCCAAGCTTGAGGCTGCAGGAGTCCGCCTCATCTCGGTAGTGCAAATGAACGACCAAGTAGTCGACGAGCTCTTAAAGGGGATCTGACCAAAATGCTGACGGACGCATTAACTGAGATCTTCGATGATGTGATGCGGATTCCTGAGTCACACCGCGGGCTGGCGGTGAACGACACATGCCGCCTCTTGGCAGAGCGGGTACGGAGCCGCTTCTCGCGTTCTGAGTACAGTCTCCGGATGAAGGAACTGGAGTCTTACTATATCGACCAATTTCTTCACACGGCGTCCGCGGACCCGACGTTTGTGGAGCGTATTCGGCACGGTATAGCTCTATATCTCTAGGGCGACCGTTGCATTTGTTCGCCGACCGCATAATGGCGCGGCGAGGATGACGGAGATGTGTCGACTATGACATCGTTAGAACGACTGGGAGAGCTGGCCAAGGCACACCGAGAGCTGAAGAACCTTACCCAGGACGACGTAGCCGCGAGAGCCTCGAGGGCTGACCACACGGTCAATCGCTCGCACGTTGCCCACCTTGAGCAGGGGCTAAGGGTACCTAAACCGGACGTACTGGCTTCTGTTTGCGAGCTATTGGGAATTCCCCCCCAATACTGGAAGCCATTTCAGCCGAAGTCACAGGCTCGGGCCTTCCTTCTCGCCAACGCTGGGTCAGCGGCGGGGTCCCCGCAACGAGGGGGCTTAGCGACTGACCGTAACCTTGTCAGTCACACCCAGCTGACAGTCGTAAGGGCTGCACCGAGACACTCGCTGGTATCCCGAACGATCCCGCAAGCCCTGCGTCCGATCAGAACTTGAGCGAACTGACTGCGCGATCGGGCATGCGGCGTGTAACCCGCGCGATTACAGCTGTCTCGGGCAGAAGCACCATCTCAGGCACGACCGACTCCTAGACTATGAGCGGCACGACAGTTGCTGGGTCTTCCGGCGAAAGGGTGGCCACTATGTCGAGTCGCGCTCGGTTAGAGATCGTCCGAGGGATGATCGAATCGCTCCACGCGCTGACCCTCGCGGGCCAGCGGCACGAGACGGCCAAGATTGTCCGTGTGCTTGATGGTGAGATCTCGGAATGCGCCGAATTCGCTCATGCGAGAAGCGAGAGCATCGCGATGTTGCTGCAACAGCTCCGGGCCGAAACCCGACGGCTCATGCCGGACATCTTCGGGTTCGCGGCCTGCGCACAAGCTCTTCTGGGGCTGGTCGAGCAGACGCGCGATGACCAGGCGAGCGCCGAGTCACACCTGACGCTGGTTATGGCAGCCTGACACCCAGCGTGCGTCGCGCGCCCGCCAGCGGTCACAGGTAAGCGTTGGCGGCGTACTGTTGAACCATGCGATGAGTGTTAAAGAAGGAGGCGTTAAGGCTGATGGCCCCCGCCATGACTTCGGTCCAGCGCGCGCGGTCACGATGAAAGACGGAGACGATCGTTTCGAGTTTTGTGAAAAGGTCAGCGGCATCGCCTTCGGCGCGAGGATCGACGCCTCCGATTGACCAACCGGTCACACCCTCAACGTGACCTTCGAGCCACCAGCCGTCGAGCACGCTCAGGCTCGGCACGCCGTTGTGAGCGGCCTTCATGCCCGACGTCCCCGATGCCTCGAGGGGGCGCTCGGGAGTGTTGAGCCAAAGGTCAACGCCGGCAACGATCGTCTTGGCGAGCGCCATGTCATAGTTGGGAAGGAAAACGACCGGGATCTCTTCGCCGAGCTCACGTGAGATGGCGTTGATGCGGCGGATGAGGTCCTTGCCACCCTCGTCCCGCGGGTGGGCCTTGCCAGCGAACACGAATTGCAGACGGCCGAGCCGTTTGGCGATCTCGCGTAAGCGCCCGACGTCCGAGAAGACGAGGTCGGCACGTTTGTAGAGGGTCGCGCGACGAGCGAACCCGATCGTCAGTGCTTCCGGATCGAGGGCTCGCCTCGTCAAGCGTTGGACGGCGCTGAGCAGGTCACGCTTCGCCTCGCCGTGTGCGGCCCAAAGGTCGGCGTCGGGAATGAGTCGTCTCGCGGTGCGAAACATCGCCGGGTCGGCCGCCCAGCCGGGCAGGTACTGGTCGTAGATCCGGCGGAACGGCGCGCTGGTCCAGGTGGCCGAGTGAACGCCGTTCGTGACGTGGTGGATTCCGTACCCGGGGAACATCTCCCGAGACACCTCTTCATGTCGCCGAGCAACGCCGTTCACGAAGCGGGAGAGGTTGAGGGCCAGCGCCGTCATGTTGAAGAGCCCGTCACGGTCAGCGAGCATCGTGAGGATCTCGTGGGGCGCGAGTGGACCGAGCACCCGTCGCACCAGGCCCCAGTCGAAGCGGTCGTGCCCGGCCGGCACAGGCGTGTGCGTCGTGAATGCACAACGCGCCCGCACGGCGTCGAACCGCCAGTCCGTCGCGCGCCGACCTGCGTTCTCGGCGCGCGCGAGCTCGAGCGGCGCCAGGGCTGCGTGCCCTTCGTTGAGATGAAAGCGACGGATGGCGCCGTATCCCGCGGCCGCGAGCAGGCGCACCCCTCCCACTCCGAGCACGATCTCCTGCGCCAGCCGATACCGCTCGTCGCCGCCATAGAGGCGCTCGCTGAGAGCGCGGTCTCCCGCGGCGTTCTCCTGGAGGTCCGTATCGAGCAGCAGGACGGGCACGATGCTACCGCTCATGCCCACGATGTCGTAACGGAATGCCCGCACCTTCACGTCCCGTCCCTCGACCTCGACCGTCACGACGGGGGCGATGGGCTTGACGAGCTCGGCGACCGGCCAGGGATCGGGTTCGTCGATCTGGTTGCCGCGGTCGTCGAGGCGCTGGCGCAGGTACCCCTGCCGGTGGAGCAAGGTGAGGGCGATGATCGGGAGGCCGAGATCCGCGCAGGAGCGCAGCGTGTCGCCGGCGAGGACGCCGAGGCCACCCGAGTAAGTGGCCATGCGCGGATCCATGGCGATCTCCATCGAGAAATACGCGATCGACCGCTCATCGGGCGCGACCAGCCCGGCGGGCGCCGCGGCCAGGACCCGCTCCGGATCGCCGAGGAACGCCTCCCGACAGAGGGCCGAGCAGAACCGGAAGGTGTGCCCGCCGCGCTCCGCCGCAAACGGCGAATAGGGCTGTACGGGCATGCCGCATATCGGATCGAGGGTGTCAGGTATCATGAACGCGGCCTCCAATCGTGTCGGTTGACGGCCTCGGCGCCCGTGACCACGTCGAGCAGCTCGGTGGTAATTTCCTCTTGGCGTAGCTCCCGTTCTAGCCGCTGGAGCTCCTCCAGTTTGCGGTCGACGTTGTCCGAGGCGGACTCCATTGCGGAAAGGCGGGCGGCGTTCTCGCTGGCGAACGACTCCGTGATGGCGTGCGCCAGCTCGGCGAACAACAGCTCGGCGATGAGGCCATCGACCAGCACATCGCGAGGCAGGTTCGAGAGCGGGAGTGGTCGGTCGAGACGGCGCGGCAGATACGGCCGGAGGTCGAAGGGCAGCAGTGTCTCGGTGACGATCCGCCAGGTCGTGCCCCCCGCACCGCGGGTGTAGACCAGGATAACGCGCTGGAGATCGGCCGCCGCGTTCGCCTGGCCCAGCCGCTCGGCGACACGGAGAGCGACTTCGTCGATCCCGCCGACCTGCGTTGCCATGGGTGCGCTCCAGGACACCTGCTCGCCCCTCTCGCTGGCGGTCATCTGGGCGCGAGCACCCACGATCAACAGCTGGTCTTCGCGGCGGCGTTGGATGACGGCCCTCTCGAGGACGCGCTCGTTGAAGGCGCCGACGAAGCCGTGCTCCGAACCGAACGCGACGACGAATCCGGGCGCGTCGGCAGTCGCCTCCTCCGACCTGGGCGGCCTGGCCGTACCCCGCGCGGCATCGCCGAGGGCCTCCTGGATCGAGGTCGTGTACTGGCGGACCGAGTCGAGGATCACGTGCGCCTGCTGGACGCGCGCCGCTGACACGGTCCGAAGCGCTCCGACGACCTCGCCCAGCTCCGACAGACTATGGATCCTGGCTTGCACTTCCGTTGCGCGCGCCACGGCTCACCCCTGTGTCGCCACGAGCCCAGAGGCCCGGGAGCGCAGCCAGCTCAGAAGGCGCTCACGATCGATGTCGTCGAGCTGCCCCAGTCGGTCCAGGCGAGCGATGAGATCTGGATCGATGTTCTGGAGAGCGCTCGCCAGCCCATCCTTAAAACGCGCGACGTCCGGGATCGAGAGCCCATCGAGGACGCCTTCCTTGATCGCCAACAATAGGGCGACTTCGGTTGCACGGGAGTGCGGCGCCGACTGTGGCTGCTCGAGCGCCGCCCTGATACGGCGGCCGTGCTCGAGCGCGCGCTCCGTTCGCGGGTCCAGGACTTGTCCGAATCGCGCGAAGACCTCCAGCTCCAGAAACTGGGCATAGTCGAGCCGCAAGCTGCCGGCCAGCGAACGAACCGCCGGTGGCTGCGTCTTGCCGCCGACGCGGCTCACGCTCTTGCCCACGCTCACCGCCGGCTTCTGTCCTTCGTGGAACAGGCTCGCCTCCAGATAGAGCTGCCCGTCGGTAATCGAGATGAGATTGGTGGGGATATAGGCGCTCATGTTTCCACCCTGCGTTTCGGCGATGGGCAGCGCCGTAAGGGACCCGCCGCCCTTCTCGCGGGAGAGCTTGGCGGCGCGCTCGAGGAGGCGGGCGTGCAGGTAGAATACGTCGCCGGGATAGGCCTCACGCCCGGGCGGGTTGCGCAGCAGGAGGGAGATCTCGCGATGAACGACGGCGTGCTTCGTCAAGTCGTCGATGACGAGGAGCGCATGTCCCCCCTTGTCGCGAAAATACTCCGCCATCGTGCAAGCGGCGTAAGGCGCGATCCACTGCAGGCCAGGCTGGTCGTCTGCTTCGGCCACGACGAAGATGCAACGCTCGAACGGCCCGGACGTCTTTACCTCCGCGATGAGGCGGCCCACGGCGGAGGCCTTCTGCCCCACGGCGGCGTACACGCACACCACATCCGAGCTCTTCTGGGCCAGGATCGTGTCGAGCGCGATCGAGGTCTTTCCCGTCGTGCGGTCGCCGATGATGAGCTCGCGCTGGCCGCGACCGATCGGGATCATCGCGTCGACGACCAGAAGTCCGGTGTGGAGTGGTTCCGTGACCAGCTCCCGGTCGATGATCGCTGGGGCGGGCCGCTCTATCGGCTGGCTGGCGATCGGGACGATCGCCGGTCCACCATCGAGCGGACGGCCCAGCGGGTCCACGACCCTGCCGAGGAGCGACTCGCCCACCGGCACCCGGAGAACGTCTCCCGTCCCGCTCACCTCGCCGCCCGCGGCGATCCCGTCCGCGCGGTCGAGCAGAACCGCCCCAATTTGATCCGTATCCAGGACGACCACCATGGCGCGCGCTCCGCCGGGCAACACCAGCAGCTCGTCGAGGCGAGTGCTCGCCAGGCCGGTGACTGTCACGACACCTGAGCCGACCGCCTCCACGGTGCCGAGCTCCCGTTCGCGAGGCAAGGTTGCGAGATCGTCGATCTGCGACCGCGCCCTTCCGATTCGTTCGCCGAACCGGGCCTCCAGGTCGCTCATGATCGAGCCAGCTCCTTCTCGGCTGCCTGGACCCCGTCCCGCCAACAGAACGAGATCGCGGCGTGCGGGAACCGGAGCTCGGCGCCCGCCAGCAACGAGTCGTCGGTGACGGCTCGCATGCGCAGTCCCGGGCCGAGCCGCGAGTCGATCTCCGCGAGCCAGCGCCCGGTCGCCTCGGTGTCCAGCGCCGGGGCCGTCGCGATGATCAAGTCGCGCCCCTCGAGATCCTGGCGCAAGGCACGCTTGCGCTCAGCGGTGAGGTGCTCGACGGCCTGGCAGAGACGTGTGAGGAAGGAGTCCAACACCGGACCGGTTCCCAGCTGCCCCAGCAGCTGCCGCGAGAGCGTCAACCCGATCGTCACTGCCCCCTTGGCCATGGCCTCCGCCGCTTTGTCGCGTTCGCCCTCGATATCGCGTTTCGCCGCTTCGAGGAGCGCGGCCGTCTCCCGGCGCGTCGCTTCCACCGCCGACGCGTGCTCCCGCTCGGCCTGGGCGCGAGCTTCCCCGAGCGCCCGGGCCTGGGTGTCGGCGGCCGCCGCCAGAGCCCGTTCCGCGCTTGCGTGCAGCTCGATGGCTTCGCTGCGCAGTCGCTCGCCCTCGGCCCGTGCCGCCTCGATCTCGTGCCGGCGCTTTTGCACCATCCCGAGCACCGGTTTGAAAAGGAACCGGCGCAGAAGGGCCATCAGCACGAGGAAGTTGACGATCTGGAAGATCAGCGTGAAGCCGCTCATCGTGTCTCCGGGCGTTCCGTCCTCAGCGTGCGTACGGGTTCGCGAACAGCAAAAGCAACGCGACCACGAGGCAATAGATCGCCATGGTCTCGATCATGGCCAGGCCGACGAACAAGGTGCGCGAAATCGTGTTCGATGCTTCCGGCTGACGCGCGATCGCATCCATCGCCGCGGCTACCGCGCGGCCCTCGCCGAGTGCCGGTCCGATCGCGCCGAACGACACGGCGACGACTGCACCGATAATACTTGCTATGGAAATCCAATCCGCTGCTGTCATGAATCTCTCCTGTAAGTGATTCAACCTTCGCCCTCGCCGGCGGCCGCACCGATGAACACGGTGGCCAGCACTGCGAAAATGTAGGCTTGTACGATGCCGGTGAGCACCTCGAGCGCCATGAACGGAATCGGTACGAAGAGGCCGACCAGGGATAGCACGATGCCGACCACGAAGACGCCGCTCATGACATTGCCGAACAAACGCACCATCAGCGAAAACGT
>CAZPUH010000392.1:0-7004 GCA_964589215.1 uncultured Myxococcales bacterium | reverse complement strand
CGCCAGCAGCGCCGCAGCCTCGGGTGGAGTCACGCGTTTGACCATGGAGGCGGTGTTACCACAATATGGTTGCAGAGCCATGGCCAAACCCCCTCACCTGCGGGTCGTTGCCGCCGTCGTCGCCCGCAACGAGCGCTACCTGATCACGCAGCGTCGTCCGACCGCGGTTCTACCGGGGCTGTGGGAGTTCCCCGGCGGCCGCGTCGAGGAAGGGGAGTCGGACGCGGAGGCGCTTCGCCGCGAGGTCCGGGAACGCGTCGGCGTCGACGTGACGGTGGGGGCCTCGATCGGCCGCCGCACGCACGACTACGACGGGTACTCCGTGGACCTGGCCCTCTACCAGGCCGAGATCGTCGGCCCGGCCGAGCCCAAGGCCGTTCGCGTCGCGGATTGCCGCTGGGTGGCGTCCAGCGAGTTCGAGAACTACCGGTTCCCCGCCGCCGACCAGGCGACGATGGACCTGCTGCTCGGCATCAAGCGGTAGGTCGCTCAAACCAGCCGCGCGGGCAGCCGATGAACGAGGCGGGGCACCCCGCCGTCCGGCGTGCCCGACCGCATGTCGTCTTCCTCATCCGCCACCCCCGCGCCGTCCACCAGCGTCATTCTGGAGCGCGGGCAGACCATCAACCGGTTCGTCGTGCTGGGCCTGGTGGGACGGGGCGGCATGGGCGAGGTGTATGCGGCGTACGACCCGGAGCTCGATCGCAAGGTCGCGATCAAGCTGCTGCGCACGCGTGACGCCGCCGAGGCCAAGTCGCGGCTGCTGCGGGAGGCCCAGGCGATCGCCAAGCTGCAGCACCCGAACGTGGTGGTCGTCTACGACGTCGGCACCCACGGCGACAACGTCTTCATCGCCATGGAGTTCGTCGAAGGGCGGACGGTCAACGGGTGGTTGCAGAGCGCGCGGCGCACGCGGCGCGAGATCCTGGATGTTTACCTGGCGGCCGGCCGCGGGCTGGCCGCCGCCCACGCGGCGGGCCTGGTCCACCGCGACTTCAAGCCCGACAACGTGATGGTCACCAACGACGGCCAGGTGCGCGTCATGGACTTCGGCCTGGCCCGCCACGTCGGTGACGAATCGGAGCAGCCGGGTGGGGCCGCGACGCTGACGCCCGCGGCGGCCCTGGAGATCGCGCGCCGGATGGACGGCGCGGTGGACACCGACGCGACGATCGAGCTGGGCGGGACTGGCCGCGGTGTGACCCGCACGCCCTCGCAATCGGCGAACACGTATCTGTCGATGAAGCTGACCCAGACCGGCGCGATGCTGGGGACGCCGGCCTACCTGGCGCCGGAGCAGTTCGCGGGGGGGCGCACCGACGAGCGCACCGACCAGTTCAGCTTCTGCGTGGCGCTGTACGAGGCGATCTACGACCAGCGCCCGTTCGCCGGCGAGACGTTCCAGGCGCTCATGACCAGCGTGACGACGGGCGAGGTTCGCCCGGCGCCGCCCAAACCGTCGGTCCCCGGGTGGATCCGGCGCGCGCTGTTGCGCGGGATGACCGCCGATCCCCAGAAGCGCTTCCCGTCCATGGCGTCGCTGCTGGCGGCGCTGACGACCGATCCGACCGTGCGGCTGCGGCGCGCGGCCGCGGTGGCGGGCCTGGCGGTGTGCGTGGTGGGCGGCATGATGGCGATGCGCCGGGCCAGCGACTCGCGCCAGGCGATGTGCCGCGGGGGCGGTGACCGGCTGGCGGGCGTGTGGGAGGCGGGCGGTCAGCGATCGGCGCGCAAGGACGCCATCCATCACGCGTTCGTCGCCACCGGTGCCAAGTACGCCGAGGCGGCCTTTGCTTCCGCGAGCCGCTACCTGGACGAATACGCGAGCCGCTGGGCCTCGATGTACGCCGATGCCTGCGAGGCGACTCACGTCCGCGGGGAGCAGTCCGCGGAGGTGCTCGATCTGCGGATGGGGTGCCTCAACGAGCGAATGACGGACCTCCGCGCGCTGACCGACGTATTCACGACGGCGGACGCCAAGGTGGTCGAGAACGCGGTCACCAGCGCCGGCTCGCTGGCCCGCCTGGATCGCTGCGCGGACGTGGCGCTGCTGCGCGCCGTGATCAAGCCGCCCGCGGACGAGGCGACCCGCGCGCGCGTCGATGCGCTGCGAAGTCAGCTGGCGCACCTCAAGGCCATCTGGCGCGCCGGGCGCTGCGCCGACGCGCAGCCGCTGGCGAACGACCTTCTGAGCCAGATCCGGGCGATCGGGTACCAGCCGCTTCTCGCCGAGGGGCTGCTGGCCGTCGGCAACGACGGCGAGGATTGTCGTCCGGCGGCCGAGCGCATCAGCATGATGGAGGAGAGCTTCGCCGCTGGGCTGGCGTCGCATCACGACGAAGTCGTGGCAGAGGCAGCGGCCGACCTGCCCACGTTGCTGGCCGATCGGTTCCGGCAGCCCTCGCTGGCCCGCCAGTGGATCGCGATCGGCCGCGCGGCGGTCGATCGCATCGGCGGCAATCCAATCCTGGACGCCACTCTGGATCACGCCGAGAGCACGATCTTCTCGTACGAGGGGCGCGACGCCGACGCGATCGCCGCTGAACGCCGGGCCCGGCAGAAGCAGGAAAGGCTGCTCGGCGAGGACCACCCCTACGCCATCGCCTGTCTGAACGGCGAGGGCCTGGTGCTGCAGGCGGCCGGACGGTACCAGGAGGCGCTGGCAACGCTGACGCTGGCGCGGGACCGCTCTTCGCACGCGATGGGCGTCGCGCACCCATACGTGGCGATGGTCGAGAACAACCGCGGTGAGGTGCTGAACAACCTGCGCCGGTTCCCCGAGGCGCGGGCCGCGTTCGAGCGGGCAATCAGCATCTGGACCGACGCCAAAGGCGATCCGATGAATTTGCCGTACGCCCAGACGGGCCTGGGGCTGGCGCTGATCGGCGAGCACCGGCCGCTGGAAGCCATCGGGCCGCTCGAGGCGGCGCTCGCGGCGCGCCTGGCGGGAAAGGCCGCGCCGGAGCTTCTGGGCGAGACGCGCTTTGCGCTGGCGCGGGCTCTGTGGGCGAAGCCGGGCGAGCGCTCGCGTGCGGAAGAGCTGGCCCGCAAGGCGCGCGCCGATTACGCGATGGTCGAGAAGCAGGGCGATTCCCCGCCTGCCGCCGTCGCGCAGATCGACTCCTGGCTGGCCACGGCGGTCGCGGCACTGTAGCCCCGTCGTTCTTCGACCTTCCCAGCCCCGCCCTCCTAGGTCGCCTATCGGGCGACACGTCGTCGGGCATGGTTCGCTTTCGCTCACCGTTGCCTTTACGGCAACGCCCTCCTAGGTCGCCTATCGGGCGACACGTCGTCGGGCATGGTTCGCTTTCGCTCACCGTTGCCTTTACGGCAACGCCCTCCTAGTGGTAGTTCTCCGGGCCGACCCCCATGGCCAAGGTTCCCTTCAAGCGCGTGCTCTGCGCAAACCGCGGCGAGATCGCGATCCGCGTCTTCCGCGCCTGCACGGAGCTGGGATATCGGACGGTGGCCATCTTCTCCGAGGAGGACCGGGTCCACCTGCACCGGTACAAGGCCGACGAGGCCTATCTGGTCGGCAAGGGGCTGGAGCCGGTCGCGGCCTATCTGGCCGAGGACGAGATCGTCGAGCTGGCCAAGCGCCACGACGTCGACGCCATTCACCCGGGATACGGCCTGCTGTCGGAGCGGGCGTCGTTCGCGCGCAAGTGCCGCGACGCCGGCATCGTCTTCGTGGGCCCGACGCCCGAGGCGATCGAGTCGCTGGGGGACAAGGTCGCCGCGCGCAAGATCGCGATGGCGGCGGGCGTCCCCACGGTGCCCGGAACGCCGGACGCCGTTCGCACGCTGGAGGCGGCGCGCGCGTTCGCCGACCAGGCCGGCTACCCGGTCATGATCAAGGCCTCGGCGGGCGGCGGCGGGCGCGGGATGCGCGTCGTGCGCAGCGCCGCGGAGCTGCCCGAGCTGCTGGACCGCGCCCGCTCCGAAGCGCTGAAGGCGTTCGGCGACGACGCCGTGTTTCTCGAGAAGCTGGTGCTGCGCCCCAAGCACATCGAGGTGCAGATTCTGGGCGACAACCACGGCAACCTGGTGCACCTGTTCGAGCGCGACTGCTCGGTCCAGCGGCGTCACCAGAAGGTGGTCGAGTACGCGCCCGCCTGGTCGCTGCCGCAGGCGTTGCGCGCGCGGCTGGCCGACGACGCGCTGAAGATCGGCCGGCAGGTCGGCTACTCCAACGCGGGGACCGTCGAGTTCCTGGTCGGCGACGACGGGCGCCACTACTTCATCGAGGTCAATCCGCGCATCCAGGTCGAGCACACCGTCACCGAGGCCATCACGGGGCGCGACCTGGTGCAGGCGCAGCTGCAGATCGCGCAGGGGAAGAAGCTGTCCGACCCGGAGATCGGGATCGCCAGCCAGGCGGACATCGTCCAGCGCGGCGTCGCCATCCAGGTGCGCGTCACGGCCGAGGATCCGAAGAACGAGTTCCTGCCGGACACCGGCAAGATCCAGGTCTATCGGCCGGCGGCCGGACTGGGAATCCGCCTGGACGACGGCTCGGGATACGTCGGCGCGCGCGTGTCGCCCTACTACGACTCGCTGCTGGTGAAGATCACCGCCAGCGGGCTCGACTGGAACTACGCGCGCCGCAAGGTGGTGCGGTCGCTGCGCGAGTTCCGCATCCGCGGCGTCAAGACCAACCTGGCCTTCCTCGAGAACGTGCTGCTGCACCCGACGTTCGCCGAGGGCAAGGCGCACACGACCTTCATCGACGAAACGCCCGAGCTGGTGAACTACCAGCCGCGGCGCGACCGGGCGACGCGCATCCTGCGGTACATCGGGTCGACGATCGTCAACGGGCACCCGACGGTGCGCGGGAAGCCCAAGCCGCCCATCTCGGTGCTGGCGACCGAGTCGACGCCGCCGGCCGTTCCGAAGACGGCGCCACCCGAGGGGACCAAGCAGATCCTCGAGCGCGAGGGTCCCGAGGGCATCGTCAAGATGCTGCGCAAGGATCAGCGGCTGCGCCTGACGGACACGACCTGGCGCGACGCACACCAGTCGCTGCTGGCGACGCGCGTGCGGACGTACGACCTGGCGCGCGTGGCGCCGGCGACGGCCCACCTGGCGCACGATCTGTTCTCGCTGGAGATGTGGGGCGGGGCGACGTTCGACGTGGCCTACCGCTTCCTGTCGGAGGACCCGTGGCTGCGGCTCGAGGAGCTGCGCCGGCTGGTCCCGAACGTCATGTTCCAGATGCTGGTCCGCGGCGCCAACGCCGTGGGCTACACGAACTATCCGGACGACGTCGTGGTCTCGTTCATCGAAGAGGCGGCCGCCGCCGGCATGGACGTGTTCCGCATCTTCGACGCGCTGAACGACGTCGACAACATGGTGGTCGCCATCGAGGCCGCTCAGAAGACGGGGCGCGTGGTCGAGACGGCGATCTGCTACACGGGCGACGTCTCCGATCCGACGCGCACGAAGTACGACCTCAAGTACTACGTGAACCTGGCCAAGGAGATCGTCCGGCGCGGGACGCACCTGCTGTGCATCAAGGACATGGCGGGCCTGCTGCGGCCGCGCGCCGCGACCATGCTGGTCAAGGCCCTGCGCGACGCCGTCGACGTGCCGATTCACCTGCACATGCACGACACGGCCGGCAACAGCATCGCGGCGAACCTGGCCGCCGTGGACGCGGGCGTGGCCGTCATCGACGGCGCCGTCAGCAGCATGGCCGGGATGACGTCGCAGCCGTCGCTGTCGTCGCTGGCGTTCGCGCTGGCGGGCGCGCCGCGGGACCCCCGCATGTCGCCGGACATCTTCGAGAAGCTATCGGCCTACTGGGAGCCGGTGCGCGCCTACTACGCGCCGTTCGAGTCGGGGCTGAAGGCGCCGGCCGCCGACGTGTACCAGAACGAGATCCCGGGCGGCCAGTACTCGAACCTGCGGGCGCAGGCCGAGGCGCTGGGCGTCGGCGACGGCTGGGAGGCGGTCAAGCACGCCTACGCCGAGGTGAACCAGCTGTTCGGCGACATCCCCAAAGTCACGCCGTCGTCGAAGGTCGTCGGCGACATGGCCATCTGGATGGTGAAGCAAGGGCTGGACGGCAAGGCCGTCGCCGCGCGCGCCAAGGAGCTCACGTTCCCGGAGTCGGTGATCGATTTCATGCGGGGCTCGCTGGGCAAGCCGCCGGGGGGCTTCCCCGAGCCGCTGCGCAGCGACATCCTCAAGGGGGCGGCGACCGTCGAGGGGCGGCCGGGCGCCACCATGCCGCCGTTCGACTGGGCGGCCGCCAAGCGCGAGATGGAGGCGCTGGCAGGCGTCGAGGTCGCGCGCCGCGACGTCGTCTCGTACGCGCTTTATCCCAAGGTGCTGCGCGGCTACATGGAGCACCGCGCGCTGCACGGCGACACGTCGGTTCTGCCGACGCCGACCTTCTTCTACGGGCTGCGCGTCGGTGAAGAGGCCTGGATCGACATCGAGCCGGGCAAGACGCTGATCATCAAGCTGCTGTCGCTGGGCGAGGTCGAGCCGGACGGCGCGCGCGTGCTGACGTTCGAGCTGAACGGCCAGTCGCGGCAGCTGCGCGTCGCGGACGACTCGGCAAAGGTGTCGGGGCCCAAGCGGCGGCGGGCGACGGGCAAGCCGGGCGAGGTGGGCGCGCCGATGCCGGGGCGGGTCATCGATCTGGTGACGAAGGTCGGCGAGCAGGTGAAGGCGGGGCAGAAGTTGCTGGTGACCGAGGCGATGAAGCTGGAGACGGTCATCAAGGCGCCGGTCACCGGCTCGGTCCGCGAAATCGTGTCGGGCGCGGGCGAGAGTGTCGAGGCGGGCGATCTGCTGGTCGTCATCGAAGAGACTCCGGCGGCGTAGACCCGTCCTCGTCCTCCTCCTCGTTGGATGGATCGGCTCGCGCGGGCGTGACCGGGTCAGGGGCTGCTTCGGGGGTCGGGTATGGCGCCGGGGGCACCGCGCAGCCTAACTGATGCCGAAGACGGCATCAGATGGCGCGCTCCTACTTCGCGCTGGCATCCCGCCGCAGA
>CAZPUH010000391.1:0-16920 GCA_964589215.1 uncultured Myxococcales bacterium | reverse complement strand
CCCCTTGAGGTCGACAACGAACCCAACCCCGCACGATTCGTGCTCGTGTGCGGGGTCATACAATCCTTGACGCGTCGGGCCGAGATGGTCTTTCATGTCCGCTATTTCCGGGAATGCCGCCAAGCGGCTCACTGTAGCACGCTGTAGGAGCCGCACGTCCAGCGGAAAGGGGGGGTCGGCCCCCCGGCCGCCATGACCCGGGTCGCGGAGAGGAGGCGGGTTTTCTGACCGACTCAGTCAGCCGAACCCGCACTAGGCGGGCGAGGCGAAGATGGACTTCAAAGCCCGATTGCTGTTCGTCGCCGTCTCGGCCACGGCTGCCTGCCTGCCCCGCGGCGAGGCCCCGGCGGGCCGCCAGCTGATCGCGGACCGCGCCGCCTCGCTCGGCGCGCTGGTGCCCCCGAACGGCGACGGGGTGTTGCGGATCCTGTTGCTGCGGCCGGCCGCGGCGGACAGTACGGGATCGGACCTGTTCGTGGTGTCGATCGACGCCGACGGCCAGCAATCGCCCGAACGCCTTTTGATCTCGGACATCAACACCGAAGACGGGGTGGGCTGCTCCTGGAAGGTCGCCCCGTGCTCTTTCGACGCTCGGGGAAGGGTCTTCGTCTACCGGAACAGCCCAGTCAGCGCGACGCCGGGAGACTTCGGTCCCCCGCCCGTGTGGGTCGATCCCATCAGCGGCGACATCCAGGAAGCCCCCCTGACGCAGATCTGGTCCCCGAGCGACCTGCGCTGGGCCGTGGTCCAGCAACCGGACCGGACCAACGCCAACCCACCACCCCCAGCGACGGCAACACTGACAGAAGCCGACGGGCGGACGACCACGGTGCAGCTCGCGTCGAGCGATCCCACGTCGGGCGGTTACTGGTTCCCGCGTTTCGTTGGCGAAGATTTTGTCTACCTGGACCCGCAGGGCGAGGTGATGGACATCCCTCCCTCCGGCGTCCCACAACAGCTGGCGAAGGGTGTCACCGGTTTCACCGCTTCGCCCACGCCGGACGGACCCCTGCTGATTCTGAGCCGGGCGACGACGACCAGTTCCGTCACGCAGATGTCGATTCGCGACCCGGTCACCGGGCAGGAGACGCAACTGCCGTTTCCGGGGCCAGCGACCATCGGCCTTTCACCCGACGGGCAATGGCTGTTGCACATCGATGACGGTCCGTCGGCGAGCCGCTACACCCTCTTCAACTATCATTCGGGCGCGAGCCAGACCCTGGACTTCCCCCCCGGCGTGGAGGCTTGGTGGCGGCCGGGCCACGACGAGGTTTGGTTCAACAGCCCCGGCGACGCGCCTCGAATCTCGGCGGTGACCCCCGGCGGGCCGTCCGTCACCGTCGATGGCGTCTACCTGAGCGGTTTCTCGTCGAGCGGCACCTACTGGTTCGGCACTCAGGACCCAACCGTGGACCCGCCGATACAGGAGGTCGGGCTGGCCGACGATCCCGCGGGTCCGCGCGTCCCGTACAACCCGCCGGGCACCTACGTCGACAAGCAGGAGGAGCTCCCGGACGGCCGCATCCTGGCGTCCGTCTTCGCGAAGGATCAGCAGCGGACGGACGTGATCACGGTCGATCCACGGACGGGCGACCGCCAGCTTCTCGCTGAACGGGGGGTGCTCGCGGCCGTCGGGCAGACCCGCTTCATCGGCATGTTCCACTTCCAGGGCGGACGCGGCGACCTGACGGCCGTCGACCTGACCAGCGGCCATCCGACGGTGCTGGCTCCCGAGTTCGCGGTGACCGCCTTCGCGGAGCCGCAGGGGACGGATCTGGTCGCGCCGGGCACCCGCGTCGTCTACCAGTTCCAGGCGCGCACCGCGTCCCCCTACGACGGGGTCTGGCTGGTGGACTGCCCGTGACGGTCGTAGGCGCGCTGCTGGCGGCGACGCTGGTGCTGAGCTCGGAGGCGGGCGGCGGCGCGCGCACCAGCGACGCGGCGGCGCAATCCGGAGACGCCGCATCCGCCGAAGCCGGTACCGCCGACGCCGGCGTCGCCGGCGACGCCGGCATCGACGACGCTCCCGTCGACGGGGGTGCCGCCGTGGAGCAGGCGCCCGCGCCGCAGCCGGCGCCCAGGCTGCCATCTGTGGCCCCGGTCGCGCGGATCGCCGGACAGGTGCTGGCGATGGGGGGCCGCGAAGTCGTCCCGGACGCGACGCTGAGCCTCGACGACGCCGAGGTCGGCACCACCGACGAGCGTGGTGACTTCGCCGTGGAGCTGCCGTGCGGGCTCCGGCCGCTGCGCATCCAGGCGGCCGGCTTCGAACCGCTGATCATCACCCTCGACGCCTGCGCCGCTGCGTCCGAAGCCATCACGCTGAGGCTGGTTCCGTCGGCCGGACGCCGCCCCCGCGAAACGGTGGTCAAAGCCGCGCCACCTCAACCCCAGGTCCATCTGACGGGCGTCGAGCTGACGCAAACAGCCGGCGCCCTGGGAGACCCCCTGCGCGTTCTCGAGTCGCTGCCCGGCGTCGCGACCGTCGCCTGGCCGGCGCCGATCTATGCGGTGCGCGGCTCGAACCCCGGCAACACCGGCTTCTTCCTGGACGGCGTGCAGATTCCGGCGCTGTTTCACCTCGCGCTCGGCCCGTCGGTCATTCACCCATACTTTTTCCGCAGCCTGGACTTCTTTCCGGGGAGCTACCCGGCCCGCTACGGGCGCTACGTGGGGGGGATCGTCACCGCGGAGACCCGAGCGCCCGCCCCCGACGTGCTTCACATGTCCGTCGACGTCCGCCTCTACGACGCCGGCGCGATGGTCTCGGCGCCCGTGGCCGGGGGCGCCGTCGCCGTGGCGGCCCGCTACTCCTACACCGGCGAGCTGGTGTCCCTCTTGGACGAAAACATCCGGCTGCAATACTGGGATTACCAGCTGCGCGCCGACCGCCGGGCGGGACCGTTCCAGCTCAGCCTGCTGGCGTTCGGCTCCGACGACGCGTTCTCGTCCAGCACGGACGACCCCCGCAAAGAGATCGACCTCAGCTTTCATCGCGTCAGCCTGCGGGCCGGCCTGCCCGCGGGCGGCGGCATGCTGCAAGGCTCGGTCGTGCTGGGGGTCGATCACAGCCGCGCGCCGGTGCTGAATGTCTACCCGCTGATCGTCGACGCGAAGAGCGTCGCGCCGCGGCTGTCTTACCAGCGCGCCTTCGGGCCCGTCGCGACGGCGGTCGGGTTCGACGGTCAGTTCGCCCGCTACGAACCGGTCGTGCTGGGTGGCGCCCTAGAACCACCCGGAGACTGGGACATCGCCAGGCGCCGCGACGCCACCCTGCTGGCGGGATATGCCTCCGCGACGGTGACCGGCGGGCGCTGGCTGACGGTCACCCCCGAAGCGCGCTTCGACAGCTACGAGGTGAACGGCATCCGCAAGCAGGACCTGGCCCCCCGGCTGGCCGTGGCGCTCGCCCTCACCGACCAGACGACCGTGCGGGCCACCGGCGGTCACTTCACGCAGCTTCCCAGCTTGCCGCTGCAGATCCCGGGCGTCGAGGCCTTCGGGCTGCAGCGACTGGGGTTGCAGAGCTCGTGGCAAGGGTCCGTCGGCGTCGAGACCAGCCGGTTTGCGGCGGTGAAGCTCTCGGTGACCGGGTTCCTGCAGCACTACTTCCTCACGGACCTGCGCAACCCGTCGGCCGCCAGCCCCGACCCGCTGGCGGACGACTTTCTGGCCCGGCGCGAGGCCCTGTCGTACGGCGTCGAGCTCATGGTCCGGCGGCCGCTGACCGAGCGGCTGCACGGCTGGATCTCGTACACCTTGTCGACGAGCCTGCGGTCGTACGGAGGCGGCGCGGTCGGCCCAGCCGATTGGGACCAGCGGCACATTCTCAACGTGGTCCTCGGGTACAGGATGGGGCGGAACATCCTGGGGGCCCGCCTTCACTTCAACACCGGCCGCCCCGAGTTTCTCCAGAGCTCGGCCGGCGACCAGTACCAGATCCTTCCCAGCTACTATCAGCTGGACGTCCGGTACGACCGCCCGATCTACTACACGCGGTTCACGCTGAACTTCTACGCGGAGCTCGTGAACGCGACCCTGAGCAAGCTGGTCGACGGGCTGACCGAGAAATCCCCGAACCAGATCTCCGAGCAGAGCTACCGCATCGTTCTCCCGTCGATCGGCCTTCGCGCCGAGCTCTGATCCTCAATCGAGGCGCCGGCGGACCTCGTCGCGAACGGCCAGGTAGTCGTTGGGCAGGTAGACGGGGTGGTTGGCGTACTTGGGGTGGGGGACGTCGGGCAGCGTCCCCTCGTGGTAGCGGACCTTGAAGTCGGTGAACTTCAGGCCGTTGGCCGTGCTGACCACGACGACCCGGTCGGACGACTTCACGTCGCGCCGGGCGACCATCTTCTCCAGCGCCGCCAGCGCGACGCCCGTGTGCGGGCAGTTGAAGAGGCCGGTCAGGTCGGCGCGCGCGGCGGCGTCGGCCAGCTCGGCTTCGGAGGCGTCCTCGACGATCCCCTCGAACTTCTGCAGCGTCCGGATCGCCTTCTTCACGCTGACCGGGTTGCCGATCTGGATGGCGGAGGCCAGCGTCGGCTGGGCGGCCAGCGCCTGGAACTTGTCCCAGCCGTCCTTGTAGGCGCGGTAAAGCGGATTGGCGGCGGCGGCCTGCGCGACGCAGATGCGGGGCAGCTTCTGGATCAGCCCCAGCTCCCGCATCATCGTGAAGCCGGCGCCCAGCGCGCTGACGTTGCCCAGGTTGCCGCCCGGGATGATGACCCAGTCGGGGACTTGCCAGTCGAACTGCTGGACCATCTCGATCGAGACGGTCTTCTGCCCCTCGATACGCAAGCTGTTCATGCTGTTGGCGAGGTAGACGCCCTCTTCCTCGGCCAGCCGCTTGACGATGGCCATGCAGTCGTCGAAGTCGCCGTCCAGCGCCAGCACCGTCGCGCCGTTCGCCAGCGGTTGAACCAGCTGGGCCGTCGACACCTTGCCGCGCGGCAGGATCACCAGGGCCCGGATGCCCGCGGCGGCGGCGTAGGCGGCCAGCGCCGCGGACGTGTCGCCGGTGGAGGCGCAGGCGACCGCGCGCAGCGGCTTGCCGTCGGCGATCATCTGCTTGACCGTCGAGACCAGCACCGTCATGCCCAGGTCCTTGAAGGACCCCGTGTGCGAGACGCCGCACTGCTTGACCCACAGGTCCGAGAGGCCCAGCTCGCGCCCGTAGCGCTCGGCCCACAGGAGGTTGGTCCCCCCCTCCAGCATCGAGACCACGTTCTCGTCGCGGACGTGGGGCTGCACCCACTCTTTCTTGCCCCAGACGCCCGAGCCGTACGGCCAGGTGTTCCGCAAGTACCGGTCATCGAACAGCTTCATCCAGGCGGCGGCGCTGCGCGTCTTGAGGGCCTCGATGTCGTGGACGACCTCCAGCAGGTCGCCGCACTTCGGGCACTTGTAGATGATCTCGTCGAGCGCGTATTCGCCGGGGCAGCCGGAGATGCACCGGAACATGGAACGGGACATGCGCTGGAAGATAGCGTATTTCGCCCGCGCGCCCGCCGTCACGATTTACACCGCGGGACCGCCGGCCGCTGGCGGGAGCCCGGCCGTTCCTGATACACCTTGCCCCGCCATGGCCAACGGCAAGAAGCTTTCCGTCGAGGTTCACAAGTTCGGCGGTGCGTCACTGGCGGACGGCGCCGCGTTTCGGCGCGTCGTCGAGATCCTGGCCGGCAGGCGCGGACCCCGGATTGCCGTGGTCTCGGCGCCGGCGGGGGTCACCGACCTGCTGCTGGCCCTCGCCAGCCGGGCGACCGCCGGGGAAGGCCAGCTCGACCGCGAGGTGCAGGCGCTGGCAACGCGTTACCTCGAGATCCTGCGGGCCGCGACGGGGCGAGGTAACGCCGAGGCGGCGGCCGAGATCCGGCGGTCGATGGACGAGCTGGGGCGCCTGCTCTCCAGCCTGGCGGTCCTGCGCGAGCTGACCCCGCGCACGCGCGACTTCATCGTGAGCCGTGGCGAGCGGCTGTCGGCGCGCATCCTGGCCGCGGCGCTGGACGCCAAGGACCTGCGCGCCCGCTACGTCGACGCGACGGAGGTCGTCTTCACGGACGGCCCGTACGGCGGCGCCTCGCCCAACCTGATGTTGACGGATCTGACCGCCCGCAAGGTGCTGCGCCCCATCTGCGCGGCCGGGGTCATCCCGGTGGTGCCCGGGTTCATCGGCGCGGCGCCGCTGGAGGACGGCGACGGCGGGCGCCGCAGCCGGGACGACGAGCGGCGGGCCCGCGGCGTCGCCACGCTGGGGCGCGGCGGCACCGACCTGACCGCGACCCTGCTGGGGCGGGCGCTGGGCGCGCAGGAGATCTCGCTCTGGAAGGACGTGCCCGGGCTGCTGACGGCCGACCCGCGCGTGGTCCCCGACGCGCGCGTCATCCCGCAGCTGCACGTGCGCGAGGCCGCCGAGCTGGCGTACTTCGGCGCCAAGGTCCTGCACCCGCGGGCGCTGATCCCGGTCGCCGGGCGATCGATCCCGGTCTTCGTGCGTCCCTTCGCGGACGCGGGCTCCGCAGGGACCGAGATCTCGGCGCGCCGCACGCTGGATCGCTACCCGGTGAAGGCGCTTTCGGCGGTGGGCGGTCAGGCGCTGATCACCGTCGCCGGCAACGGCATGCTGGGCGTGCCCGGCATTGCCGCGCGCACCTTCGAGGCGCTGCACCGGCAGGGGATCAGCGTCTCGCTGATCTCGCAGTCGTCGTCCGAACAGTCGATCTGCTTCTCGGTGCCCGATTCGGCGGCCAAGCACGCCTGCGCCCACCTGACCGACGAGTTCCGCGAGCAGATCGCGCGGGGCGAGGTCGACCGCGTCGAGGCGCGCAGTGGGGTCGCCACCGTGGCCGTCGTCGGCATCGGCATGGCTGGGCACCCCGGCATCGCCGCCCGCGTGTTCGCGGCGCTGGCCGAGGCGGGCATCAACATCGTCGCGATCGCGCAGGGCTCGTCGGAGCTGAACATCTCGTTCGTCGTCGACGCCCAGGAGGCGGCGGCCGCCCAGCGGGCCGTTCACGGCGCGTTCCAGCTCTCGAAGATCGGCGGCGGCGCGGCGGCGCGCGCGCCCCACAGCGACGTCGTGCTGCTGGGCTTCGGCCAGATCGGGCGCGCGCTGGCCAAGATCCTGCCCAAGGGGGGCTCGGGCTCACCCCGGCGCGGCACCAACGGCGCCCCAGCCCTGCGGCTGGTGGCGGCCATCGACCGCCGCGGCTTCGTGTTCGACCCGTCGGGGCTGTCTCCGCGCGCGATCGCCGGCCTGATCGCCGGCAAGGAGAAGGGGCAGGCGCTGGCGCAGGCTCCGGGCGGGCGGGCCGCCAGCCCGGCGGAGGCGCTGGCGCTGCTGGCCGAGCACGCCCTGACCGACCCCATCCTGGTCGACGTGACCGCCGACGAGAGCACGCCGCTGCTGCGGCAGGCGCTGGCGGCCGGCATGGACGTGGTGCTGGCCAACAAGCGCCCGATCTCGGGCCCCCGGACAGAGAGCAGCGCGCTGGCGGCGGCCGCCGAGACCGCCGGGCGCCGGCTGCTGACCGAGGCGACGGTCGGGGCGGGCCTGCCCATCTTCGACACCCACCGCAAGCTGGTCGAGTCGGGCGATCGCGTCCTGAAGATCGAGGGGTGCCTGTCGGGCACGCTGGGCTTCGTTCTGACCGAGGTCGACCGCGGGCGCTCGTTCTCGGCGGCCCTGCACAAGGCGATGGAGCTCGGCTACACCGAGCCCGATCCGCGCGACGACCTGTCGGGCGCGGACGTCGGCCGCAAGGCGCTGATCCTGGGGCGCCTCCTGGGGTTCCCGGGCGAGCCGGGCGACGTGGCCGTCGAGTCCCTGGTGCCGGAAGCGTTCCGGTCGCTGTCGCGCGACGAGTTCCTGCGCCGCCTGGGGGAGCTGGACGCCGACTGGGCCAAGCGCGCCGCCGCGGCCAAGGCCAAGGGGCGCAGCCTGCGCTACGTCGCGTCCGTGACCCGGGACCGCATCTCGGTCGGCCTGCAGGCCGTCGACCGGTCGAGCCCCTTCTTCGGCCTCAAGGGCACCGACAACCAGGTCGCGTTCACGACCGCCCGCTACCGCAAGAACCCGCTGGTCATCACCGGCCCGGGCGCCGGCCCCGCGGTCACGGCCGCTGGCGTGCTGAACGACATGCTCCACGCCGGCGCGTAGTCCCGGCGTGCGCCGCACCGGCATCGTCGTCGGGCTCGCCGCGGCTGCCGGCCTGGCGGGGCTCGTGCGCACGGGGGCGTGCGGCGCGGGGCGAGACGGCGCGTCGCCGCCTGCCCCTGCTTCACCGCCGGAGGTGCCGGCGCTGGCCGCAGTGCCGCCGCCGGGGCCCGAACCGGTCGCCGCGCCCGGCGAGATCAGCGTCCTGACGCTGCTGCGCGAGATGGTCGACCTCGACCACCTGGCGCGCCTCCCGGCCCTTCGCTTCGTCGCCGGCCAGGCCGCCAGCACGGACCGGCGATCGCGCCGGCCCGACGATGCCGACGGCTGGTTCGCGAACGACGACTTCGTCACCGACGCCGCGCCGAACCTGGTGCGCGTCGAAACCGCGCCTGACGGCACGAAGCGCTACGTGCTGCTCGACGTGAAGGGGCCGGGCGCCGTCGTGCGCATCTGGAGCGCCACGCCCGCCGGCACGCTGCGCATCTACGTGGACGGCGACAGCCAGCCCGTCGTCGAGGCGCCGTTCGCGGGGCTCTTGCGCGGCGAGGTCGCGCCGTTCGTGGCCCCGCTGGCCCACGTCACCGCCCGTGGCTACAACCTCTACTTCCCGATCCCATATCGGAGCGGGTGTCTGGTCACCGTGGACAGCATCGTCGCGCTGGACCCCTTCAACGGGCAGCCGACCGCGAAGCTGTACTACCAGATCGGCTACCGGACGTACCCGGCCACGGCGGCGGCGAACGTCCGCCCCTATGCGCCGGCGGAGGTGAGCCGGGCGCAGGGGGCGCTGGGCCGCGTGGCCGCCGTCCTGCGCGACGGGCTGCCGCCGGCAGGGCCGCGTTACGGCCGCTCCGTCGTGGAGCTTCCGCCCGCGGCGATCGCGCCCGGCCACCCGGCGACGATGACGCTCGCGGCGCCGGCGGGCGGCGGGCAGCTGACCGAGCTTCGCCTGACGACGGCCGAGCGGGCGCCCGACAGGCTGGCTGCGGCGACGCTGTCGATCGCGTTCGACGGCGAGGAGACCGTGCGCGCGCCGCTGCTCGCGTTCTTCGGCACCGGCGGCGGCTGGAACGCCTTCACGTCGCTCCCCATGACCGTCGCCGCCGACGGCACCCTGACGGCGCGGTTCCCGATGCCGTTCGCCAGACGCGCGGTCGTCACGATCGCCAGCGACGCCGCCGGTCTGACCCTGAAGGGGAGCGCCGTCGTCGACGCCCGCCCGTTCGGGCGCGACGCGCTGCTGTTCCACGCCGGCTGGCGCCCGCGCGCCGTGCTGGCCACGCGGCCCTTCCGCGACTGGCACATCGCGACGCTACAGGGGGTCGGCCAGCAGGTGGGGACCGTGCTGAACGTCCAGAACCCGCCGTCTGTCGCCTGGTGGGGCGAAGGCGACGAAAAGATCTTCGTCGACGGCGAGAGCTTCCCGAGCCTGCTTGGAACTGGAACCGAGGACTACTTCGGGTACGCCTGGTCGACCCCGGACCTCTTCGCGCACGCCTACCACGCGCAGACCGCCGCTCCGGCCCAGGGCTTCGGCGGCTTCTTCTCGATGAACCGCTTTCTCGTGCTCGACCCGATCCCCTTCGCGCGCGCGCTGCGCTTCGACCTGGAGATCTGGCACTGGTCCGACACCTCGATCGCCGCCGACGCGCTTCTCTACTGGTACGCCCGCCCCGGCGCCCGCGACGACTTCGCCCGCCCCGCCCCCTGACGCGCGCGCTCAGCCCCCCGCTGCCAGCTCCGCCTCTTTCGGGAGGAGGGGCCCTCGCAACCCGGGCATGTCCAGTCGCATCTGTTCCAGCAGATCGATGTGCCAGGAGGAGCCGACCGGCATGGATTGATCCAGCAGGCGAGCGACGCGCTCCAACGTGCTTTCCAACGCCGTGTACCAGCCGTGCAAGTTGACCGCGACGAGGACGAGCTCCGGCCGGCCAAGCGTCGCCTCGACATCCCAGCGCGCGACCAGCTCACGCGTTTCCCGCTCGCGTTCTTTGAGCGCGGCGATGTCCACGGCGATCTCTGCCTGGAGACGGCGGAGACGGACCAAAACGTCAGGTTCGCGAACCATGAATCGCGATTCCTTCGCGGAAAACCCGCTCCTGAAACGACTCCGGTAGCTCGCGCAGGGAAAGGAGGTCGACGGGTACATCCAGGCCTCGCACGACGGCCGTTTCGACGTCCACCAGGTGAGCAGGATCGACCCCATCGAAGACCAGGTCGACGTCGCTCCGCGTTCCAAAATCGCCCCAGGCCAGCGATCCAATCAGCCATGCGCGACCAGCGGGCGGCAACCGGCTGCGCACCATGTCGATCACCGCCTCGCGAATGGACGAGGCGCGCTCGGCGGCACGCTTGCGTTCATCCGCCGCGCGCATGCGCAAGGCGTCGAGCATGATGTAAGGCGGCGAGCCCACCCCGGGATCGTGCCATACGACCCGCTTTCGCGAAAGTGACGGCCCGCGGCGCTGGCGGCCGACGACGGCAAAAAAAAACGGGAGGCCATCAGGCCTCCCGTTTCGTGTTGCGGCGGTCTTACTGACCGCGTGTCGAGACTAGAACCAGGTGAGCGCGGCGATCTCGCCCGTGACGGCGTTGGACTTGTTGCCGCCCTCGAGCATCTTGGCGCCCTCGACGTCGCCGGCGAAGTCGGCGCGAACCTCGGGCCGAAGCTCGAAGTTCTTCCCGACGTCGATGCCCAGCATCACGGTCACCTCGCCCTGCTTGACGGTCTCGGCGTTGTTGGTCATCGCGAAGTTGGCGACGTGGCTGGCCAGGAACTCACCGCGCGCCGCGACGTTCAGGTGGTCGCTGATGACGTACCGGCCCATGAGGGCGGCGCCGACCTGGTAGTCGCTGGAGATGTCGTCGAAGGCCTTGATGTAGTCGACGTTCAGGTTCAGGCCGAACTGGCTGTTGATCGTCGCGGCCACGACGAGGTCGAGCAGGAAGCGGAGGTCGCCAGGCGTGGCTCCCGACGGCGACGGCTGCGGCTGGCCTTCCTTGCCGAAGTACGTCGTCAAAACGGCGCTCAGCATGGGGTTCGCCGTGAACGAGGCCGACAGACCGATCGTCTTCCAGGCGTTCAGGTCGGGGTCGTTGTTCCAGCCGTTGACGACGCTGGCCTGCAGGGTCAGCTGGTCGTTGACCTTCAAGCCGGCGCGCACACCGGTGTGGAGCAGCGGGATGATGTTGAACAGCAACGAGCGCGAGTACAGCCAGTTCTTGTTCGCCTCGATGACCTCGGCGCCGGCCGTGGTCGTGAACTTACCGAAGTCGAGGGTCAGGTTCCCCGGCAGCGCGATCTCGCCGTAAGCCTGCTCGAGGACGAAGTTGTTGCCGGACTGCGCGGACATCGAGGGCAGCCCGTCGACGCTGTTGTTGATGATCGTGCCGACCGAGCCGTACCCCATGTCCAGCTGGAACGACACCGGGTCGAGCGACGCGTTCATCGTCAACTTGGCGAGCGCCAGGGTGAAGCTGTTCGCGTTCGTGTCGAACGCGCGACCGACGGCAGGGCCCTGCGGGAACTGCAACGAGTTGTCGCCCGACGGCGGCGTGAAGTTGTAGAGGTAGTACGTATCCACCAGGCCGCCGAACGTGAACTTCGGCGAGGGACCGGCGGGCGGCGCGGCGGCCGGCGCGGGCGCCGGTGCCGGTGCCACGACCACCGGAGCGGCCGGAGCAGGCGTCGCCGCCGGCTCTTGCGGCACTGTCGGCTTTTCACCGGCCGGCATGGCGCCGGCGGCCGGAGGAGTATCGGTGGCGGCCGGGGGCGGTGGCGGCGTCTGCGCGAAGGCCCGGAGTGGCAGAACAGCAGCTAGCGCGAACGTACATGCACGAAGTCGCATCGATGATCCTCCCTGGTGGTTTCCAAGATCTTTTGGTCCCTTAACTGCCGCGGACCGTATCTGCGGTCGTGCTTCGTGTAAAGACATCACACACATCCGGGACGACATTTATCGACTGAGAAACTCGTAAGAAACCCCCCGGAAACCTCATGGTGCGTGGCGCCGAAACATCAGGCGTTGCCTGAAACTGCTCAGACGGCAGAGGCGCCGACGCCGGTCATCAGGCGCAGCAGCGATGCCTGATCGGCGCCCGCGGGCAGCTCACCGACGAGCTTTCCGTCGCGCAGAACCAGGAACCGCGTCGCCAGCGACAGCAGCTCGGGGAGCTCGCTGGAGATCAGGAGGACCGCCGAACCGCCTTCGGCCAGCTCGCGGATGAGCGAATGGATCTCAGCCTTCGCCCCTACGTCAACGCCCCGGGTTGGCTCGTCGAGGATCAGCAAGCGACAGCGGGCCGCCAGCCACTTGGCCAGCACCAGCTTCTGTTGATTCCCGCCGGACAGGCCGATGGCGGGCCCATCCAGGTCCGGGACGCGCACCTTGAGGCGCGCGAACGCCGCCTCGGCCCGCGCGCGGGCCGCCCCCGGCCGCAGCCACCCCCACCGGGCGACCTCGGGGAGGATCGGCAGCGTGACGTTGTCCAGCCCGCTCAGGTCCAGCACCAGCCCCTGCCGCTTGCGGTCCTCGGGCACGAGGCCCACGCCGGCGCGCAACGCGGCCGTGGGGTCGCCAGGCGGCAGCGGCACGCCGGCCACCTCGACCCGACCGGTGGCGCGCGGATCCAGCCCGAAGATGGCGCGGGCCACGTCGGAGCGGCCCGCGCCCACCAGGCCGGCCAGTCCGACCACCTCGCCGGCGGCGACCTGGAAGCTGACGTCCTCGAAGCGCGGCGCGCTCGAGAGCCCGTCGACCCGCAGGACGACCTCGCCCGGCGGGCGCTGGGGCGCGGTCGCCAGGTACTGGTCAACACGCCGGCCGATCATTGCCTGGACCAGCGCCGCCTCGTCCAGCTCGCGCGCCGGCGCCGTCAGGACGTGGCGTCCGTCGCGCAGCACGGTGATGGCGTCGCACAGCCGGAAGATCTCCGGCATGCGGTGCGAGACGTAGATGCAGGTCGTGCCGCGCTCGCGCAAGCGGCCCATCAGCGCGTAAAGGCGATCGGCCTCGGGCTGCGAGAGGCTGCTGGTCGGCTCGTCGAAGATGATGATGCGCGCGCCGCCGCCGACGGCGACCGCGATCTGCAGGACCTGCTGCTCGGCGACGGTCAGCTCACCGACCGGGCGATCGACGTCCAGGTCCAGGTCGGGATCGACGGCCGCCAGCTGCGCGCGCGCGCGGCGGCACATCTCGGCGCGCGACACGAACGGCCCGCGGCGCGGAAACGCGCCGAGACACAGGTTCTCGGCCACCGACAGGTTGTCGCAAAACGCCAGCTCCTGATGGACCATGCCGATGCCGGCGCGAAGCGCGTCGCGCGGCCCTTCGAAGCGCACCGGCGCGCCGTGCACGTGGATGTCGCCGCTGTCGGGCCGCTCGATGCCGGCCAGCAGCTTGCCCAGCGTGCTCTTGCCGGCGCCGTTCTCGCCGCACAGCGCGTGACAGGCGCCGGCCGCGATCGTGAAGCTGACGTCCTCCAGCGCGCGCACGCCCGGGAACCGCTTGCCGACGCCGCGCAGCTCGATCGCGACCACGCGGCCCTACTTGAGCTTGAGGTACTCCTCCGGCACGTCGGGGAATCCCCATTGCCGGAGCTGGCGCGCCCACGTTCCCAGGCTGTCGATCGTGACCCGCACCGGATCCATCGAGACGACGTCGGGGACCTCGCGCTTGTAGTGGATCTTGTCGATGATCTTCGTGACCCCGACGTTGCCCCACAGGTAAGACGACTGCGCCAGCAGCACCGGAGCCAGCCCCTTCTCCACGTAGAGCAGCGAGGGCGGCAAGGCGTCGACCGCGACGATCTTCACCTTGTGCGGATCCAGGTCGGTCAGCAGCGTTTTCGTGTACAGCGCCCATCCGCCCGCCATCGCCCACCCGCTGATGCCGGGATAGGCGTTGTTCACGCGGATCACCTCGGCCGCAGCGTCCTGCGGCGTCTCCGGGTGATAGAACGTCCCGACGATCTGGATGCCGTGGTACTTGGCGGCCTCGGCTCGGATCCCCTCGACGCGCCGGCGCAGGTTCGGGGCGTTCTGGTTGCCGGCCAGGATCGCGATCCGCCCCCGGCCGTTCACCGCCTTGGCGAGCTCGGACATGACCTGCTCGCCCAGGCGCCGGTCGTCGACGCCGTAAAACGAGAAGCGCTTCGAGGCGGGCGCGTCGCTGTCGAAGGTCATCACCGGCACGTTGCGCGCGACGGCGTCGTCGATGGCGCCGGTCAGCTTGCCGGCGTCCGAACAGGAGACCAGGATCGCGCTGGCCCCCTCGTTGACGGCCTGGGCGATGCGCTGGGCCTGGATCTGGCCGTCCTCGATCGGCGGCGTCAGCCAGACGATCTCGATCGGCTGCCCGATCTTCCCGGCCAGATCGCGGGCAGCCGTCTCGGCGCCGCGCCGCGCCGACAGGAAGATCGGGTTCGTCGAGCTCTTGGCGATCATCGCGATGCGGATCGGCTTGCCGGGCGCGCGCGTCGCGTCCGCGGCCGCGCCGGCGGGAACGCTGGACGAGCGACAGGCGCCGGCCAGCGCGCCCAGCGCCAGCAACACCAGCGCGCGGCGGTTCATCTTGGTCGTCATCTTGGACGCCGCGCCGCCAGGCGCCGCGCCGCAAAGCGCACGCTGGCCTGGTCGAGGACCACCGCGATGACAATGGCACATCCGATGATGATCCATTCGTAGTTCTGATCGAGGTGCAACGTCCGGATGGACTGCCGGATGAGGACGATGAGAACCGCCCCCAGCATGGCGCTGACGGCGCTTCCCCTGCCACCGCTCAGACGCGCGCCCCCAACGACCGCCGAGGCGATGACGTATAACTCATATCCGGTTGCGTCTCCACAGGAGACCGATCCGTAGAAGGAGCCGCCCAGGAAGGCGGCCACCCCGGCGGTCAGGCCGGCCAGCAGGTAGACCCCCACCTGGATGCGTCCCAGACGCAGCCCGGCAAAGCGGCTCGCTTCCGGATTACCGCCGATCGCGTAGACGTGGCGCCCCATCACCGTTCGGCCCAGGTACAGCGACCCCACGGCGGCGACCAGCACCATGGCCAGCATCGGGACGGGATACAGCGCGGCGCCCAGGCCCAGGGGCGCCTTCGCGAACCGCATGAGCGGCTCCGGCAGCAGGATGCTCTCGGCCTTGCTGGCCACGAAGGCGATCCCGCGCAGGATCCACATGCTGCCCAGCGTGATGATGAAGGGGTGGACGCGCAGCCCCACGACCAGGAGGCCGTTCGCGGCGCCGGCGCCGAGACCGACCCCCGCGCACACGAGCAGCGACAGCACCACGGCGGTCCCGCTCCCGAGGTCGGGGTGCGCCCGCAGCATCAACCCCATCGTCACGCCTGCCAGCGCGTAGACGGAGCCCACCGACAGATCGATGCCGCCCGAGATGATGACGATTGTCGCGCCGACCGCCATGATCGCGAAGAAGCTCGCGTCGGTGGCGGTTTGGATGAGCGTGTAGGAGTTGAAGAAGTTGTTGATCGAGCGGCCCGTGGCGTCGTCGACGTGCGAGCCAGCGGCGATCGACAGGCCGACCACCATCAGGCCGATGATCAGCAAGAGCCCCGCCTGTTCGGACCGGAGCAGGCGCGTGAGCGTCGAGGGTCCCCGCCCGGCGGCGCTCACCCCGGGGGACGTCGTGCTCATACGATGCGGTGGCGCGCGGTGTCGAGACCGTCGATGCCGTACTCGACGACGTCGCCGGCGCGCAGGTAGGCGGGCGGCTTGCGCCCCATCCCGACGCCCGCCGGCGTGCCCGTGCTGACGACGTCGCCCGGGAGCAGCGTCATGAAGCGGGAGAGGTAGCTCACCAGCGTCGGCACGTCGAAGATCATGTGCGCCGTCGAGCTGTTCTGCCTCAGTTCGCCGTTCACCTTGAGCCAAATCGACGCCGCGCCGAAATTGGGAAATTCGTCGCGCGTGACGAAGAGGGGGCCCAGCGGCCCGAAGCCGTCGGCGCTCTTCCCCTTCGTCCACTGCCCGCCGCGTTCCTTCTGGAACGCGCGCTCGGAGTAATCGTTGTGCAGCACGAACCCCGCCACGTGCTCCAGCGCGGCCTCGACGCTCACATTCTTCGCGCGGCGTCCGATGACGAACGCGAGCTCGACCTCATAGTCCAGCTTCTCCGCCCCCTCCGGCAACGCCACGTCGTCGTCAGGCCCCGCCACCGCGCTGCTCGCCTTCCTGAAAATCACGGGCTCCCCCGGCACCGCCGCCCCCGTCTCCGCCGCATGGTCCCGATAATTGAGCCCGATACAAACCACCTTCGAAGGCCGCCCCACCGCCGCCGCCACCCTCACCCCCTCCCTCACCCGAGGTGCCCGGCTCCCCTCCGCTCCGATCCACCTTTCCAACCGATCGAGCCCATCCCCTCCGAAGAACGCCTCATCCCAATCCCCCCCAAACCCCGACGCATCCACCCACTCTCCCCCCACCACCACGCCCGGCTTCTCCCCCCCGACAGGCCCAAACCGAAACAACTTCATCCCCGCACTCTACACGCTCAACCAACGACGCCGATCTGGAGTCTGCAGCGTCCACCGAGAGCAAGGAAGGGGCGCGCGAGGGGGTCGGGTATGGTGACGGGGGCACCTACGAGCGCGCTCCCGCCGTCTGCGGCGGGATGCCAGCGCGAAGTAGGAGCGCGCCATCTGATGCCGTCTTCGGCATCAGTTAGGCTGCGCGGTGCCCCCGGCGCCATACCCGACCCCCGAAGCAGCCCCTGACCCGGTCACGCCCGCGCGAGCCGATCC
>CAZPUH010000390.1:0-8454 GCA_964589215.1 uncultured Myxococcales bacterium | reverse complement strand
GGCGCTGGCCGGGCTGGCCACGCTGTACGAACGCGAGCGGCGCTGGCCGGCGCTGGTCGAGATCCTGGACCGGCAGCGGGCGAACGCCGAGGGCAACCCGGCCGCCGAGCTGCCGCTGCTGGAACGTCGCGGGACGCTGCTGTACGAGCGGATGGCCGCCTCGGACGCCGCCATCGCCGTGTTCCGGCGCATCCAGGCGCTGGATCCCAAGAACGCGCGCGCCGCCCGGGCGCTGCGCGAGATCTACGCGCAGGCCGGCGACTACGTCGCGCTCGAGTCGCTGTACGCCGAGCAGGGCGCCTACGGCGAGCTGTGCGATCAGCTGACCTCGCTGGCGGACCGCACCGCCGACATGGGCGCGCGCACGCGCCTGCTGGAGCGGGTCGCGACGCTGGCGCAGGAGAAGCTGAATCAGCCCGACCGCGCGCTCAAGGCGTACGAGCGGATCCTGACGACGGAGCCGCGCAACCGCAAGGCGGCGCTGGCGCTGATCCCGCTCTATCGCGCCGGCCAGAAGTGGCCGCGCCTGCTGGCGACCTACGAGGCGCTGCTGGGCCCGACGGCGGCCAACGACGGCGTCAGCCAGGCCGAGCGCCTCGAGCTGTTCGCCGAGGCGCGGAAGATCTGCGAGGAGCGCCTCGGCTCGAAGGCGCTGGCGTACCAGTGGTGCGCGCGCGCCTTCCAGGTCGCCCCGAAGAACCCCGAGGTCCGCGCGGATCTCGAGCGGCTGGCCGGCGAGGCCGACGAGTGGGGCGCGCTGGCGGGCGCCTACGAGGAGCGATTCAAGGCGTCGACCGACGCCGAGGAGCGGATCTGGCTGCTGCGGCGGGTGCTGCGCATCTCGGCGACGCGCCTGTTCCGGCCCGTCGAGACGCGGCGGGCGGCGGAGCAGATCCTGGCCGAGCTCGGATACGACGAGGAGGCGGACACGGCGCTGGAGCAGGTGCTGGTGCAGTCCAAGGCCTGGCCCGAGCTGGCCAAGCTGCTGCACGGCCGGGCCGACCGCGCGCCCGACGCCGCCGAGCGCGTGAAGCTGCTGCTGCGCATCGCGCAGATCGAAGAAGAGCGCGTGGGCGACCTGGCCGCCGCGGCCGCGACCTGGACGGCCATCGTCGACGCCGACCCCACCAACGAGCGGGCGCGGCGCGCGCTGGTACGCGTCTCCGAGGCGCGCCAGGACTGGAGCGGCGTCGTCGAGGCGCTGCGGCGCGAGCTGACCCAGCGGGGCGCCACGATGGAAGCGCGCGAGCGCGAGGAGCTGCTCCTGCGCATCGCCCACCTGCAGGAGACCCGGCTCGAGGATCGGCCAGGTGCGTTCGCGTCGTATCGCGAGGTGCTGCTGGCGAATCCGCACGCGGCGCCGGCGGTGGCGGGCATCGAGCGGATGACCGGCGTCGAGCAGGCGGACAAAGCCGAGATCGCGCGCCTGACGCTGCCGTACTACGAGCGGACGGACAACGCGGCCAAGCTGGCGGCGGGCAACGCGGCGCTGCTGGCCGTCGCCGACAGCGTCGGCGAGCGGGTCGAGCGCCTCGAGAAGCTGCGCGCGCTCTACGGCGGGCCGCTGAAGGATCCGGCGGCCGCTTACCGAGCCGCCGCGTCGCTGTTCGACATCGATCCCAGCGACGTCGAGAACCGCGAGGCGCTGGTCGGGTTCGCCGCCGACGCGTCGCTGACCGGCGAGCTGGCGGAGAAGCTGTCGTCGACGGCCGACACCACGGCCGACCGCAACCTGAAGCGCGACCTGCTGGTGCTGGTCGCGGAGCTGCAGGAGAAGCAGCTCGGTCGGGCGGCGGAGGCCGAGAAGGTCTACGCGCAGATCCTGGCGGCCGAGCCGCTGCACACGGGCGCGTTCAAGGCGCTGGCGCGGCTCTATCGCGACGGGCAGCGCTGGAAGCCGCTGCGCGAGCTGCTGGACACGCGCCAGCTGGCGTCGCTGGACGTCAAGGAGCGGCTGGACCTGCTGGCGGAGATCGCCGAGCTGGACGAGGCGTCGCTGGACGACACCGACCACGCGCTCTCCGCGTACGAGAAGATGATCGAGCTCGACCCCGGCGAACCGCGGGCCTTCAAGGGGCTCGAGCGCCTGTACGCCGGGAAAGAGCGCTGGGCTGACCTGGAAGCGCTGCTGGGCAGCCGCGTGGCGCTGGTGTCCGGCGCGGAGGCGCAGGAGCTGGAGTTCCGGCGGGCCGAGCTGCGCGTCTCGCGCCTCGACGACGTCGAGGGCGGCCTGCGCCTGCTGGAGGCGATCGTCAAGGCCGCCCCGCAGCACGAAGGCGCCCGGCGGCTGCTGGAGAAGCTGCTCGCGGTTCCCGCCCAGCGGCAGCGGGTCGCCCGGATTCTGGAGCCGGTCTACGAGGGGAGCGGCGCGTGGGCGCGGCTGGTCGCCGTCCTCGAGGTGCAGCGCGAGGCGCTGGACGGGCCGGCGGGCGCGGGCCTGCTGGCGCGCATCGCCGAGCTGCAGGAGAACCGCCTGCAGGCCCGGTCGATGGCGCTGGCCACCTGGCGCCAGATCCTGGCCGCCGATCCCGCCAACCCCGACGCGCTGGCGCAGGTCGAGCGGCTGGGGACGACCCTGGATCGGTTCGCCGAGCTGGTCGACGTCTATCAGGACCTGGCGTTCCGTCGCGACGCGGGCGACGTCGCGGGGCGGGCCGACCTGCTGGCGCGCGCGGCGCGCCTCTACGCCGGCAAGCTGAACAACCGGCGCGCGGCGATCGACGCCTGGAAGCTGGTCTTGAACCTGGACCAGAACAACCGCGACACCGCGGTGCCGGCCCTGGCCGCGCTGGAGGCGCTCTACGGCGAGACGGGCGACACCGCCAACCTGGTCAAGACGCTGCAGCAGCAGGCGCGCTGGGCCGACAAGGGCGCCGACCGCAAGGCGATCCTGTTCCGGGTCGCGGCCCTGCAAGAGAAGACGCTGGCCGACAACGAGGCGGCCGTGGCCACGCTGCGCGCGATCCTGGAGCTGGATCCGCAGGACCGCGCGGCGATCGACGCGCTCGATCGCCTGTTCGCGGCGGGCGCGCAGCACCGCCAGCGCGTCGACATCCTCAAGCGCCGGATCGAGATGGCCGGCGACGCGTCGGCCCGGCAGGCGCTGTGGCGGCAGATCACCGATCTGCTCGAACGCGACGTGGGGGACATCGACGAGGCCATCGCCGCCTGCGTCAGCATCCTCGACGAGAACCCCGAGGACGATCAGGCGCTGGAGCGGCTGTCGCGTCTCTACGAGCTGCAGGGGCGGCAGCGCGATCGGCTGGACGTCATCGAACGGCGCCTGGCCCTGCGCGGTCCGCAGGACCCGGACCGGCTGCCGCTGCTCCGGCAGGTCGCCGGGCTGCTGGAAGGGCCGCTCGGCGACGGGGCGGCGGCGCTCGAGCGCTGGCGCGAGGTGCTGGTCGCGGCGCCCTCCGACGCGGCCGCGATCGCCGCCATCGAGCGCTTCCTCTCGCCGTCCACCGACGCGGGCCTGCGCCTCACGGCCGCCCAGCTGCTGGAGCCGATCTACGAGAAGGCGCGCCGCTACCCCGAGCTGGCGGGCATCGTCCGCATCTACGTCGAGGGGCAGGGCGATCCGCGCGCGCGCCTGACCGAGCTGATGAGGCTGGCGTCCCTGGAAGAGACGCGCCTCGGCGACGCGGAGGCGGCGCGCGCCACCGTCGCGCTGGCCATCCGCGACGCGCTGACCGAGCCGGAGCTGCCCGGCCTGCTGGACACCTACGAGCGGTTGACGGGGCCGGCCCGCGTCGCCGAGGTCACCGCCCTTTATCGCGAGATCAGCCCCGACGTCCTCGACGAGGGCGTCAAGCTGCGGCTGGATCGCAGCATCGCCGCCGCCGCGGCCGCGCAGGGGGACGCGGCGGTCGCCGCCGACTACTACCGCCGCATCCTGGACCGGGTTCCGGAAGACGACGCGGCGCTGGCCGCGCTGGAGCGGATCTACCGGACCGGCGGCGACGACGCGGCCCTCTACGAGATCCTGGTTCGCCGCGCCGAGCTGGCGCGCGACACCGCCGGCGAGCGCGCGCTGCGCGTGCAGGTCGGCGAGGTGGCCGAGACCAAGCTGGAACGGCTGGACGACGCCATCGCCGCCTACGAGCGCGTGCTGGAGATCGCCCCCACCGATCGCACGGCCGCCCAGGCGCTGGACCGCCTGTACACGCGCGCCGAGCGCTGGAGCGACCTCACCCGGCTGCTGGAAGAGCAGCTGCGCCAGGGGAGCCGCCCCGAACGCGAGCTGGTCGACGTGCGCTTCCGGCTGGCCCGCATCGAGCAGGATCAGCGCGGCGACCGCGAGGCCGCGCTGGAGCACCTCAAGCTGGTGTTGGCGGGCGACCCCGATCACCCCGAGGCCATCACGATGCTGGAGGGGATGCTGGACGACATCGGCGTCCAGGGGGCCGCGGCCACGCTGCTGGAGCCCGTCTACGCCGGCCGGGGCGACTGGCCGTCGCTGATCAAGATCGGCGAGATCCGCCTGCTGCAGGTCGAGGAGCCGGCGGAGCGGCTGGCCTGGACCAAGCGCATCGCGCGCCTCTACGAAGAGCAGCTGGAGGACTACGACAGCGCACTGCGCTGGTACGGCAAGGTGTTCCAGGAGGCGCCGACGGAGAGTCGCTCGACGGAGCCGCTGCTGCGCCTGGCGGGCAAGCTGGATCGCTGGCAGGACGCGGCGGGGCTGCTGGCCAATTACCTGGACGGCGAGCTGTCGGAAGAGCCGCCGGTGCTGGACATCGTGCGCCGCACGGCCGAGATCTTCGACCTGCGCCTCGGCGAGCGCGGCGAGGCCCAGAAGTACTACCGGCGCCTCTACGACGCGCGCCCCGACGACCCCGCGACGACGCAGCTCTACGAAGCGGCGCTGGAGCGGTGGGGCGCCTGGCAGGACCTGCGCGAGCTGGTCGACGAGCAGGCGGGGCGGGCGCCCGATCCGGCGACGCGCGTCGCGCTGCTTCGCCGCAGCGCCAAGCTGGACGAGGAGAAGCTGGACGACGCCGGCCGCGCCGTCGGCACGCTGCGCGAGGCGCTGGACGTCGATCCAGAGGACCGGCGCACGGGCGCCGAGATGGAGCGCCTGCTCGCCCAGCAAGAGCGCTGGCCGGACCTGGCCGACCATCTCTCGTCGGCGCTGGAGCGGCTGCCCGAGGGGCCCGAGCGCGACGGCGCCACGCTGCGGCTGGCCGAGATCCTGGCCACCAAGCTCGGTGACGCGTCGACGGCCGTCGATCGCTACGCCGACATCGTCGCGCGCGACGGCGCCACCCAGCGCGATCTGACGACGGCGATCTCCGCCCTGGAGGCGATGGCGGACGATCCCGACCAGCGCTACCGGGTCGCGATCATCCTCGAGCCGGTCTACCGGCGCTCGGGCGATCTGGCCCGCCTGGTGGGCGCGCTGGACGCGCAGCTGGAAGCGGCGGACGACCGGGCCGAGCGGGTCCGCGTGCTGGGCGAGATGGCCGAGCTGCACCAGGCCATGGGGCGCGTCGATCTGGCCTTCGAGGCCCGCAGCCGCGCGTTCCTGACCGACGTCGAGTCCGACGACACGCTGGGCGCGATGGACGCGCTCGGGCGGTCGGCCAAGCTGCACGCGCCGCTGGCAATGGCGCTGCAGAAGGGGGCCGTCGAGGCGGTCGATCCGGATCGGCAGGCGGGTCTGTGGGCCGCCTCGGCGCGCCTGCTCGAGTCGCCGCTCAACCGCCCCGACGACGCGATCGAGGCCTGGCGCGCGGCGCTGGCCGCCAGAGGCGACGACCGCGACGCCTTTCTGGCCATCGAGAGGCTGCTGACGGCCGCCGGCCGGGCCGGCGAGCTGGTCGAGGCGCTCGAACGTCACCTGGAGATCGCCGTCGACGGCGAAGAGCGCAAGGCGCTGGCCAAGCGGGTCGCGCTGTTGCACCAGGACGCGCTGGACCAGTCGGCGCAGGCCATCCGGGCCTGGGAGACGGTCCTGGAGATCGATCCCAACGACGGCGAGGCGCTGGAGGCGCTGGCGCAGCTGCACCTGGGCGCCGGCTCGTTCCGCGAGCTGGCCGAGATCTACGCGCGCAAGATCGAGCTCACCGATCGCGCCGACGAGCGCCGCATGCTCTTCATGCAGAGCGCGCGCATCTACGAAGAGAAGCTGAACGATCCCGATCGGGCCGTCGAGCAGCTGCGCGCGGTGCTGAACGAGACGCCGGGCGACGGCGAGGCGCTGGAGGACCTGGATCGGGTCCTGACCGCCGAGGGGCGGCACGCGGACCTGGTCGAGGTGGTCGACCAGCGGGTCGCGCGCGCGCAGGACGCGGCGCTGCGCGACGAGCTGGCGTTCCGCGCGGCGCGCCTGACCGAGGTCGAGATCGGCGACGTCGAGGGGGCCATCGGGCGTTACGCGCGCATCCTGCAGACGTCCCCGAATCACGCCGGCGCCCGCGACGCCCTGATGGCGATCGCGCGCGGCGACGACTACCGGCTGCCGGCGGTCGACGTCCTCGAGCCGATCGCCCGGGCGTCCGGCGCGTGGGACGTGGTCGTCGAGCTGCTGGAGCTGCGCCTGGCCGTCGAGGACGGCGTGCCGGGGCGGCTCGCGCTGCTGTCCGACGTCGCGCGCATCGAGGAGGTCGAGCGGCGCGACGTGAAGGCGGCGTTCGACGTGTGGGCGCGCGCGCTGACCGAGGACGCGACGAACGACGCGCCCCGGGAGGCGCTGGAGCGGTTGGCCGCCGCCACCGGCGACTGGCGGCGGCTGGCCGACGTCTATGCCGAGCGCATGGAGGCCACGTTCGACGCGGCCCTGCAGCGGACGCTCGCCATGCGCCTGGCGTCGCTTCACGAGAACGAGCTGGGAGACGTCGCGAAGGCCGCCGACTACCTGCGGCAGGCGCAGTCGCTGCCCGGCGACGAGGAGCCGGTGCTGGCCGCGCTGGAGCGCGTGCTGCGCAAGCTGGGCGAGAACGACGAGCTGGCGCAGGTGCTGGCGCGCGAGGCCGAGCTGGCCAGCGAGCCGGCGGCGCAGGCCGACTTCCTGGCCGCGCTGGGCGCCGTTCGGCTGGGGCCGCTCGACGATCCCGAGGGCGCGCTGAACGCGTTCCGCGACGCCGTCGAGCGCTCGCCCGACCACCCCGCGGCGCGCGACGCGCTGATCGAGCTGCTGGACCGCGACGCGACGCGCGAGGGGGCGCTGGACGTCCTCGAGCCGCTGGCCGAGGCGCGCGGCGACTACCAGGAGCTGATCGCGCTCTACGAGCGACGCCTCGACCTGCGCGACGACCGCGCCGAGCGGGCCCACTGGCTGCGCAAGATCGCCGAGGTCTCGGCGGACCGCCTCAACGATCCGTCGCGGGCGGTGGCGGCGCTGGGCCGCGCGCTGCGCGAGGATCCGGCTCCGGGCGGCGCGCTGGACGATCTGGAGCGCATCTCCAGCGCGGGCGGGCTGTCCGCCTCGGGCGCGCACGAGATCGCGGGCGCGCTCGCCAGCGCCGAGCCCGACGCCGGGCGCGAGCTGGCGCTGCGGGCGGCGCGCCTCTATCAGGAGTCGGGCGACAACGCCTCCGCCGAGCGTCTGTACCGCCGCGTGCTGGAGCAGGACGCCGAGAACGCCGACGCGCTGCAGGCGCTGGAAGGTCTGTATCGGGACACCGGTGACCCGCAGCGGCTGGCCGAGATCCTCGAGCGGCGCGCGTCCGTCGATCTGGATCCGCAGCTCCGGCGGACGCGCCTGCTGGAGGCCGCCCGGCTGCACGAGGCCCGGGGCGACGTCGCGGCCGGCGTCGCCGCGCTGCAGACGCTGCGCGCCGCGGACGAAGAGGACGTCGACGCGCTGAAGGAGCTGGCCCGGCTCTACGAGACGCTGGGCCAGCCGCGCGAGCTGGACGCGGTGCTGGCGCAGCAGGCGCGGCTGGCGGACGACCCAGCGCAGCGGGCGCGGCTGTGGGCGCGCATCGGCGAGCTGCGGCTGGGGATCCTGCAGGACCTCGACGCGGCCGCCGACGCTTACCGCGAGGCACTGGAGGGCGCGCCCGACGACCCGATGGCCCTGTCGGCGCTGGAGTCGATCGAGGAAAAGCGCGAGGACTGGTCGACGCTGCAGGAGGTGCTGCTGCGGCGGCTGGGCAGCGCGACCGGCGCCGATCAGGTGTCCGTGCTGCTGAAGCTGGCGCGCAACGCCGAGCAGCGGCTGAACGACGTCGACCAGGCGGTCGGGTTCCTGCGGCAGCTGCTGGACGCCGATCCCGGAAACGGCTTCGGGTACCTCGAGCTGGAACGGATCCTGCGCGACGCCGAGCGCTGGTACGACCTGGTCGACGTGCTGGCGAAGCACGCGGAGACCGAGGGGGCGGCGGGGCGCAAGCCGACCGAGCTCGCGTTGCGGGTCGCCATCGCCAACGTCTGGGAGAAGGAGCTGGATTCGCCGGAGAGCGCCGCCGAGGCGCTGGAGCGGGTCCTGGAGGTCGCGCCGGACAACGC
>CAZPUH010000389.1:0-12766 GCA_964589215.1 uncultured Myxococcales bacterium | reverse complement strand
GATCTGGCCGACCGAAGAGAGCGGCGCCGACAAGGGGAGCTGGAACCTGGAGTACCTGGCGTTCTTCTCGCAGCCGCTCGACGACAGCGAGATCCAGGTGAAGTTCTACGACATCACCCAGGGCGGCAAGAAGTTCGTCGCGGGCGACCCGCAGTACACGCGCGAGCGCGGCTCGCGCATCTTCGGCTCCAGCATCGTCCTGGCGAAGCCCGAGTTCGACGTCCGCAAGCGGTACATGATGACCATCGAGTCGCGCGGCCGCGTGATCGCCACGACCAGCTTCTGGTTGCTGGGCAAGGGCGCCAGCTACAGCGGCAAGGTCGAGTTCTCGGACTCGGAGGCCCGCGGCAAGTGAGGCGGCGCTGCCCGTGAGAGCGCCGCGCATCCATCGCGGCGGCCTGGTGATGGCCGTGCTCTGCGCCGTCGCTGCCGCGTCGCCGGCCTGGGCGGCGCGCGCGGGCCAGAAGGGCAAGGCCTCGGACAAGTCGGTCGACAAGGCGCCCGAGGCGGCCGGCTTGTCCGCGGCGGAGATCGATTCGCTGCGCCAGGCGCTGATCGGCGCGGACGACGAGGCGGCGACCGAGGCTGCCGCCAAGCTGGGAGCCGCCGGGACGCCGCGCGCCGCCGAGCCGCTGCTGGAGGTGCTGGCCGAGGGCGGCCGGACCGCGCGCGTGCAGGCGGTACTGGACGCGTTCGCCAAGCTGGGTGAGGCCCACGCGTTGCGCGCCGAGCAGGCGGTCGTCGACGCGCTGACCTTGTATGCCGGCCATCGCTCGCCCGACATCCGGCGGCGCGCGGTGAAAGCGCTGGCCAGCGTTCCCGACCCACACGTCACCGTGATTCTGCTGGAACGGCTGGGCGACGCGGCGCCGGACGTCCGCGCGGCGGCCGCCGATGCGCTGGCCGCCCGCCACGAGACCAAGGCCGTCCCGCGGCTGTTTGCGCTGCTCTCGCGCGGGGACGCCGGGGTCGGTGCCGCGCTGGCCTCGCTGGCAACGCCGGACCTGGTGCCGCGCATCGCGGAGCTGGCGGGGACCATCGACGACGAGATCGTCGCCAACACGCTGGGCGAGTACGTGAAGCGCTCCGACGTCCCCGAGAAGCTGCGCATCGACGTGTTGCGCACGATCGGCCGGCTGTCGGGCGCGGTGGCCACGACGGCGCTGGCCGAGTACCTGGCCTCGGTTCCCGCCAAGGATGACCGCGCGTCGAAGAAGGAAGCCCAGAAGCTGCTCGACGAGCGCGGCGGAGGAGCCCAGTGATGCGCGCGCGGCTGGGCCTGATCGGGGCGCTGGCGGTGGCCGGCTGCGCGGCCAGCCCCTACCAGCGCGCCGGCAACGGGGACGACGTCGCCGCCGCCGTGTCGCGCTCGCGCCCGCCGGAGACGGCAGCGCGCAGCCTGGCGTTCCTGGTGCTGGGCGGCGCGGCTGGGCCGCGGCTGGCCGCCTACGATCTGAAGGCGTCGCGCGTGCTCTGGACGCAGCCGGCCGACGTGACCGTGCGGGTCGCGTCCGGCGCCAGCGTGCTGGTGCACGGCAGCAAGGCCGTACCGCCGGCCTCGCCGAACGGGCAAATCGTGGGGCGCGACCTGGGCTCGGGCGCGGTCCTGTGGCAGCACCCGATCGCGTCGTCGGAAGAGCTCTTCGGCTACGCCGTGGACGGCGACCAGGTCTACGTCGTCGAGCGGGTCGCGACCGGCGGGGGCAGGCCCACGGGGCGCCTCACCGCGCTGGACGGCCGCACGGGCGCGCGCCGCTGGGAGCAGGCCCTGCCGTCGGCGCGCATCGCGGCGCCCGCCGCGCGCGGTGGCCTTGTGGCGGTGCCCGCGGAGTCTCAGTACGTGCTGCTCTACGACGGCGCGACCGGCGCGCCCGTGGGGCAGGTGCTGTCGACGGAAGAGGCGGCCACCTTCGTGCGCGCGCTGCCCGAGGGGCTGTTTTACGGCTCGCGAGGGGTGTTCCTGATGGGACGGGACACCGCGCGCGGGTCGCGGCGCTCGCCCGGCTACCTGACCGCGCACCTGCCGGCGTTCGTGCGCCCCACGTACGACTACGACTTCTACCGGCCCGAGCAGACGGAGTACTCGGCCATCGACCGCAACCGCGTGCTGTGGCGGGTGACCCTGGACGGCGGGCGCCCGCAGTTCCGGGACGGGCTGGCGTTCGTGCACGACTATCGCTTCTTCTTCGCGTTCGACGCCTCGTCGGGCGCGCTGCGCTGGGCGTACGCCAGCCCCACCGACGCGGTGGCGTCGGCGGACACGGGCAAGGTGATCCTGTTCGCGACGGTCGCCGGCGAGCTGGCGGCCCTGGACCCGCTGACCGGGGCGCGCGTGTACGAGGCGTCGCTGCCCGGCGAGGTGGTCCGCGGCGCGTCCTTCGACGCGGAAGGGTTCACGCCCAGCGCCGCGATGGCGCAGGCGGCCCGCCCGCCCGAGGTGACGGCGACGCTGACCGGGATCATCGCCGATCCGGACCAGCGGTTTCCGGCGCTGAAGCTGTTCGCCGTCGAAGAGCTGGGGCGGCAGTCGGGGCGGTCGGTGACGACCAAGCTGCTCGAGCTGCTGACGGACCCGAAGACGGCGCCGCTGGCGCAGCAGAAGGCGGGCGAGATGCTGGTCGGGCGGCGCGACGCCGGCGCGCTGGACCTCTACCGATCGGCGCTGCGCGCGCACGCAGACTATTGCGAGAAGCGGCCGCCGCCGCCGGTGGAGGTTCTGGCCCGCGCCATCGGCGCGCTGGGGCCGATCGGGCGCTCGGTCACGCCGGACCTGGAGGCCCACCTGGCGTTGCCGGAGACGCCACCTGCGGCCGCCGCCGAGATCGCCCGGGCGCTGGTGCAGACCGGGGCCACCGACTCGACCGGCGCGCTGCGCGACTTTCTGACCATGTACCGGAGCGACCCGGTCTACGACCGGGACCCGGCGGCGCTGATCGCGGCGTCGGAGGCGCTGCTGCGGCTGGGCGGCACCGAGGACCGCGAGCTGCTGCTCTTCGTCGCCGAGGAGCCGCACACCGTCGCCGGGCTGCGGACGCACCTGACTCGCGCGCTGAACGAGACGGCCCAGCGTCAGCGGCCCTGATGCTGAACGTCATCGTCTGCCGGGGGCCCGTCTGCGGCGACCGGCGCGGGGCGGGGCAGTTGCTGGAGCACCTGCGGGCGCGGGTGGCCGCGCGGGGGCTGTCGGACCGGGTCCGTGTGCGGGAAGAGATCTGCCTGGGGCATTGCCTGCGGGGGCCCAACATCCTGGTCGCCGAGGGCGACGCCGCCCTGGCCGGGCTCGGGGGAGCGTCCGGCGGCGGCGTCCTTTACAATCAGATGACGCTGGAGGATGTCGATCGGGTGGTCGAGCGCCACCTGGTGGGCGGCATGGCGGTCCGCGCGCTGACCAACCTGCCGCCCATCCCGATCGGCTCACACAAGAAACGCTCGCGATGATCGATCTCGACCACAACGCCACGACGCCGCTGGACCCCGAGGTGCTGGAGGCCATGACGGCCGCGCTGCGCGAGCTGCCGGGCAACGCGTCCAGCACGCACGCCGCCGGGCGCGCGGCGCGCGAGGCCGTCGAGCAGGCGCGCGTCGAGGTCGCGGCGCTGATCGGCGCGTCGCCCGAGGAGATCGTCTTCACGTCCGGCGGGACCGAGAGCAACGACCTGGCGATTCGCGGCATCCTGCGCGCGCGCGGCGGTGAAGTCGTCGCGTCGCCCCTCGAGCACCCGTCGGTGTTGGGGGCGCTGGGCGACGCGAAGGTCAGCTGGATGCCGGTCGGTCCCGAAGGGGAGATCGATCCCGCGGCGCTGGGGCCGTTGCTGCGAGACAGGACGGCGCTGGTCGCGCTGGGGCTGGCGAACCACGAGCTGGGCAACGTGACGGACGTCGCCGCGTGCGCGGCCCTCGCGCGCGCGGCGGGCGCGGCCGTGCACAGCGACGCCGTGCAGGCGGCGGGCAAGATCTCCGTCGACGTCGGGCGGCTGGGCGTCGACACCCTGGCGCTGTCCGCCCACAAGATTCACGGGCCCAAGGGGGTCGGCGCGCTGTTCATCCGGCGCGGGCTGGCGCTCGAGCCCGTCCTGCGCGGCGGCCATCAAGAGCGCGCGCGGCGCGCCGGTACCGAGAACGTCGCCGGCATCGTCGGCTTCGGGGTCGCTGCCCGGCTGGCGCGGGCGCGGCTGGCCGCCGACGCGGCCCGGGTGGCCAGCTTGCGCGACCGGCTCGCCGAGCGCCTGCTGGCGATCGCGGGCGCGCGCCGCAACGGCCAGGCGGCGCAGGCACTGCCCGGCACGCTGAACGTGAGCTTCCCGGGCGCGCCCGGGCAGCTGGTCGCGGCGGCGCTGGATCTGGAGGGCGTGTCCGTCTCGACGGGCGCCGCCTGCAGCTCCGCCTCCCTGGAGCCGTCGCCGGTGCTGCTGGCGATCGGCCGCTCGCGCGACGAGGCCGCCTGCGCGGTGCGCTTCGGCCTGGGGCGCGGCACGACGGAGGCGGAGGTCGATCGCGCCGCCGCTCTGACGGCCGAGATCGTGGCCCGCGTCCGCGCGCGCGGGCAGGGCGCCGCGCCCGTGGTGGCCAGCGGCGCGAAGCCGCGCGTCGTGGTCGCGATGTCGGGCGGCGTCGATTCGTCGACGGCGGCCGCGCTTCTGGTCGAGGCCGGCCACTCGGTCGTCGGTGTCACGCTGCGCCTCTACGACGCGTCGGGCACGGCCGCCAGCGTGGGGGGGCGCTGCTGCGGGCCGCGCGACATCGAGGACGCGCGCGCCACCGCGGCCCGCCTCGGCATCCCCCACCACGTCGTCGACGAGAGCGCGGCGTTCTCGGCGGCCGTGATCGACGACTTCGTGGCCGAGCATCGCGTGGGGCGCACGCCCAACCCCTGCGTGCGCTGCAACGAGAAGATCAAGTTCGGCCCGCTGCTGGCCTTCGCGGACGCCGTCGGCGCGGACGTGCTGGCCACCGGGCACTACGCGCGGCTCGTCCCCGGCGCCGACGGCCCGGCGCTGGCGCGCGCGCGGGACGCCGGCAAGGACCAGTCGTACTTCCTCTTCGGGGTCCGCCCCGAGGTGCTGGCCCGCGTCTGGTTCCCGCTGGGCGAGCTGACGAAGGACCAGGTGCGGGCGCTGGCGCGGCGCCACGGTCTGCCCAACGCGGACAAGCCGGACTCCCAGCAGATCTGCTTCATCCCCGACGGCGATCACCAGGCCTTCGTCGCGGCGCGGGGCGGCGCGGGGCCGGCCGGCGTGATCGTCGACGACGAGACGGGCGCGTCTCTGTCGGCGCACGCGGGCACGCACACCTTCACCATCGGCCAGCGCCGCGGCGTCCCGGGCGGCGCCGGCGAGCGGCGGTTCGTGCTGCGCATCGACGCCGCGACGGGCGAGGTGCGGGTCGGGCCGCGCGCGCGTCTGGGGCAGGACCGGCTGCGCGTGGCGGACGTCCGCTGGCTGGACCGCGCGGCCGCGGGCGGCAGCCGCCGGTGCGCCGTCCAGATCCGCCACCACGCCCCGCCGGCGCCCGGCTGGATCGAACCGGGCGAGGGGGACGTCGCGCTGGTGCGCCTCGACGCGCCCGCGTACGGCGTGGCGCCCGGCCAGGCGGCCGTGTTCTACGACGGCGACGACCGGGTTCTGGGCGGCGGCTGGATCGCCGGCTGAGCGCGGGGCACACGAGGACGCCATGGAGAGACCAGAGCCGCGCGCCGAGGCTGCCGAGCTGGAGCGGCGGCTGGGTCACCAGTTTCGCGACCGCGCGCTGCTGGACACGGCGCTCACCCACACGTCGTGGTTGAACGAGGCGGCGCGGGCCGGCCGCGCCGACAACGAGCGGCTCGAGTTCCTGGGCGACGCCGTGCTGGCGCTGGTGACCAGCGACCTCTTGATGGCGCAGCTGCCTGACGCGTCGGAGGGCGAGCTCAGTCGGGCGCGGGCCGCGCTGGTCAGCGAGGGCGGGTTGGCGCGGGCGGCGGCGCTGCTGGACCTGGGGCGGTTCGTGCTGCTGGGGCGCGGCGAGGAGAAGACCGGCGGGCGCACCCGGCCGTCGATCCTGGCCAACGCGCTGGAGGCGCTGGTGGGCGCCGTTTATCTGGATGCCGGCCTGGAGGCGGCGCGGGGCATCGCCGCGCGTCTGTTCCAGCCCGAGCTCCGGGATCTGCCGAAGCACGCGCGCCTGGACTTCAAGTCACGGCTGCAAGAGCGGGCGCAGGCGCTGTGGCAGGTCGCGCCCGTCTACGAGGTCGTCGCCGCCAGCGGACCGGATCACGACAAGCGGTTCGAGGTCGCGCTGACGGTGGCCGGCCGCGATCTGGGGCGAGCCACGGGGCGGTCCAAGAAGGAGGCCGAACAGAGCGCGGCGGCGGCGGCGCTGGAGGCGATCGAACGCGGCGAGGCCAAACTCGAATGACCGAGGCGGACGAGCAGACCGTCGAAACGCTGCGCGCGCAGATCCCGGGCGACGTGCTGGCCGTTTGCCGGCGCCTGCGCGGCGCGGGCCACCAGGCGCACCTCGTCGGCGGCGGCGTGCGGGACATGCTGATGGGGCGCCCGCCCGCAGACTTCGACGTGGCGACCGACGCCGTGCCTGAGGCGGTCCTCGCGCTGTTCGGGCACACGTTCGCGATCCCGACGGGGCTCAAGCACGGGACGGTGACGGTGTTGACCGACGCGAGCCCGCGCCGCCCCGTCGAGGTGACCACGTTCCGCGGCGAGGGGGACTACCTCGACGGGCGGCGTCCCTCGTCGGTCAGCTACGTGCAGACGCTGGAAGAGGACCTGAGCCGGCGCGACTTCACGATGAACGCCATCGGCTTCGACCCGATCGGCGGGCGGCTCACCGATCCGTTCGACGGGCGCGGCGATCTGGGGCGGCGTTTGATCCGCGCGGTCGGCGACCCGATCATGCGCTTTCGCGAGGACGGCCTGCGGCCGATGCGCGCCGTGAGGCAGGCGGCCCAGCTCGACTTCGACATCGACGCGCCGACCAAGGCGGCGATCCCGCAGACGCTGGACGTCGTGCGCAAGGTGTCGGCAGAGCGCATCCGCGACGAGCTGCTCAAGATGCTCGCGGCGCCGCGGCCGTCACGCGGGCTGCAGTTGATGCGCGAGACGGGCCTGCTGGGCGTGGTCATCCCGGAGCTGCTGGAAGGCGTGGGGTGCGCGCAGAACCGCTTTCACAAGCACGACGTCTTCGGGCACACGCTGTCCGTGGTGGACGCCACGCGCGGCGACCCGGTGGCGCGGCTGGGCGCTTTGCTGCACGACGTGGGCAAGCCGCGCTCGCGCCAGCCGCGGGAGGGCGAGCCCGGTGAGTACAGCTTCTTCAAGCACGAATACGTCGGCGCCGAGATGGCCGAGGAGATCTGCCGCCGGCTGAAGCTGGCCAACGCCGATCGCGATCGGGTCGAGGCGATGGTCAAGAACCACATGTTCTTCTACACGCCCGACTGGAGCGACGGCACGATCCGTCGCTTCGTGCGGCGCGTGGGCGGCAACGAGGGGCTGGCGGATCTGTTCGCGCTGCGCGAGGGGGATGTGCGGGGGCGCGGCTTCGACGAGGATCCGGAACAGGAGATCGGCGAGCTGCGGCGCCGCATCGGCGCGGTGGCGGACGCGGACGCGGCGCTGCGGGTGACGGACCTGGCCATCGACGGGCGCGATGTGATGCGAATCTTGGGGATTCCCCCGAGCCGCCAAATCGGCGTGATCCTGGAGCGCCTCCTCGAACGCGTCCTCGACGACCCCTCGCTGAACGAGCGTTCTAGACTCGAGGCCCTCCTGCCCGAAGTCCGCGACCCGTAGTGAAGGAACGACGCGACCGAGTCGGCCTGCTTTAGTCTAGCGCGCGCGACCGAGTCGGCCTGCTGTTACCGCGCGCGACCGAGTCGGGGCTGCTTCGGGGGTCGGGTATGGCGCCGGGGGCACCGCGCTGCCTAACTGATGCCGAAGACGGCATCAGATGGCGCGCTCCTACTTCGCGCTCGCCTCCTCGGCGAAGACGCCGAGGAGCGCGCTCGTAGGTGCCCCCGTCCCCATACCCGACCCCCTCGCGCGCCCCTCCCCACCGCTCATTGAACGCCCCCCGGGCCGACCTCCGCACATTGAACGTCGACCAATCGTCGCGCCAAGAGTCTCCGGTTCCTGTTCAAATCCCCTGCCCCGAAGCAGCCCCGACTCGGTCGCGCGCGCTAAAAGCAGGCCGACCTGGTCGCGTCATTGGGTGGGTCGGTCAGGGGCGTTTGAGGGCGGTGATGAGGGCGGGGGCGGAGGTGACGGTTTGGGTGCCGCGGGAGGCGGTTTCGGGGCGGCCGAGGAGCTCGGTTCGGCGGCGCACCACGGTGGCTTCGGGGTCGCTGAGGGCGATGGTCTCGACGGGGGGCGGGGCGGTACCGGCGTCCGCGGCGGGCAGCGTGGCGGGGCCCGGAGCGGTGCCGATGACGGCGGGGAACGCCACGCGCAGGCGGCACTTGCGGCCGCCGCCGCGCACGACCACCTCGGCGTTCGCATCGCCGAGCGCGCCGAGCTCCTCGACGAAGGGAACGTACCGCGCGCCGAGGTGACGCGCGATCGCCGCCGCCGTCCCGGTCGCCCCTTCGTCCTCGCCCTGAATGGGGGCCAGCACGACGTCGGCGCCGAGCCGCCGGATCGCCATGGCCAGCATCTGCCCGGACGTGTGAAAGTCCGCCGCCGCGAGCTCCTCGCTGACGATACGGACGGCGCGGTCGACGTGCGGCGCGAGCCGGGCCGCCACGGTCGCCGCGTCGGCGGCGCTCGCGACGTAGAGCGCCGTCAGCGTGTGCCCCGCGCCGCGCAGCGCCACCGCGTGAGCCAGCGCGCGCGCGTCCGCCGCGTCGAGCAGCTCGGGGCTGGTGCGAGCTGTGGTGCGCAAACAGACGACCACGTTCATGGCGCGGTCTCGAGCGCCAGGCCGGGAAGCGCCTGCGCCAGTTGCTGGATCATCGCGTCCGGCGTCGTATCCGCCGGCACCCGCCAGACGACGTCGATGGCGCGGCCCGCCGCCACCGGCCCGGTTTCGGTCGTGACCATCGCCAGGCGGGCGCGCGGCGTGCCGATCGGCGGCGGGGTCCCACCGACCACGATCGTGATCTCCGGCGTCGCGGCCGCGACCGACGACGCCTCGGCGCCCCCGTCCGCGACGGCCACGCCGGCCGGAGCCGCCGCCCGCAGCGTCTCGACGGCCGTGGCGCCCAGCGCCGGGTCGACGACCACCAGCACGCGCGCCAGCGCGATCGCGGCCCGCTGGTCCGCCTCCGACGCGACGGTCTCCACGCCCGGCGCCAGCGGCGCGGCACAGGTGATGACGTCGTGGTCGATGGTCGGGCTGCCGATGGCGGCGGCCGCCCCTCCGGCGGGCAGGATCGCGACCACCGGGCGTTCGACGTCGACCGGGTCGAGCCGCCGGTACGCCGACCGGCCCGCCGCCCAGAACCGCACGAACACCCGCCCGATGCCGTCGGGCAGGGCCTCTTCGGCGGTGTTGACCTCCAGGTCGGCCGGCCCCGCGAACGCCGCGCCCAGGCGGGCCGCCAGGCTGGGGCCCAGCGAAACGCCCGCGCCGCCGGCCGGAAACAGCACCAGCAGCGGCGAGACCCGCTCGATGGCGGCCAGCAGCGCGGTGCCGTGCGTGGCTTCCAGCGGGGGCGCCCCCAGGGTGGGACCCTCGCAGAGCAGCACCTTGTCGGCCCCCGCGCGCCCGAGCTGGGCGATCGTTTCGGCCGGAAGGTCATGCTCGGCCAGCGCGATCGCGTAGACGGTGGCACCCGCGACGCGCGCCACTCGCCGGGCCTCCGCCAGGGCAAACAGCGACGGCGACGTCGGCACGGCGTCGCGCAGGTCGATGGGGACGAGCAGGTTCGGCAGGTCGGCCTCTCGGTTCTGGCTCCGACACGCCGCGATCCCGGCGCCGGAGGCGCGACCTATCATGCCCACGGCATTCGGAGCTGTCCATTGACATGCTGATCCGGCGGCCGTGATAATGCGGTCCGGCCGGATAGCCGCGGCATGCCACCAGCACCGGACGGCGATGACGAAGAGGTGGTCGAGATCGAATTCGACGTGGAGGGGCCGCCCCCGGCTCCTGGCGCCGCCGATCCGCGCGGCGCGGTGCCCGAGACCGTCCGGCGCGAGGACACGGACCGGACTCAGCCGGGGCTGATCGCCGACGCCGGCGCGTCCGAGCTGCTGGACATCGTCGACGTCGTCGAGCTGCGGCCGCCGATCGTCGAGGCCGCCGAGGACGACCCGCGCGCCGACATCGAGCTCTTTCGCGCCGAAGCGGCGGCGGGCGACGGCGCGCGGCGGGCCGGTCTGCTGGTCGAGGTGGCCCAGCTGGAAGAGCGGCTCGGCCGCGCGGAGCAGAACCCGGCCGGCGACGACCTGGCGCTCACGTCGGCGCGGGCGGCTTTCGCAGCGGACCCCGCCTCGGTGGTGGCGTTCTGGACCGTCCGGCGGCTGCTGTCTCGCGCGGGCCGCTGGGCCGAGCTGGCCGAGGTCCACGCCGAGGCGGCGCGCGCGCGGCCGACCGGCAGCGACCCGACCGGCTGCGCAGACCTGCTGGTCGCGCGCGGCCGATTACTGGAAGACCGGCTGAAGCGTGGCGACGAGGCGCTGGCTGCGTACCGCGAAGCGCTCGCGGCCGTCGCCGACCACCCCGGAGCGCTGCTCGCGCTGTGGCTGGCCGGCGCGCGGCGCAGCGACGCAGGGCTGCGCGCGGAGGCTCTCTCCGGGTTGTCGCGGATCGCGGACGCGGCGCCTCGGCGCGGCGCGCTGATCGTCGAGGCGGCGCGCGCCTGGCAGGCGGCGCGCTCCGACGGCGCTGCGCGGGCTCTGGCGGCGCTGGAGGGGGAGCTCGCGCGCGGGGACGCGAATGGCCCGCTCGCCACGCTGCTGGGCGAGCTGGATGGATTGACGCGTGGCGCGGCGCCGCCCGACGTCGCCGATCGGGCGCTGGCCGTTCTGGGCGAGCGGGTCGCCGCCGCGGACCGGGGCCTGGCCGTCGCGCTGTGGCGCGAGCGCGCGCACCTGCTGCGGCGGACCCAGTCGCGACCGCAAGCAGCGCTGGAGGCGCTGGACGCGGCCGCCCGCCTCGATCCTGCGCACCCGGCGGTGGCCGCCGAACGGATCGAGCTGGCGCTGGCCCTGGATCGCGGCGCGGTCGCCGCCGAGATCGTCCGCGACTTCATCGCCGCGGCGGCCCGGGATGACGACGCGGTCGACGTCGCGCTGCTGTTCGCCGAGATCGCGGGGCCGGCCGACGCGCGCGAAGCGTCGGCGCTGCTGGAAGAGCCGCGCGTGGCGGCCTGCCGCTCTACGCGCGTCGATCTGCGCGCCACCCAGCTGGCCATCGCGGTGCGCAACCACGACGCCGCGGCGCTGGCGGAGGCGCTGGCCGGCGAAGCGGAGGCGGCGCCAGCGGAAGGGTCGGCGCGCGTGCACGCGCTCATCGCCGCCGGCGCCGTGCGGGCGGCGGCGCTGGGCCAGGCCGACGCGGCCGCCGAGCTGTATCGCCGCGCGCTGGCGCTCGACCCGACGCTGCGGCACGCCCGTCCCGCCGTGCAGGCACTGGCGGCGCTCTCGATCGCCGCCGGGCGCATCGAAGAAGCCGCCGCGACGCTGGAGCAGTGCCTGGAGGTGCTCGCGCAATCCGACGCGCAACGAGATCCGCAAGCGCCCGCGGAAGCCGACCGCGAGCTAGAACGCTGGGCGCGCGAGATGCTGGTGGGCCTCTACGCAGATCAGATGGGCCAGCCGGGGCGCGCCATCCCTCACCAGCGGCGGCTGGTGGTGTTGCGGCCACGCAGCCTGGCCGCGCGCGCGCGGCTGCACGACTTCGACCTGGAGGCGGCCGCGGACGCGCGCCTCAGCACCGTCGATCGCGCGGGCAACCTGCTGGCAATGGCCGACCTGGCCAAGGACCCCGACGCAGCGATCGCGCTGCGGCTGGCAGCGGGGCGAACGCTGGCCGCCAGCGCGGACCCGGCGGCGGTGGCGCGCGGCACGGCCCTGCTGAACGAGTTGATTCCGGCCGACCCGGCCGGCCTGGCGGGCTCCGCGCTGGAACGGTCGGCGGCGACGCCCCAGGCGCGCGCCGCGGTCGTCGCCGCAGAGCTGGCGGCGCAGACGGACACGTCGCCCGAACGGGTGCGGGCGCTGCGGTTCCGGCTGGCGCATCACCACGCGGCTGGCGGCGCCTACGCGGAGGCCGTGGCCGCGCTGACGCCGTTGCGCGCAGAGGGCGATCCCGTGGCCCGGGCCTGGAGCGATCAGCTGGCGCGGCGCTCGGGCGACGCGATCCTGGAGATCGCCGTGCTCTCCGAGGAGGCGCGCCTCGGCGACGGGACGGTCGCCGATCCGGCGAACGTGTTGCTGGCGTACGGCGAGGCGTTGGCCCGGGCCGGCGATCCCGCCGGCGCCGCGGACGCGTTCCGGCGCGCCATCGTCGAGTCGCCCCTGGGCGAGACGGCGCCGGCCGCGGCTCTTTCGCTGTTCCGGCTGGCCTCGGGCGACCGCGCCGCCGAGCGGGGCGCGCTGGGCCAGGCGCTGTCGGCGCTGGCGCAGGCGTGCGCCGAGGAGCCCGCCATCGCCGCGGCCGCCGCGCGCGAAGCCGCCCTCAGCAGCCTGGCTGCCGGCGTCGCCGTGCCGCCTCCGGCCAGCACCGACGGGGACACACCCTCGGCGCGCGCGGACGCCGTTCTCTGGCAGTTCCTGGCCGGCGTGCGTGGCCAGGACGCGGGCGCGGCAGCCGAGGCGCTGGCCGCGAT
>CAZPUH010000388.1:0-9966 GCA_964589215.1 uncultured Myxococcales bacterium | reverse complement strand
GCACGCGCGGCGGCGCCGGCGCGGCTGCGACCGCGGGCAGGGCCGGCGGCCGCGCCGGGTGACGGACGCCCCAGTATCCGGCGAACGCGACGCCGCCCAGCATGAGCGCGGCGACCAGCCCTGCAACAGCCAGCCGCCGACCGCGTGCCGCGGGCCAGGCCGGCGACGGCCGCCAGCGCCGCGCGCGGTCCATGCCTGTCTGGCGCAGCGTCCGTGCGACCAGACGATCCACTGCCCCCCGATCCAGCTTGGTCAGCGAAGGTTCCGCCGCCTCCGCGTCGAACGCGCGTCCGGCCTGCAGCATGAAGCGGCAGGTGTCGCAGTCCCGCAGGTGCGCGTCGACGTAGGCCTGCTCGCCGGGCGACAGCCCCTGGGCGCTCCGGACCCGGTGCAGCAGATCGTCGGGGTGGACGTCTAGCTCGTCGCGCACTCCGACTCCAGGTGGCGGCGCAGCGCCTGTTTGGCGAGGCGCAGGCGGCTCTTCACCGTGTTGAGAGCGACCGCCGTGGATCGCGCGACCTCGGGCAGGGAGTAGCCCAGCACGACGTGCAAAGCCATGATCTCGGCCTGCTCGGCGGGCAGCCGATCCAGCAGGTCGCGCACGCAGCGCCGCTGATACGCCGCCGCGCCCGCGTCGTCATGCGCCGGCCGCTGCCGTTCGCTGGCGGCGGCGATCGTGCCCGCTTCGCACGCGACGGCGCGCGACCGCGCCCGGCGTCGCCGCCACGAGAGCGCCGTGTGAACGGCGATGCGCGACGCGTACCCCGACGGATGGCAGTCGCCCCGGAAGGTGGGCAGCGACAGCACGAACGCCATCAGCGCCTGTTGCGTGACGTCCTCGTGCTCCGCGTTCCTCGACCCCAGGACGAGCCGGACGGATCGCACCACGACGGGCGCGACCAGCACGACAAGACGCTCGACGGCGGCCGGGTCGCCGTCCCGGGCCTGCATGGACAGCAGGCGGGCCCGCTCGAGCTCGACGTCCGCGGTGGCGCCGGGCGCGGTTGGCGCGGCGCGGTCGTCACCCATCCGTGACACCAGCGACGCAATGAACCCGGACGCACTCATCCCGTGTCGTCGTTAGTCGCGCCGCCCGGGCCGCGGCGTCGAAAAAAGCGAATCGGCGGCAGGCGCGCGAAATGTCGCGGCCCCCGTGATCCTTTGCGACGGCGCCGGCGACAACAGGATCAGCATGAACACGCGATTGTCCGAGCTCGCCATCAGCGACACCGGATTCATCTTCGATCCTGGCACCGGCGCGACGTTCAACGTCAACGCCACCGGACTGGTCGCGCTGACCGCGCTGCGCGAGGGGATCGATCCCTCCGACACGTCCACCATCGCGGCGCGCGTGCGCGCCAGATTCCCGGCCGCGCCGGCGGAGGTGGACGAGCACGTGTCGGACTTCGTACGAACGCTGCGCCAGATGGGGCTCCTGCCCGCCGGCGGTGGCGCGCGATGAGCGCCGACGCGCCCACGATTGGCGTCACCGGCCTCAACGCCACCGACAACCCGGGGCCCGGCGTCCCGGTGCTGCGATCGCTGCGCGCCGGCGCGCCCCGCGGCGAGCGTCACATCGGTCTGACCTACGACGCGCTGGACCCTGGCGTCTACGCGCGCGACCTGGCCGATAGCGTGTTCTTGCTGGCCTACCCGTCGGCGGGCGCGGAGGCCTTTCTCGCGCGCCTGGCGGCGATCCACGACCGGGTGGGGCTGGACGTGATCATCCCGACGCTGGACGCGGAGCTGCCGCTGTTCATTGCCCTCGAGGCGCAGCTGCGGGAAATGGGCGTCGCCACGTTCATCCCCTCGCGCGCCCAGCTGGACGTGCGCGGCAAGGCGCAGCTGGCGGCGCTGGGTCGGGCCGCGGGGGTCGGTGTCCCCGCCACGGCCGTGCTGACCAGCGCCGACGACATCGCCCGCGTCGAGCGCGAGGTGAAGTACCCGCTGTTCGTGAAGGGGCCCTACTACGGGGCGACGCTGGTGACCTGCCGCGACGAGGCGGTGGCCGCGTTCCACCGCGTGCTGGCCACCTGGGGCGGGCCCGTCATCGCCCAGGCCTACGTGCGCGGTGAGGAGGTGAACCTGGTCGCGGTCGGTGACGGCGCCGGCGGCCTGCTGGGCCCGGTCGCGATGACGAAGCTGGCCCTCACCGACAAGGGCAAGGGGTGGGCGGGCGTCACGATCCGGGACGACGCGCTGGTCGACGTGGCCGCCCGCATCGTCGCCGCCACCACGTGGCGCGGCCCGCTGGAGGTCGAGGCGCTGCGCGCCGCCCCCGGGAAGTACGAGGTCATCGAGGTGAACCCGCGCTTTCCGGCCTGGGTGCACCTGGCGACCGGGGCGGGCGTGAACCTGCCGCGCGTGGTCGTCGACCTGGCGCTGGGACGCCAGCCGGCGCCGCTGCCCTCGTACCAGGTCGGCAAGCTGTTCGTCCGGATCTCGCTCGATCAGGTGGTCGACCTGACGGACTTCGAACGGATCGTCACGACCGGCGAGATCTCGCACGCGCGGCAGGCGGCCGCGCCTCTCGGCTGAACGGAAGGAGCCCCTTGAACACGACGGAGTACGAGCGCCCTGGGATCGTTCGCCACCAGATGGGCGGCATCAACAAGTTCGGCCAGCAGCTGGCGCCGCGCGTGCAGACGCACGTCGACGGCGTGGCCATCGCGGACCTGGTAGCGCGGTACGGATCGCCGCTGTTCGTGTTCTCCGAACGCACGCTGATCGATCGTTGCCGCGACCTGGAACAGGCGTTCTCGCGGCGTTATCCGTCGGTGCGGCTGGCCTGGTCGTACAAGACCAACTACCTGCAGGCCGTCTGCCGGGTGTTCCACCGCGAGGGCGCCTTCGCCGAGGTGGTGTCGCCCTTCGAGTACGACAAGGCGGTGGCGCTGGGAATCCCGCCCGAGCGGATCCACTTCAACGGCCCCTTCAAGCCCGACGACGCGCTGGAGCGCGCGATCGCCGGCGGCGCGATCCTGCACGTCGACAATCTGGACGAGATCGCGCGCATCGAGCGCATCGCGCGGGCGGGAGCCCGGCGCGCGCGGGTGGCCATCCGCGTGAACCAGGCGATCGACGGCGTCCAGTCCTGGAGTCGGTTCGGGCTGAACCTGGAGTCCGGACAGGCCCACGAGGCCATCACGCGCGTGCTGGGCGGCCAGGCCATGGACCTGATCGGCCTCCACACGCACATCGGGACCTTCATCCAGGACCCGAAGGCCTACGGCGCGGCGGCTGCCAAGATGGCGCGCCTCGCGAACGAGCTCCGCTCGCGCCATCAGGTGCGCGTGTCGTTCATCGATCTCGGCGGCGGGTTCGCGTCGCCCAACACGCTCAAGGGTCAGTATCTGGACGGACAGCAGGCCAGCCCCCCGTTCTCGCGTTACGCGGAGGCGATCTCGGCCGGGCTCGCGGAGCTGGATTTCCCCGCCGCGCAGATGCCGACGCTGGTCCTGGAGACGGGGCGCGCGCTGGTCGACGAGGCGGGCAGCCTGATCTCGACGGTGCAGGCCAGCAAGCGCCTGCCTGACGGCCGGAGGGCACTGGTCGTCGACGCCGGGGTGAACCTGCTGTTCACCGCGTTCTGGTACCGCCACGAGGTGAGCCTGGCGCAAGAGGTGCGCGGCCTGACCGAGCCGACGGTGCTCTACGGCCCGCTGTGCATGAACATCGACGTCATGCGCGACGCGGTCGCCCTGCCGCCGCTGTCGATCGGCGACCGGATCGTGTTCTCGACGGTCGGCGCTTACAACGTGACGCAGTGGATGCAGTTCATCACGCTGCGCCCGGCGGTGGTCATGGTGGGAACCAGCGGCGCCGTGGCGGTGATCCGCCGCGCGGAGACCGTGGGCGATCTGAACGACATGGAGGCGATGCCGGCGTGGCTCGCCTAGGGTCGGCCCTGCGGGCGGCGGACTGGGCAGCGGCCGCGTGGCGCGCCGCGGCCGCCGCCGGCGAGGCCGTGTTGCGGTCCTACGCGCAGATCCTGATCAGCCGATCGCGGGCCGCCGGGTTCCTCCTGCTGGTGGCCACCGCGCTGGACGTGCCGACGATGGTGGGCGGGCTGGCGGCGCTGGCGGGGGCCGCGCTGGCCGCGCGCGCGCTGAGCCTTTCCGAAGGCGCGTTCTCGGAAGGGCCGACCGGCTACAACGCGCTCTTCGTCGGTCTGGCGGTGGGGCATCTGTTTGGCGCCGGCGCGGGCGGGCTGGGGGTGGCCGCGGCCTGGGGCGCGCTGTCGGCCGTCGTGACCGCCTTCGTGGCCGCCACGGCCGGTCGCGCGCTGGCGCTACCCGCGCTCACGATGCCGTTCGTGCTGTCGACCTACCTGCTTCTCCTCGTCGCCCCGTCGCTGGGGCTGCCGCCGAGGTCGATCCCGACGCCGGCGTCGCTGCTGGCGCCGGGCCTCGGCGCCGCTCACTCGACCACGGCTGGCTGGCTGGCGTGGATCGGCGCGCTGGTCTTCGTGCCGCGCCCCGAGGCGGGGCTGCTGGTGGTCGCGGCGTTGCTGGTGCACAGCCGCGTGGCCTGCTTGCTGGCCGCGACGGGGGCCGTGGCGCTGGCGCCCTTGCTTCGGCCGGCGGCGCCGCTGCCCGACCTGCCGCCCACCCTGGCGGCGCCGCTGCTCTTCAACGGCGTCCTGGCCGCGATGGCGCTGGGCGGGACCTGGTTCGTTCCGGGGCCCGCCTCTTTCGCCCTGGGCGCCGCCGCCGCGGCGGTCTCGGCGATCGCGGCGATCGGCCTCCGGCGTCCGCTGGCTGCGTGGGGGCTTCCGCTGCTGGTCCTGCCGTTCAACGTCGTCGTGCTGGTCCTGTTGTGCGCCATGCGACAGCGGACGCGCGATCGACGCCCGAAGGCCGTCGACTTCGCCCCCGGCTCGCCGGAACAGAACCTGCGCTTCCATCAGACGCGGACGCTTCGGGCGGCGCACCACCCCCACGGCGGGCTCGCGTTTGCGCTGCCGTTCCGGGGGGCCTGGCTCTGCACGCAGGGCGTGAACGGGTCGCTCACCCACCAGGGCGCCTGGCGGCACGCGTTCGACTTCGAGGTCAGCGGCGCGGACGGGCGCTTGCACGACGCCGGCACTCCCGCGGATTGCGTCGACGCTTATCACTGCTACGGGTTGCCGGTGCTGGCGGCGGCCGACGGCACCGTCGTGGCGATCGAGAACGACGTGCCCGACAACCCCATCGGGGGCGTCGACCTCGAGCGCAACTGGGGCAACGTCGTGGTGCTGGTTCACGCGCCCAGCGTGTATTCCGTCGTGGCGCACCTGGCGCCCCGGTCGGTGGCGGTGCGCGAGGGACAGATCGTCGCGCGCGGCGACGTGCTGGGGCTGTGCGGAAGCTCGGGGCGCTCGCCCCGCCCGCACCTGCACTTTCAGCTGCAGGCGTCGCCGGTGCTGGGAGCTCCGACGATTCCCTGCGCGTTCGAGAACGCCGTCGCGACGGCGCCGCCCGGTTCGACGGTGCCTCGTCTGGCGACGGGAGTCGTTCCGCGCGAGGGCGAGATCTGGCGGAACCCCGACGGCGACGTCGAGCTGGCGAAGGCCTTCGCGTTCGCGCCGGGGACCAGCTGCGTCTATCGCGTCACGCGCGATGGCGGGGCAGGGGAGACCGAGCGCGTGCGCTGCGAGGTGGATCGGTTCGGCCAAACGGTCCTTCGCTCCGAGGCGGGCGGCGTACTGTCGTTTGCCCGCACGGCGAATCAGTTCACCGTGTTCGACGTCCAGGCGCCGCCGCGTTCGGTGCTGCACCTGCTGCGGGCGGCGCTGGGGCGCGTGCCGCTGATCGCGGATCCGGGCATCTGCTGGGACGACCACCTGCCTCCGGCGTGGCGCGCCCCGCGGTGGTACGCGGCGCTGCGCGAGGTGGTCGCGCCCTTCCTGCCGGACAGGGGGCGGGCGATGGAGTACCGCTGCCTCCGCGAGCGCGGCGGCTTCGCGATCGTGGGCCGCGCGTCGTCCCGCCGCGCCGGCGTGGCCGCCGTGAGATCCCGCGCGTTGCTCGACGTCGGCCACGGCAGCGCCGGATGGCCGATCAGCGTCGAGGTGACGGTGGGCGGTGGGGCCACGGTGCGCGCCACGCGCGTTGAGCCGTCAGCCTCGGCGCCCGTTCGTCCCGGCGCGCGCCCGGGCGGCCCGCGACCCCTTGGTCCCGGTGCCTCGGCCCCGACGCTGTCGCGGATCATCCAGCTGCCCCGTCCGTCCGGCCCCGCGGAGTCGCTGCCCCGTGACCGGTGACGCCCGGGGCCGCCTGAATCGATTCGCCGCCGTGGGCGTCGTCCTGCTCGCCGGCGCGGGACCGGCGCTGGCGGCCAAGACCAAGCACCGTGGCCACGTGACGCCCGCCCGCCACCCCGCGGTGTCTCAGATCGGCCTTGCTGACGGCGCGCCGGGGCCGGCGTTCGCGAACGCCGCTCCCGCCGGCGACCCCAGCGCCGCCGAGCCGTCGGGGCTGCTGCCGGAGACCGCGCGCGTGTACCAGAGATCGTATGACGAGGAAGCCGCCGGCCGTTTCGCGCAGGCGCTCTCGGCGCTGGGCGCGCTGGGCGGTCCTGAGCAGGCCGGCTACCTGGCTCATTTACGCCGCGGATGGCTGCTCTACCGGCTCGGCCGGTATGCGGAGTCCGTGGCTGCCTACCGCCAGGCGCTGGCGCTCGAGAGAGACTCGCTGGAGGCGCGGCTCGGCTGCCTGATGCCTCAGATGGCGCTGCGCGACTGGGCGGCGGTCGAGCAGGGCGCGCGCGCCGCGCTGGAGCGAGACCCGGCCAGCTACCTGGCCGGCTTGCGGCTGGCGTTTGCCGTCTACAGCACAGGCCGCTTCGCGGAGGCGGAAGGCCTCTACCGCCGGGTGGTCGCCCGCTACCCCAGCGACGCGGACGCGCGCGCAGGTCTCGGGTGGTCGTTGCTGCGTCAGGGCAAGCGCCCCGAGGCCCGCGAGCAGTTCCTGCAAGCCGCCCGCGTCGCCCCGCGGTCGGCGCTCGTTCTGGAAGGTCTCAAAACTAGCGCGGATTGAGCCCTTTCCATCGGGCCTGCGACATATGTTAAGGTAGTTGCTCAACCCGAGGGGTGGCCGGTCGCCGAGTGTGCGGGACCGGAGCGCGACGCCGTCGGACGGGGCTGGGTGTCTGCCGCAGGCCTTGCTGTGATGGAATCATCCTTGCGCAACTGCATCGCGACGGTGTTGTTCGCCGTGCCCGCTCTGGGCCTGGTGGCCTGCGCCAATCGCGGCATGGAGGCCCCGGGCGAGGGGGCCGCCGGGGCCGTCGTGAGCACCGGCGGCGCGGCCGGCCAACCGTCCGGCACGGGCGGGGTGGCATCCAGCAGCGGCGGGCGCGGCACGGGCGGGATCGCCGGAAAGCCCGGCACGGGCGGGACCGTCGCGACGGGCGGCACCCCCGGCACCGGCGGCAACCCGAGCACCGGGGGCACGCCCGGAACGGGCGGCTCGGCGGGCGCGGGGACCGGCGGCGCGCCCAGCTCGGGCGGAACTTCAGGCACCGCCTCCGGCGGCGCGCCGGCGACCGGAGGGGCCGGCGCCGGCGGGGCTGCGGGCGCGGGCGGCCGCGCCGGGAACGGCGGCGCGGGTGCCGGCGGCGGCAGCAATCAGATCATCGTCAGCATCGACTTTGTCGGCGGCAGCGTCCCGACGGGCGGTGCCAGCGGCGGCACCCTGGTGGCCGCGCCCACGATGACGGCGACCGAGACCGCGGGCGTCAAGGTGGCGGCCAACTGGAATGCCGCCGCGAACGTCAGCGGAACGTTGCCGAACCTTCGTCAATCGGACGGAACGGTGACGACCGCGACGGTGACCTGGAATTCACCGGCCACGCAGGGAAATCCGGGCGAGTGGACCAACGGCTACGCCGACGCGCCCGGCAACACGCGCATGATGAACGGCTATCTGGACCCGACGTCGTCCACGTCGCCCGCCACGGTGAAGGTCAGTGCGCTGCCGGCCCCTATTGCGGCCGGGTACGATGTATATGTCTACGTCTACGGCGACATCCCGAGCGCGTCGACGCGAACGTACCAATACGCAATCGGCAACACGACAATCACCGTCTCGCAATCGGGCCCGTCGCCGTCGACGTTCCCAGGATTCACCTTGGCCCCGGCCGGCGGGGCCGGCAGCTACGTCGTTTTCCACAACGTGAGCGGGACTTCTTTCACGCTGACGGCGACCCCTGGAACGGGTCCTCAGACGCGTGCTCCCGTCAACGGTCTCCAGATAGTCTGGCCACCCGGCTCGTGAACCCCATCCAATCGTCGAGGAAGTCATGAAGAGCTCATATTTGAAGATTGCGTTCCTGTTCGCCGCCGGCGCAGGCCTGGCTTTGTCGTGCGCGCAGAGCGAGACGACGGACATCCACACCGGTCCCACCACGGGCACGGGGGGCACCACCGCGACGGGCGGAAGCAGCGCGACGGGCGGATCGACCGGGACGGGCGGGAACAGCGCGACGGGCGGATCGACCGGGACCGGCGGCGTGCTCGGGACCGGCGGCAGCACGGGCGGCAGCAGCGGCACGGCTGGTCGCAGCGGCGGAACCGGCGGCAGCAGCGGCACGGCTGGCCGCAGCGGCGGAACCGGCGGGTCGGGCGGCGGGTCGGGGACGGCGACGTTCGCCGACGTGACGGCGCTGTTCGCCGCGAACTGCGTGGCGTGCCACGACGGCAGCGCCCACACCGACCTGCGCTCGTCGGGGCTCTACGCCCGCATCGTGAACCAGAACGCCACCAAGTCCTGCACCACGCAGAAGCTGATCGTCCCGAACAGCCCCAGCACCAGCCTGATCAGCAACAAGATCAAAGGCACCAACCTGGGAGGTTGCGGCGCGCGGATGCCCTACCAGTGCTCGACGACCAGCTCGAACCCGCGCGCCTGCTTGACGACCGCGCAGATCGCGACGGTCGACAACTGGATCAACGCCGGCGCGCCGATGTAGGGCGCGCCCGCCCCGGGTCACTTCACGAGGGTGTGCAGCGGAAGCGCGCTGGTCTTCAGCGCGCCCGCAACCACGCCGGCGATCTGCGTCGCGCCGTTCTCGTTGAAGTGCGTTCCCTGGTTGGCGGCGAACAGCGACGAGACGTTGGACACCGTGTCGTAGTAAGCGATGGCGAGCTTCGTCAGGTCGACCAGCGCGATGTTCTGCGAGGACGCCAGATCCCGCGCCTGCTGATCCAGCCCGGCGAATCCTGGGTTCGCGGTGCTCGCGCCCTTCCGCGCGACCGGGGTGAAGAGCACCGGCGTGGCACCCTTGGCCCGCGCGTCCGCGATGTACTTCGTCAGGTTGGGCTGGTAGTTGGTGACGTCCGACGCGTTCTTCTGGTCGTTGTGACCGAACTGGATGAACAGGTAGTCGCCGGTCCGCATGGCCGCGCGCGCCGGCGGGAAGAACTTCGTGTAGAAGCTGCCGGCCGTTTCGCCTGAATCGGCGTAGTTGGCGACGGCGACCCCGGGCGACAGGTATTGCGAAAGCTCCTGCGCCCATCCGCGCTCGAGCGGATCGATGATGCCCGCCAGCGCCGGATCCCAGTCGCACACCGTCGAATCGCCGGCGACGAAGATCGTCGGAATGGTCTGATTCAACGCGAAGCCCAGCCCGTGAAGGCGCGGCGGCGGTCCGCCGGCTGGCGCGTCGATCAGCAGGTCCAGCACGCCGCCCGGCGCCGAGTAGCCGTCGTGTTGCTCGGTCCGCACGTTGACGGCGAACGTCTCTTGCACCAGCTGCCCGGCGGCCAGCGACATCTGCGGGACGACAATCCGGTAGAGCTCCGCCTGGACGCGCGCGACCGACGCCGCCGTCGGGTCGCCCAGCTCGACGGTGACGACGTAGTCGGCGGTATTGGTGGGGACGGCGAGCGTGCACTTGATCGGGTTGGTGCCCGAGCACTTCGAGAGCAGCGCCGGGTCCAGCGCGACGCCGCCGGTGGCGCCACCGGTCGGGCCCGCGCCGCCC
>CAZPUH010000387.1:0-6313 GCA_964589215.1 uncultured Myxococcales bacterium | reverse complement strand
CGCGCCTCAACGTGCACGACGGGCCCTCGCGCCTGGACGTGGCCAGTGCCGCGCTGGCCCCCACCGCTGCCGTGGCCGCGCCCATCCCCTGCAGAAACGCCCGGCGATTGGACCGAACCCCTGGGAGGGTTCCTTGGACCTCCCGCGACGACTCCACTGGGCCGAGCCCAGCTCCGTCAAGATGATCAGACAGGACCCCTGGGAGGGTTCCTGACACCTCCCGCGACGACTCCGCTGGGCAAAGCCCAGCTCCGTCAACGCGATCCATGCCTGGTCAGCCTACAGCGGTTGGGGGAAAGCGCGGAGGCGATCTGATAACCTCGCCCGGTTCGTGCGATTCGTGTCCCTCGCTCGCGCGGCGCTGCGGTTCGCGTCGCTGGCCGTGATCGGTTCGGCGATCGCCTCGGCGTCCGCCTGCCGTTCGCTGGGCGGCAGCCCCGGCAGCGGCACGGTGGCGCCTGACGGCACCCTGGCGCCCGGCGCGATGGGCGGCCCGCGCAGCCGCGTCGCCACCCGACTGCCCAACGGCGTCAGCCTCGTCATCGAGGAGAACCACGCCGCGCCGGTGGTGGCGATCCAGGTCTGGGTCGCGGGCGGCGCGTCCGCGGATCCCCCCGCGGTCGCCGGCGCGGCGCACCTCTTCGAGCACGTCTTGCTGGCGGGCACGCGCCGGCGCCCGGCCGGGATCGCCGCGCGCGACATCGAGGCGGTCGGGGGGACGCTGGGCGCCTGGACGGGGCTCGACGAGACGGTCTTCCACGCGACCGTGGCGGCGCCCTTCGTCGAGCTGGGCATCGACGTGCTGGGCGACGCCCTCAGCGGGCCCACGTTCGACCCCGCGGCCGTCGACGAGGCCAGGCGGTCCGCGCTGGCCGAGCTGGCGCGACAGGCGGGCGACCCGGCCCAGCAGGCGGCCGACCGGGTCCGCTCGGCGCTGTTCGGCGAGGGCGCGTACGCCCGTCCCGTGCTCGGCACGCCGGCGGCGGTCTCGGCGATCACGCGCGAAGCGCTGGCGTCGCGCTTCGCGGAGTGTTACGTGGGCTCGGCGATGACGGTGGTGGTCGTGGGCGACGTCCAGGCGGCGGCCGCGCGCGCGGCGGTGGCGCGCGCGTTCGCGGGCGTTCCGGCCGGCAAGCGACCGCCCTGGGACGAGACCGGTGGGCGAGCCCCGGTGTCCGCCCCGGCGACGGCGATCGCCGGCAGCGGTGCCGACGGCGCGCTGGCGCTGGGCGTGCGGGCCGTCCCCGCCGACCCCGCCGAGGCGGCCGCCCTGGATCTGATCGCCGCGCTGCTCGCGCGCGGCGACGAGTCGCGGCTGACGCGCGAGCTGGTCGACAACCACCAGGTGGCCACCGCGGTTCACGGCCTCACCTTTCGCGGGCGCGACAGCGCGCTGTTGCAGATTGCCGTGGCACCGGTCGCCCAGCGCGCGGAGGCCGCGGCCGCCGCGCTGCTGGACGAGACGATGCGCCTCGCGCGCGAGGAGGTCCCCGCCGAGGAGCTGACCCGGGCCCGGGCGCTGCTGCTGGCCGATCTGGCGCGTGGCGAAGAGGGGGCCGAGGGGCACGCCCGGCGTCTGGGGTGGGAGCGGGCCGTGCTGGGGCGCGACGACGCCGCCCAGCGCTACCGCGCGCGGCTCGAGCGTCTGGATCCTCCCTCGCTGCGCGCCGCGGCCGCGCGGTTGCTGCGCCCCGAGGCGATGGCCCTGGCGGCGGTCGAGCCGCCCCGGGCCCGCGCCGCGCTGGACGCCGAAACGCAGCGGCTGCAGGCGGTGCTGGCGGCGGCTGCTGCTGCCCCGCAGTCCTCCCCCGGGAAGGCGGCGCCGCCGCCGACCGGCGACCTGGTGCGGGTGACCACCCCCGCCGGGGTACGGGTCGTCGTGCTGCGGGACCCCGGCGCGCCTTCGGTGGCCGTCGAGGCGGCCTGGGCGGGCGGTGGCCGCGCCGAGGACGCGGCCTCGAACGGCGCCGCCGCGCTGATCGCCGCCTTGCTGGACCGCGGGACGCGCTCGCGCTCTGCCGCGCAGATCGCGAACGACATGCGTGCGCTGGGCGGGTCGCTGTCCGGCGTCGCCGACCGCAACCACCTGGGGCTGCGCGCCGAGCTGCTTCCCGCGAACTGGCGCCGCGGGCTGGGCATCATGGCCGACTGCCTGCTGCGTCCCAGTTTCCCCGCGGCCGAGCTGGATGGCGGCCGCCGCGTCGTCATCGACCGCGCCCGCTCGGGCGACGGGGATCCGGCGCGCGCCGCCTGGAACCTGTTCCGCCAGGCGCTGTGGCCCGACCAGCCCTTTCGTCTGGAGCCGACCGGCACCCCGGCGTCGCTGGCCGGGCTGACCCATGTGCGGCTGCTGGACCACTATCGCCGCCGCTACCCCCTGGACCGCCTGGTCGTCGCCGTCGTCGGGGACGTCGACCCACGGGAGGTGGCCGCCGCCGTGGTCTCGATGTTCGCGGAGCGCGCCCCGCGCGGGCGCCTGGCGCCTTCGTCGACGACGGTGATGTCGTCGTGGCTGTCGGCCGAGGCGGGGCGCCGCGAGCCAGTCACGCTCTTCGGCACCACCGACCACGATCGGGCCGAGATCATCCTGGGTTACCCCGGCCCGCCCGTCGGAGACCCCGATCGTCCCGCCGTCGAGGTCCTGGCCGAGGTGCTGCAGGCCCGCGGCGCGCGCGTGAGCGAGCCGAACGCCGTCCCCTTCGGCGCGCTCGCGGCGCGCGGGTTCGACCCGGGTTACATCGCGCTGACCGCCGGCGCCCGCCCCGCCGACGTCGACACCACGGTCGCGCGGCTGCGCGCCGCCGTGGCCGAAGTGCTCGCCGGCGGTGTGACTGCCGACGAAGTCACCCGCGCCGCCAACCGCCTGGCCGGCCAGCGCGCGCTGGAGCTGCGCAGCCGGGCCGCCGTCGCCGACGCCGTGGCGCTGGACGAGGCCTTCGGCCTGCCGCCGCTCAGCTACCGCGCGCGCCCCGAACGGCTGGCGCGCGTGACCGCGCCCGACGTCGCGCGCGCGGCGCACCGGTTCCTGGACCCGCAGCGCGAGGCCATCGCCGCCGTCCGCCCGGAGGCGCGCTGATGGCGACCTGCGGCGCGTGCGGCGCGCCCGTGCAGCTGGAGGACACCGTCTGCGCGCGCTGCGGCGCCCCCGTGACCGACCCGTTCGTGGGGCAGGTCGTCGGCGAACGCTACCGCATCGTCAGCCGCATCGGGCTCGGCGGGATGGGCGCCGTCTACCGCGCCGAGCACACGATGATGCGCCGCGATCTGGCCATCAAGGTGCTGTTGCCGGAGCTCTCGGGCAAGGAAGAGTTCGCCCGGCGCTTCGAGCGCGAGGCCGAGTCGGCCAGCCGCCTCGACCACCCGAACATCATTACCGTCACCGACTTCGGCCGCACCGCCGAGGGCTCTCTGTTCCTGGCGATGGAGCTGCTGTCGGGCACGTCGCTGTCGGCGGCCATCGCGGGCGGTCCCATGCCGGTGCCGCGCGCGCTGAACATCGTGCGCCAGATGCTGCGCGCGCTGGAGCACGCCCACGCGGCGGGGGTGGTCCACCGCGACCTCAAGCCCGAGAACGTCATGCTGGTCGAGCGCGACGGCCAGACGGACGTCGTGAAGATCCTGGACTTCGGCATCGCCAAGGTCACCGAGCCCCAGAACGGCGGCCCCGGGCGCGAGGCGCTGACCCAGGCCGGGGTGATCTTCGGGACGCCCGAGTACCTGTCGCCCGAGCAGGCGCTCGGCGAGGCGGTCGACGGCCGCGCTGACATCTACGCGGCCGGCGTGATCCTGTTCGAGATGCTGACCGGCCGCCGGCCGTTCGAGTCGGAGGACAAGGTCAAGATCATCTCGATGCACCTGGCGCACGCGCCCCCGCGCATGCGGGACGTGAACCCGAACGTGCACCTGCCGCTGCCGCTGGAGCAGGCGGTGCTGCAGGCGCTGGAGAAGTCGCGCGAGAACCGGTTCGCGACGGCGGCTGCGTTCCTGCAGGCGCTGGACGACGCCGAGGCCCAGCACGACCCGGAGCTGGAGACGGAGGCGACGCAGCCTCACCTGGCCTTGCCGAAGGCCTCGGCTGCCCGCCGCCGGCTGCCGCTGATCGCCACGATCGTCGTCGCGGTGGTCGCCGTCGGCGCCGCGCGGGCGATCCGACACCGGCGCCCGGCCAAGACGGCGGCCCTGGCCGTGCTGCCCGTCAAGCCGGCCCCGCCGCCGCCCGACCTGGCGGCCGAGATGAAGAAGGTCGAGAGCCTGCTGGAGAGCGGCGACACCGCGGCCGCCCGCCGCACGCTCGACAACTTGCTGTCCAGCCGGCCGAAGGACGCCCGCGTGCGCTATATGTTGGGTCGCGTGGCGTACGACGAGGACAAGCACAAGGAAGCCCTCGAGCACTACGGGCAGGCCATCGCCCTGGACTCCGGGTTCCGCGGCGACCCCGTCCTGCTGGGCCACGTCGACGAGATGCTGAACGACCCCAAGCTGGACGACGCCGCGCTGGACCTGGTCGTCGACCACATCGGCGCGCCCGCCGCCGACATCCTGGCCAAGACCGCCAACGAGGGCAGCGACCTGCCGCGCCGGCGCCGGGCGGCCCAGGCGTTGACCGACCTGGGCGAGGGCAAGCGCGTGGACCGGGTGTCGCTGGGGATGCTCGAGCTGCGCAAGGCCGACGACTGCGAGGCCCGCAAAGAGTGGGTCGGCAAGCTGCGCGAGCTGGGCGACCCGCGCGCGCTGCCGGCGCTGCGCGGGCTGCGCGCCCGGCGCGTCGGCCCCCTCAGCTTCGGCGGCACCGACATCAAATGCATGAAGACCGAGCTGCCCGAGGCCATCGCGCAGCTCGAGAAGAAGGCGGGACACACCGAGCGCGAGCACCGGTCCCGGCGGGGGCGATGAGCCCGGCGCCCCGGGCGCCCGCGGCGCGCGCCAAGCGGCGCGGGGGAGGGCAGACGCAGGCCTTCCGCAACGACCCGCGCAACCTGCTGACCAGCCTGGTGCTGGTGTTCCCGCTCTTTCTCATCTACCAGCTGGGCGTCCTCTTCACGCTGCCGGTGCTGAACGGCGCCGACTTCCTGACCGTCTTCCTGTTCCGGAACCTGGGGCTGTCGAGCGGCAGCTACCTGGCGCTGACCTTCGCGGTCGCCACCGCGTTCGCGATCGCCGTCGCGCTGCTGCGCCACAAGCAGCGGTTCGACCCGCGGCTCATCGTGCCGGTCCTCATCGAGAGCGCGATCTACGCCCTGACCATGGGTTCGCTGATCGTCTTCGTGATGACCCGCGGCCTCGGGATCTCGCCGCGCCTCGCCGGCGGCTTCGTGGGCCAGCAGGGGCTGGGGACGCGCATCGTCATGTCCCTGGGGGCCGGCGTCTACGAGGAGACCGTGTTCCGGCTGGGGATCATGACCGGGCTCGTCGCGCTTTTCGAACGGGTGCTGGGCCTACGCCGCTGGGTGGCGCTGGTGATCGCGCTGGTCGTCTCCGCGGCGCTGTTCTCGGCCATGCACCACATCCCGCCCTACGGTGACCCGCTGCACCTGGGCATCTTCGTGTTCCGTTTGCTGGCCGGCATCTGCTTCGGCCTGCTGTACTGGAACCGCGGGTTCGCGGTCGCCGTCTACACCCACGCCCTTTACGACCTCTACGTGTTCATCGTCCAGTAGAGGCCGCTCGATTTCCCGCGCCGTGGGCGCGTCGGAGCGGTAGGACCTACTTCTTGTGCCGCTTCGCGGCCTTGGCCGGCGGCTTGCCGCTGGCGCGGCCGTGGGCCGGCGCAGCGGCGCGCATGGGCCGGGGCGGCTTGGACGACCGCTTCGACGCCTTGGCCGCGGGAACGATCTTCTCGGCCCGCGCGGTCGCCGGCTTGGCCGCGGGCGCCTTGGCCGGCGCGCTCTTGGCGTCCTTGGATTCCTTGGCCGCCTTGGCGTCCTTCGGGTGCGCGTCCTTGGCGTGGGCGTCCTTCCCGTGTGCCTGGGCCGCGTCCTTGGCCGGTTCCTTGGCGGGCTCCTTCGCCGGCTTGCCGTCCTTCGCGACGACGGCTGGCTTGGCGTCCTTGCCCTTCGGCGCCTTGTCGGCCTTGGGGATCAACTTGGCGATCTTGGTGTCCGACGGATGCCCGTCGCCCTCGGCCGCCAGCGGCAGGCCGTGCATGTCCTTCCGGTTGTGCACCAGCACGCGGCGCGCATCCTTGAAGGTGATCTCCGCCTTGCTGTCCGACAGGATCTCCGAGACGAACCCGACCCCGAACTTGGGGTGCGTCACGATCACGTTCTCGTGATAGTGCTCGCGGAACTCGTAGGGCTTGGCGTTCTTGTCGCTG
>CAZPUH010000386.1:0-6402 GCA_964589215.1 uncultured Myxococcales bacterium | reverse complement strand
CGTAGGGCCACCAGGCCACGCCCACGGCGTAGACGGCCGGGTTCGTGCTGCTGTTCCAGTCCTTCTCGAACCGCAGGATCGGGCTCACACGAACGCCCGGGAAGATGTAGCCGGCTTCCGCCATGAGCGCGGTCTGCTTGGCGATCGTGACGAAGTTGCCGCCCTGCCAGTGAACGACGTCCACCTGGGCGGTGAAGAGGCCCTCTCCGGCCGGCAGGTCGGCGAAGACGTCACCGCCGAAGAAGCGATAGTTGAAGCTGTCCTGCTCGTCGCCGAACACGCCGATCGACAGGACCTTCTTGGCGCGCAGGTAGGTGCCGGCATAGAAGAAGCCCGTCTCCGGATCCAGCAGGTTGAGCTGGAGGCGCGCCGCGACCCGGAAGAAGTTCCGGCCACCGACGTCGTTGCCGCTGGGCGCGTTGCGCAACCCCTGGAAGAGGCCGATGCGGTACTCGAGGTGACCGTCCAGCACCAGGCCACGCGCCTCGACGCCCGTGTCACGGCCGACCGGCGACGCGGACGAACCCAGCAGCGTGTTGGCGGTGCTCCGGAACGAGTTCGTGTAGTAGTCCAGGCCGTAGAGCGTACCGGCGCCCTGGAGCGCATTGTGGCTCAGCGGCGGCAGCATGTAGCCGGCGTCGATCTTGAACACGTCACCGAACGGCTTGGCCGTCGCGAACGCATCCTGGATGTTCAGACCGGGCGTCGACTTCGGCGTCTGCGTCGCCATGCCGCCCGTGACCTCCGTCTGCGACAGGAACAGGTTCGGGTAATCCGTGTCGAAGAAGTACTCGATCGTGCCGAACAACGTTCCGCCAACCAGCAGGCGCGTGCGGCGGATGTAGAGGTTGTTCGTCTGACCGTCGAGGGTGTTGTTCCCCAGCGACTGGAATTGCGGCTGCAGGAGCAGACCGATCTTCACCGAGCTGCCGTTCGCCGTCTCGATCTTGAACGGCGACTGCGACGGCGCGATGGCCGTCGACGCGGCGATCGACGCCTGCATCGGGACGGCGGCGGGCGGCGCGGGCGGCGGCGGCGCGACCTCGACGGGCGGCGGCGGAGGAGGAGGCGGCGGCGGTGGCGGCTGATCGATCGGCGCCTCGGGCGCCGCGGGCGGCGCGTCCACCTGCGCGAACGCGGTGGTGCTGAGCAGGATGACGGCGGCGCTGGAGAGCAGGAACGTACGAATACGTCGATGCTTGTGCATGCGGTCCTCAGGGGGCAGAAGGGGACAACCGAACGACGCGACGCTGATTGAGGGACCAGCTTCAACGAATTGATGAAACCTCGTGCGATGGTCCACCAAACAGCGCTGCAAAGAGGACTACGCGGGGTCGGGCTCGGTCAATCAGAACCGTTGCCTATCGGCTGATATTTGTGGCCGGAACGAAAAAATGCGAACTCTCCGCAAAAAAGGATAGAAGATCCGTCGCCCCGTCCGTTCTAGCCCGCCCGGCAGGCCCAGATCTGCCGGCGGATCGTTCCCGCGTCCAGCCCTTCGCCGATGAAGACCAGCTCCGTCGACGGCGCGGCGTCGCCCCACGGCTCGCCGAAGCGCAGCTCGGTGCGAAGGCCCGCTCGCTCGAGGAATCCCCGGCGCCCGTCGCCCGTCACGTGAACGAACCCTTTCGCCCGCACCAGCGCCGGCCCCAGGCGATCGACGACGGCGAGCAGCGGCTCGGCCAGCAGCGGCGCCGCGTCGGCGTAGGCGACGGCCGCCAGCTGACTGTGCGCGTGCGGGGCATGCGCGTGCCGCGCGCGCGGCGCCGGTGCCGCTCGACGCGCGTCCAGAAGCCAGGTGACCATCTCGGCGGTGGCGTCGTCGCCCGGCGGGAAGCTGGCCCGCTCCGCGGCCGGGTTGCGCCGCGCGATCTCGCGGTGCAGGGCCACGACCGCCTCGGGCGGCGCCAGATCCAGCTTCGTCAGCAGCACGCGATCGGCGGCCTCGATCTGCGCGCGCGCCTCCTCGTGGCGCACCAGCTGGCCGGCCCCCGCCTCGGCGTCGATCACGCACACGACGGCCGCCGGGACCGCGGGGGCGGCGTCACCCAGCCCCTCCAGCCCGTCGAGGATCGACCAGGGTTCGGCGATGCCGGTCGTCTCCAGGACCACGACGTCCGGACGCCCGCGGCGCGCCACCTCGGCGATGGCCGTCCACAGCTCGGACTGGACGCGCACCTCGTGACAGACGCAGCCGCCCGCCAGCTCCACCACGTCGCCGGCCCGGCTCTTGACGAGGCGGGTGTCGATGTCGATGCGTCCCAGCTCGTTGATGATCACACCGACGCGGCGGTGGTGCTGCGTGCCCAGCACACGGTTGAGCGCCGTCGTTTTCCCGGCGCCCAGAAAGCCGGTCAAGATCACCAGCGGCGGGCGAACGATGGATTCGGTCTCCGTCACGGCGCGCGATTGTAGCGCGGCGGGCGGTCAATCCTCGTCGGGAACGTCGTTTCCCGGCGCGGCGCGACTCGCGGGCGCCGCTTCGCCGGCGAACGCGCCGGGGACGCACGCCCGCACGGCGGCCGCGATCTCGCCGACAGGCCGATCGAGGTCGACGGCGCAATCGGCGCCGCGCAGCGCCGCCAGCGCGCGCCGCGCGTAGTAGCGGACCAGCGGATACGGATTCACCAGCTGCCGCGCGATCGGCGCGACCGCATCGGTCGCGTGCGCCGTCTCCAGCGCCGCGATCGCCACCGCCTGCTCGTGCGGCTTGCCGCGCGCCAGCGTCGCCTGCAGCGGCTGCGCGTCCAGGCTGCCGTACAGCACCTGCAGCATGGCGCGGTCGTAGCGCCGTCCCCACCACTGCTCCATCGCGCCGACCAGCTGCCCGACCGTCTTGTCGGCGTGGCACAGCGCGCACTCGATCGGGCGGTCGCCCTCGACCCGCACGGGATCGTCGGGGCGGCCGATACGGTGATAACGCGTGAGCGCGTACCCGAGCCCCATGTTCTTGCGGGGCATGTGGCACGCGACGCAGCTGCCGCCGGCGCCGCTTGGGTCGTGGTGGGCGTGGGCACGCAGCGCCGCGGGCGCGGCGTACTGCTCGTGGCAACGCACGCAGACGCCGTTGCCGGCAGGGGTCGCCAGGCGCGCGAGGTCGGCGCGACGATCCTCGCCGTGCGGATCGTGGCAGGTCACGCACGACATCTGGCGCGCGCAGCCCCCCAGCAGGAAGTCGCGCGCCTCGCCGGACGTGATCGAGCTGCCGCCCGCCGTCCCCCCGTGCCGCTGCCCGCCCTCCCACGTGAACGGGTAACGCGAGAAGAGCACCTGGTGGCAGCGCGCGCAGACGCGGTTGATGCGCTCGGCCCGGGTCACCTCGCGCGCGGCGGCCGTGTCCAGGAACGACGCGCGCGGCGCGAAGTCCGGCAGCAGGAGCGGATCATCGGCGTGCGCGCGGCTGCCGCCGTGACACGCTTCGCAGCCGATCCCCAGCTCGACGAAGTCGCGGGCAGTGAAGTGCGCGCGCAGCTCCCGCGTGCCCCGGCGCAGCGCCGCCTGCGGTCCCGGCGGCAGCGGTGCCTGGCTGCCGACGGTGCGCAGCTCGGTGGCCACCGCCGCGGACAGCGCCTCGCCCTGCCCGGGCGCGACCACGAAATCCAGCCGCTGGCTTTCAGGCAAGAGGCGATCGACCACCTCGCCCTGGTAGGCCGGGGCGCCCGGCCCCTGCAGCGCGCCCCAGATGTCGTCGAAGTACGGGACCGTGTTGTGGCAAAAGATGCAGGTCTGGCTCCAGACGCCGCCCGCGCGCAGCCCAGGGCGCTCCCCCACCAGCACCGAGTAGCCCTTCAGACGAAACGAGCGGGTCTCGAAGACGTACGAGATCGGTAGCAGCAGCTCGGGCCCGGGCAAGGGCGCGCCGTGCGGGTCGACCTCGACGCCCGCGAAGTCCTCACGGTAACGACCTCCGATGACCCGCGTGACCCGATACAGATGCCCCGGCGCGCCCGTCGCAGACTCGAGCGCCACGAAGCGCGCCCCGTCCTTTTGCGTCAGGCGGGCCGTGTCGTCCTTGAACCGGAACACGCCCCCGTCGAACGGGGCCCGAACCTCGGCGGTCTCGGGCACGCGGGTCATCAGGTGCATGGGCGAGCTCTGCCAGGCGGCGGCGATCTCGGCGTGGCACCCGACGCAGCGGGCCGACCCGGCGTAGTCCGACCGCAAGATGTTGCTGGCCACACGGGGCGGTTGCCCGGTGATCGCCGGCGGGCGCGGCCGCCCCGAGGGGGTCGTCCCGCATGCCGCGCCGGCGCATATCAATGAAAGCGCAAGAAACGAGAGGGACGCCGGGCGACCGGTCATCGGACGTTCATGGGGCGGAGCGTACCGCGCACGGCCACAGCGTATCGCGCGGCGACCCGATCCTGATCCTGATCTGATTCGCCGGGCATTGCAGGCGCCGAAGGCGCGCCGTAGGCTTGAGGCATGGTAACGCAGGCACGCTCGGCACCGGCAGCAGAGCCGGCACCGTCGCCGGCGTTCGAGTACCGGTCGCGCCTGAAGGTCGGACGGCTTCCGCTGGTCCACGTGGTCAGCGGGATCGACCCCTCCACCGGCCGTCGGCCCCCCGCCATCGGCGTGGTCGCCGTCGGTCAGGTCGCCGTGGGCGTGGTGGCGATCGGCCAGGTCGCCATCGGCGCGATCAGCATCGGGCAAGCCGCCATCGCGCTCGGCTGGGGCATCGGCCAGCTCGCGTGGGGCACGCTCGCGGCCGGCCAGGTCGCCGCCGGGCTGCTGGGGTCGATCGGTCAGGTGGCGCTGGGGCCCGGGTCGATCGGCATGGTGCACGTCGGTGGTGCCTGGGTCGCCCTGGGCTGGCTGCTTGCCGGGCTCGCGCTGGCCGCGATGGTCGCCGAACGGCGCCGCCGACTGGGGCCGCTGCTGGCGGAGCCCGCCGCGGTCCCGATCCGCTCGGTCGAGCTCACCGGCGAGACCGCCCACGTCTCGGCGCGGATCGTCTCGCCCGATCGCCTCCGCGGACCGATCTCGGGTGCTCCCTGCGTCTACTGGCACACCGTCGACGTCGGCCCCGCCATCCGCCATCACGAGCAGGCGGGGACCGAGGTGACCGTCGCGGACGAGGGCGGCACGGCGCGCGTCGATCTGGGCCGCCACGTCACGTTCATCCGCAGCGATCACTACCGCGAGATCGCGGGACCGGACTGGGCCCTGCACCTCGAGACCTCACTCGCGCAGGGGGACCAGATCTACATCGCCGGACCGGTGACGGTGGCCCCGGACCACGACCGCGGCGACGTCTTCCGCGGCGGCGTCTCGCCGCTGTTCCAGGGACGCCCCGATCAGCCGCTGATCGTGTGCACGCGCGCGCCCATGGGCATCCGGGCGGAGCTCCGCTTCGCAGCGGCCGTCGCCTGGGCGTCGGTGTTCGCGGGCGCCGCCGCCCTCATCGGCTGGCTGGCCTGACGCGAGGTCACGCTCGACCAGCTACGGCGCGGCCGACGGCTCGCCGGGCCGGGTGACGGCGCGCAGGCGCGCGCGCGTGGTCGTCACGAACTTGGGGCCGTCCTGAACCTGCATCTCCAGCGCGACCGGGCCGAGGTCCGCCGCGAACGTCGTGCGCGCGATCCGCACGGGCTCGGTGCGCGTGACCTCGACGACCAGGCAGCCCAGATAGTGCTCGCCCGACCCCATCCGGTAGTCGGCGCTGACCGAAGCGATGCGCGCCTTGCCGCCGCTGACGGGCCACTCGGCGCCGACCGACAGCGGGTTCTTGATGACGTAGTCGCCGGCGACGCCGGCTTCGACCTGCGCGATCCCCTGCGGGCTGACGACGTAGGTGAGCTTCTCGTCGCCGGCCTGCACCACGGCGGTGTCGCCGGTCCGCTCCTGGACGGCGTAGGTCGCCAGGATGTTGATCCCGTCGCGCTCGACGTCGTAGGCCCACTTCCAGCCGGGGCTCAGCGGATAGAAGTCGGCCGCCGTCAGGTTCGGGCGGGGCTTGATCTCGTTCGACGCCGGGCCCTGGGTGGCGCAGGCCGACCCGACGAGCGCCAGCGCCGCCAGGCCGACGCGCCACCCCATGACCGATCCCGCGCGCTGCATGGGAGGGATCATCGGCGAATTCGGCGCCGGCCTCAAGAATCTGAGGCCGCGGCCCCCCAGCTCGGCCGGCCGGCCGCCGTTCCCGAGGCGGCTGGGATGCGTAGGGCCCACCCGATCGGTGGTACGCCGGTTGCTGTGTTCTAGAATCCGCGAACCCGGCGATGTCCCGCGCGCAGTTCCGACTCACCCTCTTCCTGATGGCGGCGCTCGCCCCCGCCGCCGCGCCGCGCGCGTACGCAGCCCCCGCGCCGGCGGCGCACGCCGGCCCCGCTCCGGTGGACCCCGCGGCCGAGCGGCTGCGCCTCCGCGCGGAGCTGGACCGCGTCAACGCGGAGATCG
>CAZPUH010000385.1:0-1055 GCA_964589215.1 uncultured Myxococcales bacterium | reverse complement strand
CATCGTCGCCATCGCCAGCCCGGCGCCGTTCACCATGCAGCCGATCGTGCCGTCCAGCTTGATGAACGACAGGTCGTAGCGCTTGGCCTCGGTCTCGGCGGGGTCCTCTTCGTCGAGGTCGCGCAGCCCCTCCAGCTCCTTTTGCCGGTAGAGCGCGTTGTCGTCGAAGGTCATCTTGGCGTCCAGCGCCAGCACGCGCCCGTCGGTCAGGACGACCAGCGGGTTGATCTCCAGCAGCGACGCGTCGGTCGCCACGAACGCCTTGTAGACCAGCAGCAGCAGCTCGGCGGCGTTCTTGGCGGCGGCGCCGTGGAGCCCCAGCCCGTAGGCCAGGTTCCGGGCCTGGAAGCTCGCCAGGCCGACGACGGGGTCGACCACCTCTTTCAGGATCTTCTCGGGGTGGGCGGCGGCGACCTCTTCGATCTCCATGCCGCCTTCCGAGGAGGCCATCACGACCACCCGGCCGAAGCCGCGGTCGACGACCAGGCCCAGATACAGCTCGCGCGCGATGTCGACGGCCTGTTCGATCAGCAGGCGCTTGACCAGCTTGCCGCCGGGGCCGGTCTGGTGCGTGACCAGGTTCATCCCCAGGATCTTCTGGGCCGTCTCGCGCGCCGGGCCGGCGCCCTTGACGACCTTCACGCCGCCGCCCTTGCCGCGGCCGCCGGCGTGGATCTGCGCCTTGACGACGACGAACTCGTTCTCCGTCTCGGCGATCAGCGACTTGGCCGCCGCCTCCGCCTCGTCGAGGCTGAAGACCGGACGCCCCTTCGGAATGGGGACGCCGAACTTCTTGAGGATCTCCTTGGCCTGGTACTCGTGAATCTTCACGGCGCGCCCGCGATCCTTTAGAGCTTCCGCGAGGCTTCCAGCACCTCGCGCACCGCGCCCGCCGACTTTTCGAGCATGGCCTTCTCGTCGGCCGTCAGCTCGATCGAGACGATCTTCTCGACGCCGCCGGCGCCGATCACGATCGGCACGCCCATGTAGAGGTCCTTATAGCCGTACTCGCCGTCCAGGTAGGCGGCGCAGGCCAGCAGGCGCTTCTGATCCTT
>CAZPUH010000384.1:0-2165 GCA_964589215.1 uncultured Myxococcales bacterium | reverse complement strand
GGGACCGTGCACAGCTTTGGATTAGAAGCTGGGACCGACAGAAGAGCTGTCACACAGCGACGCGGGCGAGGTTCCGCGGGGAAGGAAAGCGTCATGGCGAGCAACGAGAAGGGCGAGAGCCGCGGTCGCGGCTTTGCAGGGATGGATCCGGAGCGGCAGCGGCAGATCTCGTCGCAGGGCGGAAAGGCCGCGCACCAGAAGGGGACCGCGCACGAGTTCGACTCGGAGGAGGCACGCGAGGCAGGGCGCAAGGGAGGCATGGTGAGCGGCGGGCGTCGCCGGGCGCGTGAGAACGCCAATCGCCAGCCTGGCGAGGGCGGCGAGAGCGGGGAAAGCGCAGACGAGCGCTCATCCGACGAAGACCGCACCGCTCATCAGACGGGCGAGCACGGTGCTTCGGCGGACCAGGGGCTCTGACGGCCCCCGCCTCCAATCACCACGTTCCGTACGGGGCGCGGACCGCTGTTAGACTCCAGGCGTGGACTCTGACGACGGACCGCGCCCTTTTTTGCGCCCCGTGGCCGTCACGGAAGAGGAGTCCGCCGCCTCCGGTCCAGAGGGGCTGGTCGCGCTGGGCGGCCGGCTGGACGTCCCGACGCTGCTGGCGGCGTATCGGGCGGGCGTGTTTCCCTGGTCGTCCGATCCCGTCCTGACCTGGTGGTCGCCGGACCCTCGGGCCATCTTCGACCTCGACAGCTGGCGACCGCATCGGACCGTCGGGCGGACCGCGCGCCGCAACGGCTGGACCTTCAGCGTGGACCGCGCGTTCGCGGACGTCATGCAGGCGTGCGCGGAGACGGCGGAGGACCGCCCGTCCACCTGGATCACCGGCGACTTCGTGCGCGCCTACGGGCAGCTGCACCAGATGGGGCACGCCCACAGCGTCGAGGTCTGGGAGGGTGACCAGCTGGTCGGCGGGCTCTATGGCGTGGCGCTGGGCGGCTTCTTCGGCGGCGAGTCGATGTTCCACCGGCGGACCGACGCCTCGAAAGCGGCCGTCGCCCATCTGGTCGAGCGGCTGCGCGCCTGCGGGTTCGGGCTGCTGGACGCGCAGGTCCCCACGCCGCACCTCTCTCGACTGGGCGCGACGGCCATCCCGCGGGCCGAGTACCTGGCGCGCCTCAAACGCGCGCTGGCCCTGCCCGTCACGCTGACGTAGCGCCGACTAGGTCGTGCGGGCCACGACGACGCGGTTGCGGCCGCCGCGCTTGGCGGCGTACATCGCCTCGTCGGCGCGCGCCACCAGATCGCCGGTGGTGGTGATCGTCGGATCGGGCGCGCGCGCGACGCCCACGCTGACCGTCACCGGGATTGCCTGCCCGCTGAAGGAGAACCGGTGGGCCGCCACGGCCGCCCGGAGCCGCTCCGACAGCTCGGCGGCGACGTCCAGCTCCGTCCCGCGCGACAGGATGGCGAACTCCTCGCCGCCGTAGCGGGCCAGCATCGCGTCGTCCCCCAGCATGCTCATCGCCAGCGTCGCCAGCTGGGTCAGCACGTGATCGCCGGCGGGGTGGCCGTGCGCATCGTTGATCTTCTTGAAGTGGTCGATGTCCAGGAAGATCAGCGCCAGCGGCGCGCCGTGCCGGACCGCGTACTGCAGCTCGGTGTCGATGCGGTCGATGAAGTAGCGCTTGTTGTAAGCCCGGGTCAGCCCGTCGCGCAGCGCCGACTCGGACATCTGGCGCTGGAACATCTCGTCCAGCTTGTCCTGGTAGCTGAACTTCAGGATCGTCGTCGACCCGAGCAGGATCTTGTCCCCCTCGGCCAGCAGCTGGCGCTGGACGCGCCGGCCGTTGCAGTAGGTGCCGTTCGTCGAGCCGAGGTCCTCGAGCTCGATCGATTCGCCGGCCTTGGTCAGCCGCACGTGCTCGCGCGAGATGCCGTCGTCGACCAGCCGTACGTCGACGCGATCGCCGCGTCCGACGACGATGGCGTCCTTGTCGATGCGGTACATCTCGCCGACGTTCGAACCGGATAGCACCAGCAAGGTGGCCGAGACGCTCTCCTGCGCGTCGGCCTTCGGTGCTGGCGCCATCCGCGTCGTGTCATCCAGCGGATTGGCGACGCGGTCGCGCGTCATCCGTTGTAGTTTACCGACGGCGACTGGATTTGCGCAAACCCCATGCAGCTTCTCATCGGAACAAGCGGCTTCAGCTACACGGCGT
>CAZPUH010000383.1:0-1915 GCA_964589215.1 uncultured Myxococcales bacterium | reverse complement strand
CTTTGGTAGTATCCGCCGGCCCGTGGACTGGAAAACGACGCTCAACCTTCCCAAGACCGAGTTTCCCATGCGCGCCGATCTGGCGCGGCGAGAGCCCGAGTGGCTGGCGCGATGGGAGCGCGAGCGGCAGTACGAGACCATTCTCGACGCGCGCCAGGCCGCGGCGGCGCCCGCGTTCGTCCTGCACGACGGCCCGCCCTACCCCACGGGCGGCATCCACTACGGCACCGTTCTCAACAAGGTCCTCAAGGACCTGGTCATCCGGTCCCAGCTGCTGATGGGCAAGCGCGCCCAGTTCCGCCCCGGCTGGGATTGTCACGGCCTGCCGATCGAGCAGCAGGTCGAAAAAGAGCTGGGCCCCAAGGCCAAGGAGATGGACGCGGCGGCCTTCCGGCAGAAGTGCGAGCAGCACGCGCTGAAGTTCGTCGACGTCATGCGCGCCGAGTTCAAGCGGCTCGGCTGCCTGGGGACGTGGGACGACCCCTACCTGACGCTGTCGAAGGATTACGAGGCGACCATCGCGCGGCAGCTGGCCGGCTTCGCGCGCGCCGGGCTCATCTACCGGGACAAGAAGCCCGTGCACTGGTGCCTGACCCACCGCACGGCGCTGGCCGAGGCCGAGGTCGAATACGAGGACCACACCTCGCCGTCGATCTACGTGCGCTTCCCCGTCGCCGGCGATCTGGGCAAGGCGGACCCGCGGCTGCGCGATCGCAAGGCGGCGTTCGTCATCTGGACGACCACCCCCTGGACGATGCCGGCCAACCTGGCCGTCGTCGCCAACCCCGAGCTGGACTACGTCGCGATCCCCAGCGCAACAGACCCGGCGAGCGAGCTGTTGATCGTGGCGGCCGGGCTGGCCGAGGCGTTCCTGGCGGCCACCGGCATCCAGGCGCCCGCCGAGAGCTGGATCCGGATCCCGCGCGAGGGGTTCCGCGCGCTGGAGGGGACGCGCTATCCGCCGCCGTTCCCGCGCGCCAAGGCCGATCCAGAGCGCGATGACCGACTCGGGTTCGCGCGGCACGCCACGCTGGAGGCTGGCACCGGCCTCGTGCACACGGCGCCCGGACACGGCGCGGACGACTACGTCGTGGGGCGCGACCACGGGCTCACGATCTTCGCGCCGGTCGACGAAGAGGGGCGGCTCACGACCGAGGCGGCGGTCGACCCGGCGCTGCACGGGCTGCGCGTGTTCGAGGCCAACCCCAAGATCGTGCAGGTGTTGGCCGACCGCGGCCTCTTGCTCAACAAGCCGGGCGAGACGATCCGCCACCAGTACCCCTGCTGCTGGCGCTGCAAGAACCCGATCATCTTCCGCGCCACCGAGCAGTGGTTCGCGCGCCTCGGCGAGGCGGAGGACCCCAAGTCCCTGCGCCGCCACGCGCTGGACGAGATCGCGCGCACCCGCTGGATCCCGGCCTGGGGTGAGAACCGCATCCGCGGGATGATCGAGGCGCGGCCCGACTGGTGCCTGTCGCGCCAGCGGCTGTGGGGCGTGCCCATCCCGGCGTTTCGCTGCGCGAGCTGCCGGAATGATCTGCTGGACGCCGCGGTTATCGACCACGTGGCGGAGATCTTCGCGCGCGAGGGCTCGAATGCCTGGTTCTCGCTGCCGGCCGAGGCGTTGCTGCCGTCGCCGCCCCCGCCCTGCCCGTGCGGCAAGCCCCGGTGGGAAAAGCAGCACGACATCGTCGACGTCTGGTTCGAGTCGGGCGTGTCGTGGGCGGCCGTCGCCGACGGCAAGCTGGTGAATGAGGGCGAGAAGGTCGACCTCTATCTCGAGGGCGCGGACCAGCACCGCGGCTGGTTCCACTCGTCGCTGCTGACGTCGGCGGCGACGCGCGGCCAGGCGCCGTACAAGGCGGTGCTGACGCACGGCTGGGTGCTCGACGAGCGCGGCAAGGTTTACTCCAAG
>CAZPUH010000382.1:0-2601 GCA_964589215.1 uncultured Myxococcales bacterium | reverse complement strand
GAGGGTCCGTCCGGCGGACCACGCCGCGACGCCAAGGGCTGGCCGATCGCCGACACCAGCTCGGTCGATGCGGACCAGGCTCCCGCGGCGCCCAGGGCCCCGGCGCCTCGGCCCGCCGAGCCCCAAGGTGCGCCGACGCCGCCGTCGACCGAGCCGACGAAGTCGTAGCGCGGAACCATGCCCGGACGGGGGACCTGGAAGCGGACCCTCGCGATCGCGGCGTGGTACGCGGTCGGTTTGTCGGCGGTCGTCGGCGTCCTCGCGGCGCCGGCCGCGCCTCCGCCCAAGCTGCCGGCGGGGGCGGGCGTCGCGGACGCCGTGCGCGACGCCCCGAGCGGCCGCCCGATCCCCTGCAAGCTGACGTTCATCGGCGTCGACGGCACGCGGGATCCCGAGTTCACGCGCGTCGACATCGCCCGACAGGAGGGTGACGGCGCGATCGCCGCCTTCAACCGGGTGATGTCGATCGCCGGCGTCGGCGTCGCCCGGGTGCCCGTCGGCACCTACGACGTGACCGTCAGCCGCGGACCCGAATGGGAGATCGCCACGGTCAAGCGGCTGAAGGTCACCGCTCGGGGGGCGACCGTCGCGGCACGGCTGAACCACGTCGTCGACGCGCACGGCTGGCTGTCGGCCGACTTCCACGTGCACGCCGCGCGGTCATCGGACTCGCGGGTCCCCATGCACGACCGCATCTTCGAGTTCGTGGCGGACGACGTGCAGATGATCGTCGCCACCGACCACAACGTGATCTCGGATTACGACCCGTACATCCGCGAGCTGGACGCGGGGCGCTACATCGCCAGCGCCGTCGGCGACGAGCTGACGACCAACGGGTGGGGGCACTTCGGCGCCTTCCCGCTGCCGCGCGACGCCGAGCGTGCCGGCGAAGGGGCGGTGCTGGTGCACGGGCGCGTGCCCGAGGACTTTTTCAAGGACGTCCGTCGCGAGGCGCCGGGCGCGATCATCAACGTTCACCACCCCCGCATCGACGCCGAGATCGGCTACTTCGACCTGGGGCAGTTCGACGCCCGCAACGACCGCGCAGGGCGGCGCGGCTTTTCGTGGGACTTCGATGCCGTCGAGGTCATGAACGGCTACCAGGACCCCGTTCGTCGCAGCGTGGATCGCGTCGTCGACGACTGGTTCGCCCTGCTGAACCACGACCACCTGGTCACGGCGACCGGCAACTCGGATACGCACCACCTGACGTTCAACATCGGGGGCTACCCGCGCAACTACGTGAAGGTCCGCGACGACCGCCCCGAGCGCGTCGACCCCAAGCAGGTCGCCGAAGCGGTGCGGTTTCATCACGCGTTCTTCACGACCGGCCCGTTCGTGCGCCTGCTGGTCAACAGCGGCAGCATCGGCGACCTGGTCCCCGCGCGCGGGGGGAAGGCGCACGCCGACGTGACCGTGCAGGCGGCGCCCTGGGTGTCGGTGAGCCGCGTGACGCTGTACCTGAACGGGCAAGAGGTCCAGCGATGGGCCGTCCCGCCCGGCGAGGCCGCGACCCGCTTCCACGGCGAGTTGGATCTGACGACCCCGCGCGACGGCTACGTGGTCGTGCGGGTCGACGGCGACAAGCCGCTGTTTCCGGTCGTCGGCGACGGCAAGACCTTCACCGCCTACCCGTTCGCGCTCACGAACCCGGTGTTTCTGGACGTCGACGGCGACGGCAAGTACCGCACCGGCCAGCCGCACGGACATTGACCGCCTCGGCTAGGCAGCCAGCTGTTCGAGGCGCTCGAGGACGGCGCGCACGGAGATGGCGCGCGTGAAGATGTAGAGCGCCGCGGTCGGCGATTCGTCGAGCAGCTCCTCGCTGACCCGCAAGGTCTTGCTGGCGGCGAAGAGGATCCGTTGCGGCAGCCCGGCCCGCACCAGGTCGACGCGGCGAAACACGGCCTCGCGGCTCCAGAACCCCAGCAGCTCGAAGAACACTCGCGCTCCGTCGGCGGCGCGCGTGAACGCCAGGTCGGGCACGCAGATGCCGGCGCCGGGCAGGTCCAGCACCGCCGGCTCGCGCTCGACGGTCCACCCGGTGTCGGCGCGCTCGAAGGCCGCCACGAACGCGGCCAGCTCGTCGGGAAGCGCCGGCGCCGGCCGGATCCCGGCCGCCGCCCGCCCGCCCAGGCGGAACACGAGCGGTCGCCGGTCGGCCCCCCACCGGACGTCGGCCTCGACCGCCCACGCGTCGCAGGCCGCGATGGCGGGCAGCGCCAGGGCCAGCTGCAGCCCGTACTTGTTGCCGGCCTGGAACAGGCTCAGCGGACCGTCGATCTCGATGGTGTAGCCGTGAGCGTCGTCCGGGCGGCGGGACTGCGCCGCCAGCTGATCGCCCCGGGTGATCACGGGCAGCAGGCGCAGGAACTTCAGCGTGCGGAAAAGGTGGCGGTAGGTGCCCGCGTCGGCCGCCCGCACCTGGGCGACCACCTTCGTCGCGCGCAGCAGGACCGCCTGGGCCTCGGCCAGCCCGAAGCCGGCCGCCAGCGCCGCCGGCGACGGCGCGTCGATGGCCAGCAGCGTGGCGAGCTGGCGCCCGGTGCGCGGCTCCCGCGCGGTGTACAGCAGGGCCTTGACCCGCGTGAAGCTCATCCC
>CAZPUH010000381.1:0-2713 GCA_964589215.1 uncultured Myxococcales bacterium | reverse complement strand
AGACGAGTCACTGGAGAGTTCGGACTCCATGGACGACGAGCACTTTGGAAGCTGCCTCCGCCGCGCGAGAGAGCAAAAGGCTCTGACGGTCGGTGATGTGTCGGCATCGACCAAGGTGCCGCGCTCGGCGATCGAGGCGCTCGAGGCCGGTGCCTTGCATGGGCTTCCGGCTCAGGTGTTCGTCCGAGGGTTCATTCGTTCGTACGCCAGGGTCGTCGGCATCGGCGAGTCGGAGCCGCTCACGCTGTACGACCGCGCGTTGAACCGGGAGAACGAGGAAGCGCGCGCCAAGTCGGCCAGCCCCGTCGTCGATCCGGTGCTCGCCGGCGGAATCGTCGACGAGGACGAGGCGTCGCGCCGCCGCGGGCTGGGCCTGGCGGTGTTCGTCGTGATCCTGGTGCTCATCGCGACGATCACGCTCTCGCTGCTGTTGCGCCGTCCGCCGCAGTCCGGTGAAGGGCTGTCCATGGCCCCCGCGCCAGCCGCGCCGATCGCCGCTTCGACTCGCACCGTCACCTGAGCGCGCTAGGATGCGGGCCGGTGCCTGCGTTGTCGACAGCGGCCATCGTGTTACGGGCCGTGAATTACGGTGAGTCCGATCGGGTCGTCACGCTGTTCGGCCGTGAGATCGGGCGGGTCTCGGCCATCGCGCGCAGCGCGCGCAAGAGTCAGCGGCGGTTCGCCGGCGGATTGGGGCTGGGCGCGGTGGGGGTGGCGGCGCTGCGCGAGCGGCCCGGCGCCGAGATGCTGACCCTGGAGAGCTTCGACGCCACCGGGGCGACCCACGTGGCGCTGGGGCTGGACGTCGCGCGGCTGGCGCACGCGTCGTACGCGGCGGAGCTGGTCACCAAGCTCTGCGCCCCCCGGCAGGCGGAGCCGGCGGTCTACGACTGGCTGGCGGAGATGCTCCAGCGCCTGGCCGCCGGCACGGCGACGGCGGAGCGGTTGCGCGTCTTCGAGATGGGCCTCCTGCGGGTCCTCGGGTTCCAGCCGGTCGTCGACCACTGCGCGGTGTGTGGCACCACCGACGCGGACGCGCCGTTCCGCTGGGATCCCGATCGGGGTGGCGCCCTCTGCGCGGGATGCGCGCGCGGCGGGCGCCCGATAGCGACCGCCACGCGCGCGGGGCTGGTCCAGCTGGAACGACTGTCGCTGGCCGAGGCCGAGGCGGTGTCGCTGACCCCGGACGTGAACCGCGGGTGCCGCGAGGCGCTGTCGGAGATCATCAACCAGCACATCACGGGTCCGCTGAAATCCGTCGAGTTCATTGCCAAACTCAGCCAACACCACTGACGGAGCCTGACGCCATCATGGCCACGACCTCGCCGCCGCCGCCCGCCCTGGGCATCCGCCACGTCGCCCTCTTCGTCCGCGATCTGGAGGCCGCCGAGCGCTTCTGGACGGCGGTGATGGGGTACGCCGTCGAGTGGCGCCCGGATCCCGACAACGTCTATCTGTGCGGCAACCGGGACAACCTGGCCTTGCACCGGGGCACCCCCGAGACGAACGGATCGCTCGACCACATCGGGATCGCGGTGGCCGAACCGGAGCACGTCGACGCCTGGGCCGCCCACCTGCAGGACCACGGGGTCGAGCTGAAGACCCGCCCCAAGACCCACCGCGACGGGTCACGATCGATCTACTTCTACGGTCCCGAACGCCTCCTCATCCAGATCATCCACCACACCCCGATGTCGGTCTGAAGTCGGCCTGAACGTCGACGCCGCGAGCGTCTTCGACTTCGCCGCCTACCGGGCGGCACGTCGTCGGGCATGGTTCGCTTCGCTCACCGTTGCCTTTACGGCAACGCCCTCCTAGGATTCTGCGCCCCATGCCCGCTTCTTCGCTCGAACAGATCGTCAGCCTGGCCAAGCGCCGGGGGTTCGTTTTTCCGTCGTCCGCCATTTACGGCGGCCTCGGCAGCACCTGGGACTACGGTCCGCTGGGCGTCGAGCTGAAGAACAACGTCAAGCGCGCCTGGTGGAAGTCGGTCGTGCACGACCGCGACGACATGGAGGGGCTCGACGCGGCGATCCTGATGAACCGGCTGGTCTGGAAGTACTCGGGGCACGAGGCGACGTTCTCGGACCCGATGACCGACTGTCGCAACTGCAAGTCGCGCCCGCGCGCCGACCACGTCTTCGTCGCCCAGAAGGGCCGCGACCCCAAGGGCATCGGCGAGATCAACGAGGCCATCGCCGCCAAGGAGCTGAAGTGCCCGAAGTGCGGCTCGACGGATCTCACCGAGGCGCGCCCCTTCAACCTGATGTTCAAGACCACGGTCGGCGCGGTCGACACCGGCGACGACAGCGGCCTCGCGTACCTGCGGCCGGAGACGGCGCAGGGGATCTTCGTCAACTTCGGCAACGTGCTGGACACCATGCGCCGCAAGCTGCCGTTCGGCGTGGCCCAGGTGGGCAAGGCGTTCCGTAACGAGATCACGCCCGGCAACTTCACGTTCCGCACGCGCGAGTTCGAGCAGATGGAGATCGAGTACTTCGTGCGCCCCGGCGAGGACGAAGCGGCGCACCAGGCCTGGATCGACGCCCGCACGCAGTGGTACGTCGACCTCGGCATGCGGCGCGAGAACCTGCGCCAGCGCGAGCAGGAGAAGCACGAGCTGGCCCACTACGCCAAGCGCTGCGTCGACCTCGAGTACCGCTTCCCGATGGGGTGGAGCGAGCTGGAGGGGATCGCCAACCGCACCGACTAC
>CAZPUH010000380.1:0-18482 GCA_964589215.1 uncultured Myxococcales bacterium | reverse complement strand
CGAGCCGGCTGCGCGGCGAGCTGGCGCGCGGAAGCGACGGTTCGGAAGGCGCATGCGCGGCGCCCGGTGGGCGCAGCCGCGTCCACGGCAGCCGCCCGCTGGCCTCGAACGATCGCGTGTCCGACGACTGGGCCGAGCCGGCGCCCGTGCGCCGGCGCCGTCACCCGAAGCCGCGCGCCGTCGGTCAGGCCGCGCCGCCCGCGCCGCCCCCGGCGGCCGCGGAGACGGTGGTCGCGACACCGCCGGCGGGATGGCGCAGCAGCGACCCGCGCGGAATCATCGTGGTCCCCATCGAGACGCCCGTCTCGATCCGGGCCGACGTTCCGCGCTGACCGTCGTCTCAGCGGTTGCCCAGCAGCTCGGCGACGAACGGCGTGGCAGGGGCAGCCGCCAGCTCCTCGAGCGCGCCGCGCTGAACGACCGCGCCCGCCTCCAGGACCAGGATCTCCCCGTCCAGCGCCTCGGCGTCCGCCGGGTCGTGCGTGACCACCACGGTCGGCAGCGACCAGGCGCGCAGCCGGTCGGCCAGAAAGCGCCGCGTCTCGCGCCGGACCGTGGCGTCCAGCGCTGCCAGCGGTTCGTCCAGCAGCAGGGCGCCCGGCCGCGCCGCCAGCGCGCGGGCCAGCGCGACCCGTTGCATCTCGCCGCCCGAGAGCTGATCGGGCCGCCGGGTCACCAGCGCGCCGACCTCCAGCTCGTCGAGCGCCTCGCGGGCGCGGCGCAGCCGCTCGGCGCGGGGACCCGGGATGCCGAAGGCGACGTTGCCGAGAACGTCGAGGTGCGGGAACAGCGCGTAGCGCTGCGGCACGAAGCCGATCCCGCGCTGCTCGACGGGAAGGTCGACACCGCCGGCGGGGTCGAAGAGCGGCACGTCCCCCAGCGCGATCCGCCCGCCCAAGGGGCGAAGCCCACCGGCGACGAACAGAAGCACCGACGTCTTGCCGGCGCCGTTCGGCCCCATGAGCACGACGGGGCGCTCGGCGGCGCAGAACGCGGCGCGCACGGCGAGCGTTCCGACCGTCCCCTGCACGTCGACCTCCAGCGCGTTCACGCGCGCCTCCCGGCGCGCACGGCGACCAGCAGACCCAGCGCCACGGCGACCAGCAGGATCGAGAGGCTCTGGGCGGTGCGCAGGTCGGACTCGAGCGCCGTGTAAATTGCCAGCGGCAGCGTCTGCGTGCGCCCCGGCATGTTGCCGGCGAACATCAGCGTCGCCCCGAACTCCCCCAGCGCGCGCGCCCAGGCCAGCGCGGCGCCCCCCATGAGCGCCGGCCGCGCGATCGGCGCCGCGACGGTCAGGAACACGCGCGACCGGGACGCGCCCAGCGTGCGCGCCACCAGCACCACGTCCGGGTCCAGGCGCCGGAACGCCGCGACGGCCGCCTGCAGGTAGAACGGCGCCGCGACGAAGGACTGGGCCAGCACCACTGCCGCCGAGGTGAAAGGCAGGCCCAGGCCCACGGTGGCCAGCGCGCCGCCGAGCAGCCCGCGGCGGCCGAAAGCCAGCAGCAGCGCGACGCCCGCCACCGCGGGGGGGAGCACGGCGGGGAGCTCGGCGATCGTCTCCACGGCGCGCCAGCGGCGCCCCGTTCCACGCGCGATCGCCCAGGCCAGCGGCGTGCCGCACCCGACGATCATCGCCAGGCTCACCGTCGTGGTCGCGAGGCTGAGCGCGACCGCCGGCGCGACCTGCGGGCTCTGGAGGCCGCGCGCCAGCTCGGCGGGGGACGCCGCCAGCAGCAGCCCGGCCAGCGGGAACGCCAGCAGCAGGAACAGCAGCCCGGCGGCCGCGCCCAGGGCCACCACCGCGAGCCGATCGCCTCGTGGCGTCGCGCCGTCCGGGGTCAGCGGCTCGGACACGCCAGAAACCCGGCTTCCTTGAACGCCCGCGCGCCGATCGGGCCCCGTAGCAACGACAGGAACGCGCGCGCCAGCGGCGGGTGCGGCGCCCCGTGCCCCACCGCCATCGGGTATTCGGCGAGCACGTTCACCGCGTCCGGGATGGCCACGACCCGCACTTTCCCGCGCGCGGCGGCCGCGTCGGTGGCGTAGACGATCGCGGCGTCGGCCTCGCCGAGGACGACCTTGGCCATCACCTGTCTCACGTTCAGCTCGCGCGAGACGACCCGCGCCTGGACGCGCGCAGGAAAGTCGGGGCCGTACAGCCGCGCTGCGCGCGCGAGCAGCTCGTCCGCGTAGTGGCCAATCGGGACCTCGGGCGCGCCCAGCACGATCCGCTGGGCGCGGGGCAGATCGACGAGCCCCAGCACCGCGGTCACCGCGGCCCCGACGATCACGACGGGGTGGTTGCAGGTCAGACTGGCGGGCTCCTCGACGAGCCCCGCCGCCGCCAGCGGGTAGATCTGGTTGCGATCGGCGGACGCGAAGAGGTCGATGGGCGCGCCCTGCTCGATCTGCGCGCGAAGCTCCTGGCTGCCTGCCAGGTTGAGCACCACGTGGACGCCGGGATGCGCCGCCTCGAAAGCGCCGGCCAGCGCCGTGAACACATCCTTGAGAGAGGCCGCCGCGAACACGATCAGCTCGCGCGACGGCGCCGCCGCCGCCGGGCCGGCGGAGGCGGGCGCGATCAGCGTGACCAGCGCTGCCAGCGCCAGGCCCACCCCGAACCGCCGCACGCGAGGAGCACCCGAAACGCCCGAGAGGATTCCCGGACCGTCGGGCGACGAGTCCGCCGGGCAAAGCCCAGCTCCGCCAGCGCGCACGGCGTCCCTCCCCGTCAGGGCGCCTTCGGCTGGCCGTGCAGCACGTGCGCGGCGCGCATTCCGCCCGGCAGGTATCCGTCCAGCTGCCCCTTCGACCAGGCGTGCGCGGCGTAGAGCACCAGCAGGGCGGCGATCAGCGTGCGCCACGGAACCCCGCGCTCCGCGTACTGGTCGCGAACGTCCCGCCGCGAGCCGGGCGGCAGCCGCGCCGAGCTGCTCAGCGTCGCCCCGAACGGGACGTTGATGCGGGCCCGGATGTTCACGGCCCATGCGTTGGCGTCCAGGATGGGCGCGATGTTTCGCCGCCGCAGCTTGATGTAGGCCAGCACCACGGACGGCATCGAGATGAGCAGGATGATCCCGACGAAGGCCCCGATCGTGGTCAGGACGCCCATCCTGAACAGTCCGGTCGCGTAGCCGATCAGCGCCGTCGCGAACGTGCCGATGGCGCCGATGGCCACGCCCAGCGCGGCGACCGTGCCGACGTCGATCTTCTTCTGTTCGGGCGGCCGCACGTTGCCGATGTTGGCGGTCGAGGTGGCGGCTGCGGTCAGGTGGCCGTGGGCCTCGGCGTCGGCGGCGGCGGCCCGCTTGGCCACCTGTTCTTCCAGGAGTCGGACGAACTTCTTGTACGGGCTCCAGAAGGCCTGCCGCAGGCTGATCGGGTTGTCGACGATCTTGGTGATCGTGGCGTCCCAGTCGCGGCCGGCGCGGTCGTAGAAGATGCCGTTCCGCCCGATCATCAGGTTGTCGCTGTCGCCGGCGGTGAAGGCCGCGACGATCTGGGCCTTCTCGCCGGTGGCCGGCCGCGCGATGTCGAGATAGGCCAGGTAGGCCCCGGCCAGCCCCGCCATCGTGGCGTGCTTGGCGGGATCCCCGACCTTCAGGCAAAGCTTGCAGGCGCGCCCGTCCAGGAACAGCGTCCCGAACTGGAAGATGGCGGGGCGGCTGGCGCCGTAGAAGTCGCCGAAGTTCACGAAGTTCTTGCACAGCCGGGCCAGGTCCCGGTGATAGCGGACCAGGCGCTCGACCTTTTCGACGTTGGCGGCCTCCGCCTCCAGCGCCTTGTCGCGGGCGATGAGCGCGGCGATGGCGGCTTCGCCGGGCGAGGCGAGGATCTGGCGGATGCGTGCCAGCCCCAGGGGCTCGACGCGCGTGGCCGGCTTGCGAGCCAGCCACGCCTCGTGCGGCGCCAGGCGGTCCAGCAGCACGCGCCAGTCGGCCTCGGTGAGCTCCGCGCGCGAGCCCAGCAGCGGGAGCACCGCCGCCAGCCGCAGCGCTTCGACGGCCGCCGTGTAGGACGGGTTCACGGAGGTGGTCAGCGGCAACGGCCGCCCGGACGACGCGCGGGCGACCGGCAGCTCGGCCATCTTCGCGTCCGGGCCCGACAGGTCGTCGGCCACCAGCGCGGCGAACGTGTCGGTGCTGCCGTTGATGACGTCGTTGGCGCGCGGGTCGAAGGCCGTCAGCCGGCAGCGCGCGAAATAGTCGTCGACCTTGGCGCGCAACGCGTTCAGGGCGGCGGACGCCGCGGACGTCGCCTCGGCCCCCAGCGGGAACACGTGCGGAGCCGCGGCTTCCCCCTCCGCGTACCAGCTGGAGTAGGCGCGCGCCTCGGCGAAGAAGGCGTCCGCCATCTCGGCGGTGATGCCGACCGCGCCTGAGCGATCGGGCGTTCCGCCGATGCAGGCGATGACGTCCCGGATCAGCGCGCGCGTGTCGTCGTCCTCGCCGGCCGCTTCCGGCACGACCCCGTCGCCGTTGAACAGCGTGTTGGCGAAGATCCGGACCGGATCGGACACGTCTTCCACGGAGATCGTATCGGCGCCGCCGCTCCCGATGTTGCTCAGGATCTGGCGCGCCGACGCGAGCAGCGCTTGCCCCTCGGGCTGGCGGTCGTCGATGGCCGCCAGCGGGAGGGTGGGGGACTCCTTGAGCAGGTCGTCGCTGTTCTTCAGGTTCGCGCAGGCGAAGTCGATCGCGTCCAGAAGCTCGGGGGCGCGCACGCGGCCGTCCTTGTCGGTGTCGATGAGGGCCAGCGTGCGGGTGTCCAGCTCGAGCCCCGAGATGGGGCAGGCCAGCGCCGCCCAGAGCTTCTGATCGAGCGAGCGCAGGTTGCGGAGGTCCTCGCCCGACGTGATCTTGACCTGATCGAAACCTCCGGCGCGGAAGAAGGTCCAGCGGTGCGCGTCGCTCATGAGCCGCGTTGTAACACGCGGCCTCGGTCGGTTGACCGTCTAAGAGCCGCTGTTACACTGCCGCGCCCATGAAACGCCCCCTCGTCATCGCCCTCGTTCTTGCGGCGTCTGCCAGCGCGCGCGCGCAGACCAATCCCACGTTCACCTTCGCCAAGCCGGAAGACGTGAAGGTCGACCCGGCGGCCCCCGTCACGCCGCCCGTCGAATGGAAGGCGCAGGTGAAGGGCGGGTTGATGGTCACCAGCGGCAACTCGCAGACCACCAACGGCACGATCGCGGCCAGCGCCTCGCGCAAGCAGGGGAACAACAAGCTGGCGCTCGACGGCGGCGCGGCCTACGGCCATTCGAACGTGCTGGAGGCGAACGCCAGCGACCCGACGATGCCGACCGTGATCGACTCCGTGAGCCGGCAGGACGTCGAGACCACCAACAACTGGCTGGTGAAGGGGCGGTACGACCGCTTCTTCACGGCCAACAACTCGGGCTACGCCAGCGCGCAGGCGGCGGCGGACAAGATCGCCGGCAAGTCGTTCTTCGGCGGCGGGCAGGTCGGCTACAGCCGCCAGCTGTACAAGAGCGCGATGCACACGACGCTGGCCGAGATCGGCTACGACTTCTCGTACGAACGGTACGTGCAATCGCCCGGCAAGGTCCTGGACCCGATCACGATCCATTCGGCGCGCCTGTTCGCGGGCGAGACGCTCAAGCTGACGCCCGAGACCGGCATCAACGCCAGCGTCGAAGCCTTCTTCAACTTGAACAAGGAGACGAAGGCCCTGGACGCATCGAACGGCCAGCAGGGCGTCGACGCCTTCCACGACACGCGCGTCGTCGGCAAGGTGGGGCTGACCACCACGCTGCGGAAGCGGCTCAGCATCGGATTCGGCTTCACGGTGCGGTACGACCAGAACCCCGCCCCGCTCCCGATCCCGTCGGGCTCGCCCAGCGGGGCCAGCTACGCGGTCGGTTTCCAGCCGTTCGCGGACAAGGTCGATACGCTGACCGAGGTCAACCTGATCTACACGTTCCTCTAGACGTCACCCTGCGCTGCTGCGCGCCGCGATCAGGTCGCGCAGCAGCCGGTCCCACCGGTCGTTGACGGCGGTCTTCGAGAAGTCGCGCAGGTAGACGGCCCGGGCGTTCGCCTGCCACGCGGCCAGCTGATCGCGCGCCGCCGCGAGCGCCAGCAGCCGCTGGGCGGCCGCTTCGACCGCCGCCTCGCTCTGACCGACGACGACCCCCACGTCGTGCTGGTCGATCCAGCGCGCGATCTCCGACTCGGCCGGCCCCGCGTAGAGCACCGGGCGCCCGACCGCCAGCGCGCCGAAGAACTTCGACGGGACGACGATGCCGGCCCACTCGGGCTGCAAGCTGATGAGGTGCAGGTCGGCCGCCAGCAGCCGGGCCCCCAGCGCCTGCTCGTCCGCGAACGGCGCGAAGCGGACGTTCGTGTCGTCGGCGGAGACCGCGGCCACCAGCTCGTCGTGGCGGTTGCCCCGCGCGGCGAAGCAGAACGTGACGTCGTTGCCGGACCGCCGCCGGCAGGCGCGCGCCACGGCCAGGAGCGCGCGGTGGTCGTGGGCGCGCCCCATCGTCCCCGCGTAGAGCAGCGCCAGCTTCGTGTCGCCGAACAGCTGCTGTCGGACCGCCGGATCGGGCGGCTGCTGGCCCGCGTCGGCCAGCGCCCAGGGCGTCAGAGTGGCCTGACGGGCGCCCGCGCCGTACGCCGCCAGCCGCTCGCCCATGCGCGGGCCGATGTCGACCAGCGCGTCGTATGAACCGTACGCCCACTTCATCAGCCGGCTGGCGGCCGGGACCAGCGCGCGCACCGCCGCGTTCCCCCCCTCTGCGGCGATCGCCTCCGGGTAGAGATCGAAGCACCAGTGCACCAGCGCCGCGCGCGGCCACAGCCGCCGCAGGGCGGGCCCGATCAGGGGGGCGAAGGCCGGGTCCGACCCGATGACGACGGCGTCGAACTGGCCGAGGGTCGCCGCGCGCGCGATCCAGGCCGAGGTCATCCAGGCGCTGTTCGCGAGCCGCTGGACGGGACGCGACTGCTTCAGCGGCGGCCGGAACACACGGTGGATCTCGCCGCCCTCCCAGTCTTCTCGCGCCGGGTAGGCGCGGTCGGGATCGAAGCAGGATCGGTTGCTGGTCAGCGCGACGACGTCCCACCCGCGGCGCCGCTGCTCGACCGCGAGATCCGAGAACATGCGCGCGCTGACGACGTCGTCCGGATGAAAGAAGTGATAGACGAGCAGCAGGCGCGGCACGGCCGCGGAAGCTAGGCGGGGGGCGCGCGCCCGTCAAGCATGCGGCGCGCGCGGTCCCCGCCGAGCGGTCCGGGAGCCAAACGGTCCTTTGACGGTCCTTAACTATGTAGCTGGACGCCGCCCGCGCCGATGAAGTATCAAAGATGGGCTTGAAGCCAGCGCGCGTGCTCGTTCTCTTCGACACGGACGGCGAGCCGCCCGCGTCTCAGGAGTACAAGAAGCAGCTCGAGTCGACGGATGAAGCCGAGTTCGACGTCGCTCGCGCGCTCATCTCGAAGGGGCACCACGTCCGCCTGTTCGGGTTCCGCGACAACCTGGATCAGCTGGTGGCGGGCCTGCGCGCCGAGCCGGCCGACGTCGTGTTCAACCTGTCCGAGCGGTTCCGCGGCCAGTCCGCGCTCGACTACACGGTCGCCTCGGTGCTGGAGATGCTGGGCCTGCCGTTCACCGGCGCCTCGTCCGAGGGGCTGATCCTGGCGCGCGACAAGGCGCTGACGAAGAAGGTCTTCGCGTACGAGGGGATCAAGATCCCGCGCTTCATGGTCTGCCCGCGCGGCATCGCGATCCAGCGCCCCAGCGATCTGCGCTACCCGCTGATCGTCAAGCCGCTGGACGAGGACGCATCGGTCGGCATCGCGCAGGCGTCCGTGGTGCGCGACGACGACGCGCTGAAAGAGCGGGTCGTGTTCGTTCACGATCGCTTCAAGACGGACGCCATCGTCGAAGAGTTCATCGCCGGCCGCGAGCTCTACATCGGAGTGATGGGGGGCGACCCGCCGGTCGCGCTGCCGGCGATCGAGATGGTCTTCGGCAACGAATCGACGGCCGAGGCGCGCATCGCGACGTTCAAGGCGAAGTGGAGCGTCCGCTACCGCGAGAGCAAGGGGATCCAGAACGAGATCGCCGTGAACCTCTCGCCGGAGGTGCGCCAGCGCCTGGCAGACGTGGCGCTGCGCGCCTACCACGCGGCTGGGCTGCGGGATTACGGCCGCATCGACGTCCGGCTGGCGCACGACGACGCCATCTACGTCGTCGAGGCGAACCCCAACCCGTACCTGGCCGAGGGTGAGGACCTGGCCTGGGCGGCGGAGGAGGGCGGGCACCTGTACCCCGAGTTCATCGAGCGCATCGCCGAGATGGCGATGTTGCGCGGCGGCGCCGGCCGCTGACCCCCGCGCTGCCGCGGCGCTCGGCGTTCGCGGCTTGATTTGTGGGACCTCGCGCCCGGCTGGAGACTCCACTCAGGAGGTAGCCGTTCACAGCCCGTAGGAGGTCCGCTTGCGCCCCCGATCTAGCCTCTCCTTTGCATTTGTGGCAGCCCTGACCGCCGGTTGTGGGTCTTTGTTTCCCAGCGGCGGCGGCGGCGGCCCGGCCGGCGGGTCGTCATCCAGCAACTCCTTCGTGCTCCACGCCGTTCGCGTCAACACGGTGGGCTACACGGTGGGACGCGCCAAGGTCGCCACCGTGGTCCTGCCGGCCGGCATGACCACCCTGTCGAACACGACGGCGCAGGTCGTCGACAACAGCGGCAACGTCGTCTCGACCTTCACGATGACCGGGCCCATGACGGATGAGGTCGTCGACTCGCAGTCGAACCACCTCGTCTACTACTTTGCGGACATCACGCCGTTCGACACTCCGGGGACGTACACCATCAACGTCCCCGCGCTGGGCACCGGCGACGAGGCGAAGTCGGCGCCGTTCCTCATCGCGCCGGACGCGTTGCGCGGACCGCTGACCACGGCGATGATCGGCATGTACGGCCAGCGCTGCGGCACGGCCGTGAAGATCAGCCTGGCCGGCGACACCTGGAAGCACGACGCCTGCCACACCGGTGACGCCTCGTCGCTGAAGTACCTCACGGGCGAGGACAAGCCGTACAAGAGCGTGGGCGGCTGGCACGACGCCGGCGACTTCGGCAAGTACGTCAACAACGGGGCGTTCACGGTGGGGATGCTGCTGGCCGCCTGGGAGCAGTTCACGCCGACGCTGGCCGGGCTCACGCTGCCGATTCCGGAGCACGGCCAGACGGCCACCGGCGCCGCCAGCCCGATGCCGGACTTCCTGTGGGAGCTGAAGTGGGAGCTCGACTGGATGCTCACCGCGCAGGCCGCCTCCGGCAACGGCAGCGTGCCCGACAAGCTGACGGCGCTCACGTTCGAGGCCTACGGCACGATGCCGCAGTACGACGGGCAGCCCCGCTACCTGTCCGGGGTCGGCACGGCGATGGCGGCCAACTTCGTGGCCGTCATGGCGGCCGCCGCGCGCATCTACCAGGACTACGCGCCGGACGACGCGGCCAAGTACCTGGCCGCCGCTCAGCAGAGCTATGCGTACCTGCAGACCACCACGGACCCGCCGGTGGCGCCCAACGACAACCCGATGTCGCCCTCCGTCGTCTTTCAGACCGGTCACTACAGCGAAGGCGACGCCGACAACCGCGTCTGGGCCGCCGCCGAGATGTGGGAGACGACGGGCGATCCGGCCGCCCTGGCCGACTTCGAGACGCGCGCCAAGACGGCGACGTTCGCCTCGGACTTCGACTGGCCGAACGTGCAGAACCTGGGCCTCTACACGTATCTGCTGTCCCGGCGCGCCGACAAGACCAGCCGCGACGCGACGATCGTCGCCGGCATGACGACCAGCCTGATGGACACGGCCGACAAGCTGGCCACGACCGCGCAGGCCAACGTCTTCGGTCGCGCCATCGGCAACAGCTACTACTGGGGCTCGAACGGCTCGGTTGCGCGTTCGGCGATGACGCTGGCGGCGGCCAACGCCCTCAGCCCCGATCCGAAATACCTGGACGCCATCCAGATGCAGAACGACTTCCTGCTGGGGCGCAACTTCTACGATCGCTCGCAGGTCACGATGGTCGGCTACCACCCGCCCATGAGCCCGCACCACGGCCCGTCCAGCGGCGACGGCATCGTCGATCCGTGGCCCGGGCTGCTGGTGGGCGGCGCGAACAGCACCGCCACGCAGGTGAAGGGCTCGGCCTACGACTGGGTCGACAACGCGGGCGACTACGAGGTGAACGAGATCGCGATCAACTGGAACGCGCCGTTCATCTTCTCGACGGCCGCGCTGACGCCGCCGGCGCCCTGAGGTAGAGTGCGCGCGGAGGACAGCTCATGCGCGCATCTCTCTCGCTTAGCCTTGCACGTGCGGTGACGGTCGTGGTGCTGGCGCTCGCGACGGCGAGCTGTGGTTCCAGCAGCAGCGCGAACCCCGATTCGTTCGTGGGGGCGTGGACGTTCCAGTCCGGGTCCATCGTGCCGAACTGCGCCGGGATCATGCTGAGCGACATCGACCTCGCGGGAGACGCGGTCGCGATCACCAAGGTGGATTCGACCCACATCGCAATGGTTGTCGCGGCGACCGGCGCGATGTGCGACGTGCGCTTCACGGTCAGCGGCGACACGGCGACCGCCGACGCCGGCCAGACCTGCGCCATCAGCGACAGCGGGTACTCGGCCACCCTGAACGTGTCGCGCTGGACCCTCTCGATGGCCAGCGGCACGATCACCATGTCGATGAGCGGCACGGCCAGCGTCTCCATCATCAGCTGCGCGCCGACCTCGACCGGGACCATGCTGCGGGGCGGCTCCGACGCGGCGCAAGGCGGCTGAGCCGGCGGCCAGCCTTCCTGTTCGCCCGGGCGGCGGGCCCGGCGTCGTGCTATGGATCGCGCGGCAATGACGGTTGAAGCTGGCGCCGCCCGCCGCGCCGGGTTCGTCCCGATCTCGCCCGGGCTGCAGCGGCCCGCGCTCTTCGCGCGGCGCAAGTACTGGGCCGAGCGGTTCGGGATCGCCCCCGTGCTGCCCATGTCGCGCGCCGAGATGGACGCGCTGGGCTGGGACAGCTGCGACGTCATCCTGGTGACCGGCGACGCGTACGTCGACCACCCCAGCTTCGGCATGGCGCTGGTCGGCCGCCTGCTGGAGGCCCAGGGGTTCCGGGTGGGGATCATCGCCCAGCCGGACTGGCGCAGCGCCGAGCCGTTCCAGGCGCTCGGGCGCCCGACCGTGATGTGGGGCGTGACGGCGGGGAACATGGACTCGATGGTGAACCGCTACACCTCCGACCGGCGGCTTCGCCACGACGACGCCTACACGCCGGGCGGCGAGGGGGGGCGGCGCCCGGACCGGGCAGTCATCGTCTACGCGCAGCGCTGCCGGGAGGCTTTCGGCGACGTGCCGATCGTGCTGGGGGGCATCGAGGCCAGCCTGCGCCGGATCGCCCACTACGACTACTGGTCGGACAAGGTCCGGCGATCGATCCTGGTCGACGCCAAGGCCGACCTGCTGGTCTACGGCAACGGCGAGCGCGCGATCGTCGAGATCGCGCACCGATTGGCGGCGGGCGAGGCGGCCGAGCAGATCCGCGACGTGCGTGGGACGGCTTTCACGCGCCCGGTCGGCGAGCGTCCGGCGGATTGGTCCGAGATCGATTCGCGGCAGGTCGACACGCCGGGAGCGCTCGCGCCCCCCGTCGACCCCTACGCCGACACGACCGCCGCCAGCTGCGCGCCCGCGGCGGACGCCCCCGCCGTCGTGCCGGCGGCCGGGCTGCGCCCGCGGGGCGACCGGGCCCGGACGGTGATCCGGCTGCCCGACGCGGACGTGGTGGCCGCCGATCCGGTCCTTTACGCCCACGCCTCGCGGACCCTGCACGTCGAGGCCAACCCCGGCAACGCCCGCGCGCTGGTCCAGCGGCACGGCGATCGCGACGTCTGGCTGAATCCGCCGCCGCTGCCGCTGCCGACCGCCGATCTCGATCGACTGTACGAGCTGCCCTACACGCGGCGCCCGCACCCCAGCTACGGCGACGCCACGATCCCGGCGTACGACATGATCCGCTTCTCGGTGACGATCATGCGCGGCTGCTTCGGCGGCTGCACCTTCTGCTCGATCACCGAGCACGAGGGGCGTGTCATCCAGAACCGGTCCGAAGGGTCCATCCTGCGCGAGATCGCGACCGTGCGGGACACCGTGCCGGGGTGGCGGGGCGTCATCTCGGACATCGGCGGGCCGACCGCCAACATGTATCGGCTGGCGTGCAAGAGCCCGGAGGTCGAGGCCGCCTGCCGGCTGCCCTCCTGCGTCTACCCGGCCATCTGCCCGAACCTGAACACCGACCACTCGGCGCTGATCCAGCTCTATCGCAAGGCCCGGGCGATCCCCGGCGTGAAGAAGGTGCTGGTCGCGTCCGGCGTGCGTTACGACCTGGCGTCGACCTCGCCCGACTACGTGCGCGAGCTGGCCACCCATCACGTCGGCGGCTACCTGAAGATCGCCCCCGAGCACACGGAAGAGGGGCCGCTGTCGCTGATGCTGAAGCCCGGCATCGGGACCTTCGAAAAGTTCAAGCGTTTGTTCAACGACGCGTCGGAAAAGGCCGGTAAGAAACAGTATCTGATCCCGTACTTCATCGCCTCGCACCCGGGCACGACCGACCAGGACATGCTGGCGCTGGCGCTGTGGCTGAAGAAGAACCGCTACCGCGCCGACCAGGTGCAGACGTTCCTGCCGTCGCCCATGGCCACGGCGACGGCCATGTACCACACCGGCCACAACCCGCTGCGGCGGCTGCGGCGGGGGGCCCCGACCGTCGCCGTCGCCAAGGGCGCCAAGACGCGCCGCCTGCACAAGGCCTTCCTGCGCTACCACGACCCGGCGAACTGGCCGCTGCTGCGGCAGGCGTTGCGGCGGATGGGGCGGGCCGACCTGATCGGCAACGGCCCCGAGCAGCTGATCCCGCTGCGGCAGCCGGCCACGGCGCTGGGCGGGGACGAAGCCGCCCCGGCGCGCCCGTTCCGGACGCAGCACGCGCGCTGAGGTCGCTCAGACCTGGGCGGGGTCGCCGAGCTGAGCGGCGCGCTCGACCCAGCCGCTGATCGCGGCGCGCCAGCGGGCCAGGTCGGGGGCCTGCATGGCCAGGTCTTGCTCGTCGGCGGAGACCAGGGTCGTGATGCGGGCGAGGATGGCCGTGGCCGCTTCGCGAGCGCCCGCCGGACGCTCGACGACCAGACGGCGGAGCTCGTGTCGGAGACGGACCAACTCACGCGTCGACGCGTAATCCATTCGCGTGACCTCCTCATGTCACGGTAGGTGCGCGCGCGCGTCCGTCAAATTTCTTCTGCGCTAACCGGCGTAGCGGGCCGTCGAGACCGCGGCCAGCAGCATCAGCGCCGCCGTGGCCAGAGCGTGACGGCGGTCGCACCGAACGGCCAGCCCGGCCAGCGGCCAGCCGAGGTACCACGGGAACCAGGCGGCGGCGCCGAGCACGATCGCGGCGCCCGACGCGAGCGCCCAGCCCGTCGCCAACCCGTTCACCCGATCGCGGCTGGTCCGCACCACCGTCCAGGACACGACGGCGTACGCGACCGGCAGCAGCAACAGGCCGGCTGTGCCGCTACCGCCCCGGTGTCCCTCGCGCCACCACGCAGCGAGGCCGGCGAACGTCCGGGCGCCGTCCCAGAACGGCAGCGCCGAGAGCAGCAGCGGGACCAGCGCCAGCGCGGCCGACCCCAGCGCCGCGCGCCACGACCGCCGGCCGTCGCGCGCCGTCGAGGCTCCGCCCCCTCCAGCCATCCAGGCCAGCCAGGGGATCAGCAGCAGAGGCACCAGCTTGACCGCCGCGGCTGCGCCGGCCGCCAGCGCGGCCACGCGAGATCTTCCCGCCGCGACGGCGGCGAAGGCACCGAGAACCAGCGCCAGCATCACCAGATCGTTGTGTCCGCTTCCGGGTCCCTCGATGAGCAGCAGAGGATTCAGCGCGACGAACGCGAACGCGGCCTCCCCGGCCCTCGGATCGACCGCTGGCGCGGCCGTTTGTCGGGCCGCGGACGCCGCCTGCCGCGCGGCGGCCGCGGCCGCCAGCAGCGCGACGCCCGCCAGCAGCTTGAACGCCAGCACCTGGCCGGCGACTCCGGCGCGCTCCGCGGCGCGGACCACCGCCACCGACAGAGCGCTCCACAACGGTCCATAGGGTGACGCGACGTCGCCGCCCAGAAACGGCGCGACCGGATCCCCGAGCCCGACCAGCGCGCTCTGCGAGGTGGCCAGCGGGTTCAGGTGGTGGAGCGCGGCGAGCCGGCCAAAGCCGACGTAGCCGTAGACATCGGCCGACAGGGCGGGGGGACATCCGAGCGCCATGGCGGCGACCGCCACCGCGGCCAGTGCGCGCAGCGCGCCGGGCGGGACGCGGCCACCGCGCAGGCCCGCTGCCACCAGCGCGCCGTACCCGGTCCACGCCGCCGCCAGCAGTAACCAGAACCCGACGCGGAACGCGGGCGCGGTCAGCGCCGCCGCCGGCAGGTGCCAGAGGGCGCAAAACTGCGCGAGGCCCGGCTGGTTGAGGCCCCACGGCGAGGAGAAGCTCGCCGGCATCGCGTACAGCCAGCCCGCCAGCGCCAGCGTGCCGGCCACCGCCAAGCCGGCGCCGGCGGTTGCTGCGCGCGCCGCAGCTCCGGCGCCGCGGTCCACGCCGCCGGCGGGCGCGGGCTTCATCGCGCCGCGGTGGCGGCAGCGAACGCGCGGACCGCGTCCGCCTCGGGCGTGACGCGGTCCGGGTGGAAGCCGCACCAGGCCAGCGTCAGGTCGAGAACGCCGCCGGAGTTTCCAGCGCCGGCGCCGGTTCCGACATGGGCCTCGATGGCCATGCTGCTGGCGCCGAGCGGCGCTTCCAGCTCGATCCAGAGGCGCGGGGCCCTCGCGTCGCCGCCCGCGACCCAGCGGCGCATCCCCTCGACGTAACGCGCGCGCGTCGCCTCGGTGAGGTAGTCGCGAACGACCGTTTGATACGCCAGGTGCAGCGCCGGTCCGGCCGTCGCCTGCGCCAGCGCCTCCAGGCGCTCGGGCACGTCGCCGAGATCGGACATGGCCAGCCGCGGCGGCGCCGTGGGGTCGCCCCCCAGCGCGCGAAAGGCGGCGATGGCGGCCTGCAGCCGGTCCAGCCGAGCGGTTTCGCCCGGCCAGACGCAGGCGACCAGCCAGGCCCGGTCTGCGTCGCGCGACACGTCCAGCGGGCTGGCGTCAAAGCCCTGGCGGACGGCGATGCGCGCGCCAGCGGCGACGGGAAGGGCGGTTCCGCGCGCGTCCGTCCAGACCGCCGGCAGCCGGTCGCCGGCCAGGTTCAACCCCGCGCTGCAGCCCAGGTCATACAGAGCCAGCGGCCGGCCCGCGCCGGCGAGCGCCGCGGGCCACAGCCAAACGACGGCGCGCGACGTCTCGTTCGTCTGCACGCTGCGGGTCGCCAGGTCCGCGAACAGGCGGGGCGGCGCGTCGCCCAGCGCCGCCGCCAGCCGGTCGCGGGTGGCCGCGTCGGGCCGGGGCTGGGCGGCCCCGATGGCCTCGAACAGCGGGTGGCGCGCCCCCGCCCGCAGCGCCTCGGCCCGCAGGGCGGCCATGAGGAGCAGCGGCCGGTGGTACGGGTTGGGCTGCTTGCGTTCCCGCCAGGCCGCCTCGACCCGGGCGCGGGCGGCTTGCTCGGTGGCGCCGGTCGGGGCGTCGAACAGGGCCACCGCCTCCTCGAGCAGGCGGTGGTAAACGGGCGCGCGGCCCGGCGTCCCGGCGCGCCAGGCCCGCACGTCGTCGGCAAAGCCGTCCAGACCGCGCCTCATCACGCGTCGATGTTATACCCGGCGCGCGGCAGGTCCGCGCGCAACGCGAGCAAAAACAGGCTAAATTCCGCCGACGAGCATGATCCGCCCCACCGACGATCTGCGCATCGAACGCATCCGCCCCCTGATTCCGCCCGAGATCCTGATGGAGAACCTCCCGCTCAGCGAGCGGGCGTCGACCACCGTGGCCGAGAGCCGCGAGGCGTCCGCCCGCATCCTGCGCGGCGAGGACGACCGGCTGCTGGTCGTGGTCGGCCCCTGTTCCATCCACGACGTCACGGCGGCGCGCGAGTACGCGCGCGGTCTGCAGGCCGTCGCCAGCGAGCTGTCGGACGCGCTGTTCGTCGTGATGCGCGTGTACTTCGAGAAGCCGCGCACGACCGTGGGCTGGAAGGGGCTCATCAACGACCCCTACCTGGACGGCACGTTCAAGGTGAACGAAGGGCTGTCGATCGCGCGCGGCTTGCTGCTGGACCTGGCCGAGATGGGCCTGCCCGCCGGCTGCGAGTTCCTGGACACCATCACGCCGCAGTACATCGCCGACCTGGTCAGCTGGGGCGCGATCGGCGCGCGCACGACGGAGAGCCAGGTCCACCGCGAGCTGGCGTCGGGCCTGTCCGTGCCGGTCGGGTTCAAGAACGGCACCGACGGCAACACGCAGATCGCGATCGACGCCATCCAGGCGGCCAGCCACCCGCACCATTTCCTGTCCGTCACGAAGCAGGGGTTGTCGGCGATCGTCGCGACCCGGGGCAACCCGGACTGCCACCTGATCCTGCGCGGCGCCAACGGCGCGCCCAACTACGACGTGGCCGCGGTGAACCGGGCCGTGGCGGCGCTGGAGAAGGCCAAGCTGCGCCCGCGCCTGATGGTCGACTGCAGCCACGGCAACAGCCGCAAGGACCCGACGCGGCAGCCGGCGGTGGCGCACGACCTGGCCGAGCAGGTCCGCCAGGACGGCCGCGCGCTGGCGGGGGTGATGATCGAGAGCCACCTCGTGGGCGGGCGCCAGGACCCCGCGCCGGGGCGGCCGCTGACCTACGGCCAGAGCATCACCGACGCCTGCCTGGCCTGGCCCGAGACGGTTCCGGTCCTGCGCGAGCTGGCGGACGCCGTGCGCGCGCGCCGCGCCCGCAAGTAGCGGGCGCGGGCGAAACCGCGCGACGTTGTCAAAAAATCGCGTTCGCGCGGTTTTTTGGCGTTCCCGGTCGCCCGTGGTTCGATGAACGGGATGGACATCCGCATCATCTATCTGCCGTCCGGGGGAGTGGCCGAGACGCACGGGGACGTCGTGCGCATCACGACGCCGTCGGCGGGCGCGCTGGCCGCGCATCGCGGGACCCGCTCGCACATCCAGGCGACCACGATGGCCGAGGCCGAGGCGGCCGTCGGACACCGGCTGGTGCCCGGGCTCTGGTCGCTGACGACCGGCGGCGCCAAGACCACCGCCGTCCACGCGCTGGAAGTCTGACCGGCGCGGGGCCATCCTGGTGGCCATGACCGCGCCCGCCGGACCGGCGACCGCCACGCTGCTGGTCAGCTGCCGCGACCGCACCGGTCTGGTCGCTGCGCTGTCGGAGTTCGTCTTCAAGAACGGCGGCAACATTCTGGACGCCGACCAGCACGCCGAGGTGGAGACGGGGCTCTTCTTCATGCGGCTGCGCTGGGACCTGGCGGCGTTCCGCCTCGCGCGCACCGACATCGAGCGCGCGCTGCGCGAGCTGGCGGAACGGTTCGACCTCGGCTGGGAGCTCACCTACTCGGACGTGCGGCCGCGCGTGGCCGTCTTCGCCAGCAAGGCGCCGCACTGCCTGTACGATTTGCTGCTGGCCCACCAGCTGGGCGAGCTCGGCGGCGACCTGGTGGTGGTCGTGTCGAACCACGAATCGCTGCGGCCGGTGGCGGGGCACTTCGGCGTCCCGTTCGAGTACGTCCCGGTCGCCGCCGGCGACAAGGCCGCGGCCGAGGCGCGGCAGCAGCAGCTGCTGGACGAGCGCACCGTCGATGTGGTCGTGCTCGCGCGCTACATGCAGATCCTGTCGCCCGAATTCGTCGCCCGCTGGCCGGCGCGCATCATCAACATCCATCACTCGTTCTTGCCCGCGTTCGTGGGCGCCAAGCCGTATCACCAGGCCAAGCAGCGCGGGGTCAAGGTCATTGGCGCGACCGCGCACTACGTGACCAGCGATCTCGACCAGGGGCCCATCATCGAGCAGGACGTCGCGCGGGTCACCCACCGCGACGACGTCGATGAGCTGGTCCGCAAAGGCGGCGAGCTGGAGCGGCGCGTGCTGACCCGGGCCGTGCGCCTGCACCTCGAACGCCGCGTGCTGGTCTCAGGGAACAGGACCATCGTCTTCGGCTAGACCGGGGCTAAACCGTCATGAGCGCCGAGGACGGGAGCCAGCGGATCTCGCCGAAGCCGGCGATGAGGCGGGCCTCTTCGATCTCGAAGCGCCAGAACGCGAAGTCCTTGAGCGCGAGATACTGCGCCGCCTGTGGCCAGCGCGCGAGGTAGCGGGCGCTGCCGTCCGGCTCGGCGTCGGAGGGCAGGGGAACGACGCGCCCGATGAGGGAGATGCGGGCACCCGCCTGCGGATCGGCGGCGGCCGATCGGTCGCCCACGAACAGGCCGGCGCGCGGGTCGGCGCGCAGGTTGTGG
>CAZPUH010000379.1:0-7379 GCA_964589215.1 uncultured Myxococcales bacterium | reverse complement strand
CCTCGCCGCGCGGGGTGGGGCCGCCGCGCGACATGTCGCGCGTGGTGGTGCGGCGCCAGGGGCCCAGGTTCTGGCGCATGAGCTGCTGCGCGCGCGCGTAGAGCCGGGTCAGCGTGGCGTCGTCGACGGCCGCCACCGTCGCGAACGGATCCGTCCGCTCGAGGAACAGCACCTCGCTCTTGTAGACGTTGCCGATGCCGGAGGCCACGCGCTGGTCCAGCAGCAGCGGCCCCAGCGGCGTGTCGCCGGGCCGCTGGCGCGCGCGCGCGACGGCGTCGGCCGGAGCGAACCCGGGCGACAGCACGTCGGGTCCCAGCGCCGCCAGCACTGGGTGCGCGTGCGCGAAGGCGGCGCGTAGCACCTCCACCTGCGGGGCGCGCCACCAGATCGCGTTGGCCGCGTCGGTGACGATGGCCAGGCTGGCGCGGGCGCCCATCGACGGCGCCAGCGGGCCGGGCGGGCCGACCCGCAGCCGTCCCTGCATGCCCAGGTGCACGTGGATGCGCGCCGGACCGACGTCGATCAGCAGGTGTTTTCCGCGCGCTTCGACCTGCGCGATCGTCTGCCCGACCAGGCGCGGGTAGGCGACGCCCCGGGCCCACAGCGCCTTGACCGTCCGCCCGACCAGCTGCCCCTGCAGCTCGGTCGCGTGACGGTGGATGTTGTCGCCCTCAGGCATGCAGGCTCACGCGTTCAGAAATCTGAGACGCCGGAGGGTCGCTGGCCAGCCAAGCTGCGATGTCTTCGGGCCCTTGGCTGCGTCCGGCTGTGGCATGGTGGTTGCTGGTCAGGCACGGCATGGGCGCTCGTCTCACTCTGTTGCTGCTTTCGTGCGGTCTCGCGGTGGCTTCGGGCGCCTGTGGCGCCTCCAAGCTGGATGATTCGTCGGGGACGGGCGGCTCCGCCGGCGGCGCGACCGCGACGGGGGGGCACGGCGGTGGCGGCACGGCGGGTTCACCGGGCTCCGTCACGTTCGTGATGTCGACGCCGGCCGGCTTCGCGTTTTGCGACCAGCTGTCTTGCGCGAGCACGACGACGCACCTGTCGATCACCGACGCGGCCGGGCACGCCGTCCAGTGGTCGAGCGGGCTGTGCGGCACGACCGACTGTAGGACGTGCCAGCCGCTGCTCTGCCCGCTGGTGCAGGCCGGTCTTTGCCCAGCTCCGCAGGGCGTCGTGTACTCGGGCGGCACAAGCACGTGGGACGGGTCGTACCTGGCCAGTTCCACCTGCGGCGACGCGCACACCAGCTGCTCGCAGCCGCAGTACGCGGCGCCCGGGAGGTATCTGGCCGTGTTCTGCGCGACGCCCGGCGAGGTCACGCAGCCCGACGCCGGCTACTTCTCGGTGTGCACGGCAACCGGGACGGTTCAGTGCGTTCAGGTCCCCTTCGACTTTCCGAGCGCGACGCCCGTACAACTAGTCCTGCGCCCCCCGGGGTCGACCCTCGTCCCCTGACCCGCGCGACGGCCCGGCGTCCAGCACCAGCGCGTTGGGTTCGACGCGGAACCCGCTCCGCCGCAGGGGCGTGCCGAGAGCGCTCTTCAGCGCGGGCGCGCCGTTCACCGTGTCGACGCGCAGCGGGCGCCGCCGGCCGACGCCCAGGCTGCCGCGCAAGGCGTCCACCGCCGCCTGCAGCACCTTGTCGTCCTCGGTGAAGACGCGCAGCCGCCGGCCCCCGCGCTCGACGTACAGCACGGGTGCCCCCTGCACCAGCACGACGCGCGCGTCGGCCACCCGGCGGGGCGCGGCCGAATCACCGTCGGCGGGCCACGGGATCAGCGCGCCGTAAGGATTGGCGGGATCGACCGCGGCCAGCACGATGACGTCCTCGCCGTCGCGCGCGGCCCGCAGCCGATCGACGGCCCCGGCGTGGGCGAACTGCGCGCCGCTCAGCCCTTCGACGAAGTGGCCGCGGCGGATCTTGCCGGCGTCTTCCAGCGCGCGGAACACCGGCGCCAGCGACGCGAAGCCCCCCGGCACGCCTTCCAGCAACACCGCCTCGCGGCTGACCACGCCGTACCGTTCCAGCAGGGCCAGCGCGCGCGCGTGCGCGATCTCCGTCGGCGCCGGCTGGGGCCGCACCAGCGCGGCCACCAGCGACCAGCGCCCGGCCGCCTGCGCGATCAGGTTGTGCGTCGTGTTGCGCATGCGGCGCGGCGCCGTCAGCGCGCGCAGCGGCTGGAAGGTGTCGTTGGTGACCAGCCCCGCCCACACCAGATCCCAGAGCGCGTCGACGACGTCGCGCGTGGTCGCGTTGGGCAGCGCCGCCGCGAGCTGCGCGAAGAAGCTGGCCCCCTGCGCCTCCAGCGCCGCCAGCAGCGCGCGCGGCCGCTCGGCCAGCGTCTCTGGCACCACCCGCGGCTCCAGCAGTGTGCGGGCCCGGTCGCGCCGGAACAGCGCCACGCGCCCGTCGTCGCCGCCCAGCGCGCCGCCGCCGACCCAGACGATCTCTCCCAGCGCCCCCAGCTCGTCCAGCATGGCCGGCGAGAAGTCGCGCACGCGCGCCGGCAGGATCGCGCGTTCGAGGTCGGAGAAGGGCAGGTACGCGCCCTCCAGCTGCTCGATGACCTCACGCAGCCGGGCCGTCCCGCCGCGCGCCAGGCCCACGCCGTGCCAGCGCGGCAGGAAGCGCGCCAGCACGTCGGCCTCGACGGGCGCCACCTCGGACCGCAGCCGGGCCAGCGTGCGGCGCCGGATGATGCGCATGACCTCGGCGTCGCACCACTCCGGCGCGCCGCCGGTCCGGAACTGCCCCTGCACGAGGCGTCCGGCCTGCGCCAGCGCGTCCAGGATCGGCTCCAGCTGGCCGCGGGCCAGGCCGAAGCGCGCCGCGAGCCGCTCGGTCGTGAACGGCGCGTGCGTACGGGCCCAGCGCGCCACGAGCCCTTCCAGCGGCTTCTCCGCCGGCCCCAGCAGCGCCAGCGGGGTGCCCGTGGGCGGCTGCACGCCCAGCGCATCGCGGTAGCGCGCAATGTCCTCCGCGGCGATCCAGCGGTCCTCGCCGGCGATGCGGACGCGCGCCGTCTGATGGGTCTCGGCCAGCGCGCGCAGCCAGCCGCCGACCTCGGACGCGGCCGCCGGTTCGGTGCGCGCCGCCAGCTCGGCCTCCGTGAGGTCGCCGATCCGCCGGAGCAGATCGTGGGCGGCATCCCGGTGGCGAACCTGCCGCTCGGGATCGATCGCCTGCAGCTCGGCTTCGACGTCGTCCAGCGCCGCCGGGTCCAGCAGCGCGGCCAGCTCTTCTTGCCCCAGCAGCTCGCGCAGCAGCTGGCGATCCAGCGTCAGCGCCTGCGCCCGCCGCTCGGCCAGCGGCGCGTCGCCTTCGTACATGTACGCGGCGACGTAGGCGAACGCCAGCGAGCGCGCGAACGGCGAGGCCGAGCCCGTCTCCACCTCGACGACGCGCACCTCGCGCTGGCGGATCGACTCCAGCAGCCCCTTCAGCGCCGGCAGGTCGAACACGTCTTGCAAGCACTCGCGGACCGTCTCCAGCACGATGGGGAAGCTGGGGTAGCGCAGCGCCGCCGCCATCAGGTTCTGCGCCTTCAGCCGCTGCGCCCACAGCGGCGTGCGCGCGTTCGCCCGCCGCCGCGGCAGCAGCAGCGCGCGGGCCGCGTTCTCGCGAAAGTGCGTCGCGAACAGCGCCGAGTGCGTCAGCTGGCCCAGCACCAGCTCCTCGATCTCCTCGGGCTCGGGCACCAGGGTCGCCAGCTCGGGCGGGTCGTCCAGCCCCGCGAAGCGCAGCACGATGCCGTCGTCGCTCCAGATCGTCTGCACCTCGAACCCGGCGGCGGTCCCCAGGCGCGCCTCCAGCGCCAGCGCCCAGGGGGCGTGCACGCGCGCGCCGAACGGCGACAGGATGCACACGCGGAAGTCGCCCAGCTCGTCGCGGAAGCGCTCGATCGTGATGTCGCGATCCGTCGGCAGCGTGCCGGTGGCCTCGCGCTGGTCGGCGACGTAGCGCCACAGGTTGCGCGCGGCGCGCTTCTCCAGCGGCGCCTCTTTCGCCAGCCAGCTCTCGGCGGCGCGCTGGCTCTTGTCGCCCAGCTCTCGCACGAACGCGCCCAGCGCCCGCCCCAGCTCCAGCGGGCGGCCCGGCCCCTCGCCGCGCCAGAACGGCATCTTGCCGGGCTCCCCCGGCGCCGGCGTGACGATCACCCGGTCGCGCGTGATCTCCGCGATGCGCCAGGTCGTCGCGCCCAGCAGGAACGTCTCGCCGACGCGTGACTCGTACACCATCTCCTCGTCCAGCTCGCCGATGCGGGGTCCGTTCGGCCCCAGGTGCACGGCGTAGAGCCCGCGGTCCGCGATGGTGCCGCCGCTGAGGATCGAGACCAGCCGGGCGTCGCGCCGGGGCGTCAGGCGATCGGTGGCGCGGTCCCAGGTCAACCGCGGCCGCAGGTCGGCGAACTCGTCGGACGGATAGCGCCCGGCCAGCATGTCCAGCGTCGCCGCCAGCACGTCGCGCGAGAGCGCCGCGTAGGGGTAGGCGCGCTTGACCATCGCCTCCAGCGCTGCGACGCGCAGGCCCGCGGCGCGGTCGTCCTGCGCGCGCTCGGTCCGTTCGACGCCGCCCTCGGGGACGCTGGCCACGATGGCCACGATCTGCTGGGCCAGCACGTCCAGCGGGCTGCGCGGCACCCGCGTCGGCTCGACGGCCCCCTCCGTCATCCGGCGCGCGACGACCGCCGCCTCCAGCAGGTCGGCGCGGTGCTTGGGGAAGATGCGCCCGATGCTGCGGGCGCCGACCTGGTGCCCGGCGCGCCCGATGCGCTGCAGGCCGCGCGCCACGCTGCCCGGCGACTCGATCTGCACGACCAGGTCGACGGCCGCCATGTCGATGCCCAGCTCCAGCGAGCTGGTCGCGACCAGGCCGCGCAGCTGGCCGGCCTTCAGCATCTCCTCGATCTCCTCGCGCTGCGCGCGCGCGACGCTGCCGTGGTGGGCGCGCACCAGCCCCTCGCCCGCCAGCTCGTTGATCCCCTGGGCCAGCCGCTCGCACAGCCGCCGGCTGTTCGCGAACACGATCGTGCTGCGGTGCGCGCGGATCAGCTCGACCAGGCGCGGGTGAATGGCCGCCCAGATCCCGGTCGGGCCACCGCGATGCCCCTCCTCGTGCTCGACGACCCGCTCGCTGCGCACCGCCTCCATCTGCTCGACGGGGACCTCGATCGTCAGCTCCAGGCGCGGCGGTTCGGACGTGTCGATCAGCGCGACCGGCCGGTCGCCGCCCAGGAATCGCCCGATCTCGTCCAGCGGCCGCTGCGTCGCCGAAAGGCCGATCCGCTGCGGATCCCCGGCGGTGATGGCGGCCAGCCGCTCCAGCGAGAGCGCCAGGTGCGCGCCGCGCTTCGTGGGCGCCAGCGCGTGGATCTCGTCGATGATCACCGTGTCGCAGGCGCGCAGCGTGTCGCGCGCCGCCGAGCCCAGCATGAGGTACAGCGACTCCGGCGTCGTGATCAGGATGTCCGCCGGGTCGCGCAGCATCTCGCGCCGCTCGCGGGCAGGCGTGTCCCCCGTGCGCACGGCGATGCGCGGCGCCCGGAACGGCTGCCCCAGCGCCTCGGCCGCGCGCGCGATCCCCGCCAGCGGCGCGCGCAGGTTGCGCTCGATGTCGTACGCCAGCGCCTTCAGCGGCGAGACGTACAGCGCCCGCACGCCCGCCGGTGGGCCGGCGTCCGGCCGCGCCAGCCGGTCGAGGCACCACAGGAACGCCGCCAGCGTCTTCCCGCTGCCGGTGGGCGCCAGCAGCAGCGCGTGCTCGCCCCGCGAGATGGCGCGCCACCCCGCCACCTGAACCGGCGTGGGTCGCGCGAAGGTCGCCTCGAACCAGCGCCGCGTGGCCGGCTGAAACGCCGTCAGGATGTCGTCGGCGGTCGCGATTCCCCAAGCCTGCCGCGCGTCCGCCCCCGACGCAAAGCCCCTCGTGAGGGGCGCTGCCGGAGGCGGGCGGGGCGGGCGCCGGCTACTTGCAGACGAACGTCGTGACGGTCGTGCCGCCCAGCGACGCCGTGAAGGCGCCGCCCGTGACGGTCACGGGCGTTCCGGCCTTCAGGTTGTCGCTGGACGAGGTGACGTACGGCGTGCAAGACGCCGGCGCCACCGTCCCCCCGGCGATGGTGATCGGCATCGTGAGCGACGACGTGCTCTTGTTGATCGCCACGATCACCGTCGCGTCGGTGCCGCTGAACGCCGACAGCAGGACGTTCGCGTTCGTGTTCCCGGTGACGTCCACCATCACGTAGTTCGGGCGGACGAACTTGCTGAAGTTGCCGATCGTGTAGTAGCGCTTGGTGATGCCGCCGCTCGACAAAACGATGCCTTCGTTGTCGTTGCCGGTCGGCTTGTACCACCAGTAGAGCCAGGCGGACGCCTCGCCGACCACCAGCGCGGAGTGGATCCAGCCCGCGACGACGATCCCGTTGTTGATGTCGCTGGACGGACCCTGCTCGGGCCAGTACATGACGCCGGAGACCTCGGTCTCCCAGACCTCCTTGCTGCGCTTGCCGCCGTCGACGTCCGCCGGCCACGGCTCCGCCTTCTGCGTGTCGTACTCGTGCGTCGCGATGATGTCGACGGCCGCCCACGCCGTGGGGTCCTTCGCCAGGAAGTGGCCGTAGTCGTAGCCCTCGCCGGTCGCGCACTTGGCCGCGCAGCCGGTCGTGGTGGGGCTGTTCCCGAAGCAGCCGCAGCCCAGCGGGTCAGAGCTGTTCGGGTGGCTGGCGATGGTCGACCCGGTGGCCGACGTGTTGCTCCACAGGTGGATCCACTCCGACGGCTCGGGCGCCATCAGCTTCACGCCGTTGGCCTTCAGCTTGGGGCCCAGGACCTTGACGAAGCTCACCATCTCGTTGGCCGTGTAGACCATGGTGACGTAGTCGCCGTTGCAGGGCGGGCCGATCGTCGAGCCGCACGACGCGAAGTCCGGCTCGTTGGCAGCCGACATCGCGTACAGGCCCTGGTTCTTGGCGAACGTGGCGATGCGCGTCGCGAAGTCGTCGTAGTGGCTCTGCATCAGGTGCCCGCCCTTGCTCTCGTTGTTGTTGTCCTTCCACGAGGCGGGCGCGGTCCAGACCGAGCCGATGATCTTCGTGTTGTGGCTCTTCGCGCCCGAGACGTCACCCGACAGGCTGCCGTCGGAGTTCATTCCGACGCGGACGATCGAGAGGCCGATCGCGTCGGCGCCGCTGGTCCCGAACAGATTGTCCCAGTTGAAGCTGCCGCCGCCGAGCGCGGTGTTGAGACCGAACCCTTCGATCGTTTGCCGTTTCTGATCCAGCTGCACGGTCACGCCGCTGGAGCCGCCCACGGCGCCGCCGCCGGTGCCCGTCGCGCCGGCGTTGCCGGAGCCCGCGCCGGCCGAACCGCCGCGCCCG
>CAZPUH010000378.1:0-7346 GCA_964589215.1 uncultured Myxococcales bacterium | reverse complement strand
GGCCCGAAGATGGGCGTCTCGGCGTCGCCGATGGTGTCGCCGGCCCAGTGGACGAACCCCGAGATGAAGTCCGCCAGCAGGTAGCCGGTCAGAGCCGCCGTCCCCAGCCCCCACAGGTTGTGGCTGTCCCAGTAGACCCGGCCGATGCGCACCGCCAGCAGACCCAGGGACAGAAAGACGAACCCGATGCTCGAGATTTCGAGCGCGCGGTGACCCGGCCCGTAGCTCGGGGTTGCCGTGGATGAAGCCATGGCGATGGCTCCTAGCTTACAGGAAATCCGCTCATCCGCCCAGCTGCCGAATGAACACTTGTGCAGTGTCGGGCGGCAGCCCGCGCTTGAACAACACGAACTCGCCCTTCTGCGCCAGCACGCCGTAGTGGCGCGTCCGCAGCGCGTCCAGCAGGTGGCCGCGGTCCTCGCCGCCGGACGGCATCCGCGCCAGGACGTAGTCGGCGTCGTTGAACGCGACGCGCAACGAGTAGGCGTTCTTGCGGCTGGAGATGTGGGCGACGATGCTCTCCGACGCGGCGACCGAAGCGTCCTGCGGAATCTTCGCGATCAACGAGTAGAGGTCGTCGTGCCGCGTGCGATCCGCCGGCGTGACGCCTACCCGGAACGGGGAGAAGCCGCCCCAGGCCGTGTGCCGCTGCATGACGATGCCGAACTGGTAGGACGTGATGAGCACGCCCGCCGTCATGACGACCAGCCACGCGCGCCGGCTGCGCGTCGCGCCGACCACGCCGGCCGCTTCGTTCCGCCGCAGCCAGGCCAGGTTGGCGACGATCGCGATGAAGAGGAAGGACGTCCAGTACGCCGTGTACTGGAACGAGATCTGGATGAGCGGCGGGTAGTGCGTCGCCAGCATCGTGAAGATGAAGCCCGGCACGACGCACAGCAGAGCGATGGGGCGGCGCCACGGGAAGAACGCCAGCGGCGTGATGATCTCCAGCAGGTAGATCAGCTTGTCGCGCTCGAGCAGGTTGGTCATCGTGAAGGCCGGGTTCGCGAACACCGTCTTCAGGACGCCGCCGAACCCGTTGTCACCCTCCGGAAGCAGCCCCTCGTACTGGTTGATGTACGCCGGATACCCGTTCAGGAAGTGGGGCATCAGGATCATCTTCACGACCACGAAGTAGACGGCGCTGACGGCGGCCACCAGCAGGCCGGCGCGCGGCCGCTCGCCGGTCAGCACCAGGTAGAGGCCCACGACCAGCAGCAGGGCCGACATGTCCTCGCGGTTGGCCAGCGTCAGGATGACGGCGACGGTGGCCATCACGTCGCGGCGCGATTCGAGCGCCCACAGGCACCACCACAGGAAGAACGGCGCGAACGGCAGGTAGTGGAAGTCGTACAGGTTCGACCCCTGCAGCGGCGCGTACATCAGCAGCAGCAGCGAGAGCAGGCATGCCGTCCAGTCGCCCACGTGCCGCCGCGCGAACGCGTAGAGGGGCAGCGCCGCGCCGCCGATCACGGCCGCCTGGTACACCAGCAGCGTCTGCGGCCGGGGCGCCAGCCGGTAGAAGATCCCCATCAGGTACGAGATGTACGTCTCGTGAAACCCGAGGTGCGTCGACTCCGGCCCGCCGATGATCGAGGTCTTGAACAGCGGCCGGTTGAAGTGGGCGGCGTTCCAGACCAGGTTGTTCTCGATCCCCAGGTCCCAGCCCATCGTCTCCAGCCGGTAGTGGTGCTGCAGCGTGATGACCGAGAAGTAGATCGTGTAGCCGACCCACCCGAGGACGACGATCGCGAACGGCAGCCAGCGGACGGCGGCCAGGCGCGCCAGCCCGCGCGACACCGGCGCCACGACGCGCGCGCGGACCCGCGGCGGCAGGATGGGCCCCGCTTCCAGCGACACGCGCCACAGCCCCTGCAGGCCCAGCAGAAAGACGGAGACCAGCCCCAGGAACGTCAGCTCGCGCCCCTGGTACCAGAGCTCCCAGTTGAAGAAGAGCGGCACGAAGCCGATCAGCGACAGCGGCGCCAGCCGGCGCGCGACCCGTTCGACCGCGGCGAGCCCGCCCAGCCGCTTCCAGAGGATCGCGACGAGGCCGATGAGCGGCAGCAGCAGCGCGCCCGCCGCGATGTCGCCGATGACGAACTTGCGGGCACGCGGCGGCAGCGCGTTGTTCGTCACGTACGGCAGCAGGCGGTCCTGCACGCGCACGAACCAGCCGGCCAGACCCAGCGACGCGCCCTCCGCGGTCAGAAAGCCGAGCGCGCGAACGGCCCGCGTCAGTGGGGGCAACTCCGCGGGCGGCACCGACGGCGGCGCGATCTGCGGGGGAGGGCCCGCGCCTTCGTCCGCGGCCGCGGCGGCCGGTTCATCCGCATTTTGCCCCGGCACGGGATCCGGCGGGACGGCGCCGGTCTCCGCCGGGGCGCTTGCACCCGTCGATTGGACGCCGGCGTCCGCCGGGGGAACGCCGGCGTCCGCTGGGGCCGCGCCGGAATCTGCCGAGGGGCGGCCGAACGGGTCGAAGGTCGGAACCGACATTTCGGCCGCGCAGTGTAGCCGAGAATCTGGTCTAAGATGACCCCCTCGCTTATGGAACCGGCCGTGCCTCGCCTGACCGTCGTGGTGCCTTGTTACAACGAGGCCCAGCGCCTGGACGCCGCCCCCCTGCTGGAGTTTGCCGGCGAGGGGGCCGGTGCGAACATTCTGTTCGTGAACGACGGCTCCACCGATGACACGGCCGGACGCCTGGCGGAGATTGCCGCGGCTCGGCCGGATCGGGTCCGTGTCCTGTCGCTGCAGCCGAACGGCGGCAAGGCCGAGGCCGTGCGGCGCGGCATGCGGGACGCGCTGGACGCCGGGGCGGTCACGGTCGGCTATCTGGACGCGGACCTGTCGACCCCCCCCCGCGAGCTCAAGCGGATCGCGGAGGCGCTGGACCGCCCGGGGGTGGAGGTGGCCATGGGGTCCCGGGTCGCGCTGCTGGGGAGGGACATCGAGCGGAGCGCGGTGCGCCACTACCTGGGCCGTGTCTTCGCCAGCCTGGCCTCGCTGATCCTGCAGGCGCGCATCTACGACACGCAGTGCGGGGCCAAGCTGTTCCGGGGGACCCCGGCGCTGGCCGCCGCGCTGTCGCAGCCGTTCATCTCGCGCTGGGCGTTCGACATCGAGCTTCTGGGGCGGATGCTGGCGGGCGGCGGGGGCGTGGCGCCGCTGCCGCTGAGCGCGATCGTCGAGGTGCCTCTCGACACCTGGCACGACATCAAGGGGTCCAAGCTGACGGCCGTCGCCATGGGGCGGACGCTGCTGGAGCTGGGACGCATCGGCGTCGATCTGGCGGGCCGGCGTCGCGCGGCGAGGTAACCGGTGGTCGATCGCGTTGACGGAGCTGGGTTTCGCCCGGCGCAGTCGTCGCGGGCGGTTGAAGGAACCCTTCCAGGGGCCCTGTTTGATCGCTTGCGGGCCGCCTACCTGCGGCTCGACAACCGCAGCCTGGGCCTGGGGCGGATCGTCCTCGGCGTGGTGCTGCTGATCGACCTGCTGCGGCGGGTGCCGCTGATTCGCGACTTCTACAGCAACCTGGGCCTCTTGCCCAACCACACCGTGCTGTGGCGGCCCGTGGCGCCGCGGCTGTTCTCGTTCCTCTTCATGGCGTCGCTGCCCGAGGAGTCGGCGCTCTGGTTCCTCATCGCGTTCGTCTGCTTCCTGTGCTTCACCGTCGGCTACCGGACGCGCCTCTTCCAGGTTCTGTCGCTGGCGCTGACCGTCAGCCTGCACGAGCGGACCCTGTACGCCGAGAACTGGGGCACGGTCGTCCTGGCGGAGCTGCTGATCTGGACGCTGTTCCTGCCGCTCGGGCGGCGCTTCTCCGTCGACGCCCTGCGGGCCAGCCTGCGGGCGCGCCCGGGCGAGACGCCCGAGGACCTGGCCGCCGGACCGCCGCCGCCCGACGCGCGCGAGACCACGTCGCTGGCGGTGCTGGGGCTGCTGCTGCAGATCGCGGTCATCTACGGGTTCAACTACGCCTACAAGTCGGGCGCCACCTGGCGCGACGGGACGGCCGTGCACTACGTGCTGTGGCAGGACCGGATCGTCACCTGGCTGGGGCTGCAGCTTCGATCGCACGCGCCGTTCGGGGTGACCCGGTTCCTGACCGGCGCGACGCTGGTCATCGAGGGGCTGGCGCCGATCCTGATCCTGACGCCGCTGTTCTGGCGCTGGACGCGGTTCGCCGCGGCGCTGCTGCTGGCGGGGCTTCACGTCGGGATCGCGCTGCTGGTGAACCTGGGCATCTTCTCGCCGGCGATGATCGCGCTCCTGCCGTTCTTGCTGACGGGGGCGCAGTGGCGGCTGTTCGCGCGGCTGGTGCCGCGCAAGGGGCGGGCGCGGACGGTCATCTACGACGCGGACTGCGGCGTCTGCTGGGCCGTCGTGAGGGTGCTCGCGCGCATGGACGTCCACCGGCGCCTCACCTGGATCGCCAGCGCGCGCGCCGCGGCGCTGCCGGCCGGGGTCGACGCTTCGCTGCTCGAGCGCACGATCCTGGTGTTCGACCCCGTCGAGGGCCGGCGCTGGACCCGCGCCGACGGGTTCGCCCAGATCTTCGCCGCGCTGCCGCTGGGCCGGCTCTGGTCGTGGCCCATGCGTCTGCCGGGCATCCGGGCGCTAGCGAATCGGGGCTACGACGCCTTCGCGCGCAACCGGACGGCGATCTCGTCCTTCTTCGGGCTGGCGGCGTGCGGGGTGCCGCCCGCCGGCTCGCGCGCGGCGCCTGCGGCGAAGGCGGCGGCGCCGGCGCCCACGCCCCTGCGCGCGTGGTTCGCGCAGAAGGCCCCCGTCGCGCGCGAGCTGGGGGCCGCGCTGGTGGTCCTGGTCTTCGGGGCCGAGGTGCTGGCGACCAACCCGCTCCTGCTTCCGAAGGCGCTGCAGCTGCAGCACCGTCCGGAGTGGATGGAGGCGGCGACGATGTACGCCAATCTCCGGCAGAACTGGGGGCTGTTCGCGCCGGACGCCCCGCTGGAGGAGCAGACGGTGGTCTTCGACGCCGTCACGCGCGACGGGCGCCACGTCGACCCGTTCAACGAGGCCTTCGGGCGCGTGGCGGCGGTGCCGACGGACGACGTGCCGGTCCGCCTGGGGTACGCGTCGCTGGTCTTCGACTACGCGCTGAAGATCCCCGACACGGGCGTGTACCACCAGGCGCTGATCGAATGGATGCTGCACTACCCGGATCGGACGGGCCACCCGGGTGACGAGATCGTCGGGTTCCGCGGCTACGTCGTCCATCACGGCAGCCCGCGGCCGGGCGAGGCGGCGCCGTCCACCCCCAACAAACGCCCGTTTCTCCGCTGGCCATGAAGCGCGCCCTGGATTTCGCGGCGCTGCGGCGCAAGTTCGCCGAGTCGTACCTGACGATGGACGCGCGCAGCGCCGCCCTCGGGCGCGTCGTCGTCTCCATCGTGCTGTTGATCGACCTGTTCCGGCGCGTGTCGGTGCTGCGGCTCTTCTACACGAACGAGGGGCTGCTGCCGAACCACACGCTGCTCTGGCGGCCCCCGACGCAGTGGATGTTCTCGTTCTTCTTCATGGCCTCGCGCACCGAGGAGGCGGCGCTGGGGTTCGTGATCTGCGGCCTGGTCTACCTGGCGCTGCTGGTCGGCTGGCGCACGCGCCTCATGCGCTTCGCCGCGCTGGTCTGCGTGCTGAGCCTGCACGGGCGCACGACGCTGGTCGAGAACGGCGGCGACTGGACGCTGGGCGAGCTGATGCTGTGGTCGTCGTTCCTGCCGCTCGGCCGGCGGTTCTCCGTCGATTCGCTGCGCGCCAGCCTGCGCCGCCGCCGGGAGACGACGGCGGCGCAGCTGGCGGGTCCGTTCCCGGGGCCGGTGGATCCGCCCGCCGGCGGCGATCCCAACCGGATCGTGTCGCTGGCGGCGTTCACGATCCTGCTGCAGCTGGCGAACGCCTACTTCTTCAACGCGATTCACAAGGGCGGCCCGACCTGGCTGCACGGCTCCGCCGTCCACTACGTCCTCTACCAGAACCGGATGGTGACCTGGTTCGGGGTCTGGATGCGGCCGCACATGACGCCGGCGCTGTCGCGCGTGATGTCGTACGCGGCGCTGGCGACCGAGGCCTCGCTGCCCTGGTTGATCCTGTCGCCCTGGAAGCGGATCTGGACGCGGCGGATCGCGGTGCTGGCCATCATCGGCCTGCACACCAGCTTCCAGCTGTTCATCAACCTGGGGATCTTCTCGTGGGCGATGATCGGGTACACGCCGTTCCTGCTGACGTCGGCGGAGTGGGAGCTGTTCGGGCGGCTCGCTCGCCGCAGTCAGCGCCGGGTGACGGCCATCTTCGACGCCGACTGCGGCGTGTGCTTCCAGCTGGCGCGGGTCGTGGCGCGCATGGACCTGTTCCAGCGGATCCGCTGGGTCTCCAGCGCCGAGCTGCCGGCGGATCTGCCCGCCGGGCTGGACCTGTCACCCGCGCTGCTGCAGCGGACCGTCGTGGCGGTGGACCAGGCGACCGGCCGCGCGGCGACGCGGGCCGACGGCGTGGCCCTGGTCCTGCGCGCGCTTCCGCTGGGGGTGCTCTGGTCGGCGCCGCTGCGCATCCCGGGGGTGCGCCAGGTGGCCAACCTCGTCTACGACGCCTTCTCGCGCCGGCGTCGCACGATCTCGGTCTGGCTGGGGCTGGCCGCCTGCGCGATCCCGGCCCGCCGGCCGGCGGTCGCCGCCCCGGCGGCGGGCGGCGACGGCGCGGATGCCCCGAACGGCGGGGAAGCAGGCGAACCGGTGTACGTCCCGGAGATCTCGGCCGAATCCCGCACCCCCGTGCGCGCCTGGCTGGGCCGGGTCGCCTGGATCCTGCGCGAAGGCACGGTGCTCGCGATGCTGATCGTGCTCGTCAACGAGACGCTGTTCATCAACCAGGCGGTCCCGAAGCCGCTGCGCTTCGACGAGCCCGGGTGGGTCAAGCGGCTGGTCGCCTACCCCCGGCTCATTCAGGCCTGGTCGATGTTCGCCTCCGACGCGCCGATGTCGGACATGACGATCGTCGTCGACGCGACGACGGCCGACGGGCGGCACGTCGACCCCTACAGCGAGACGTCCAGCCGGTATCCCCGCCCGGGGCTGGCGGGCATCCCGCCCCGCCTTGACAACAACTCGTTCTTCTTCAATTACTCCCAGCGGCTGCCCGAGCAGGGGGCGTACAACCAGGCCTTCATCGAGTGGATGCTGCGCTATCCGGAGCGCACGGGGAGGGCCGAGGACCGCATCCTGCGTTTCGACGCTTACGTCGTCGAGCAGGACAGCCCGCCGCCCGGCGAGACGACCCCCCGCAACATCCGCACGCGGAAGTTCTTGTCCTATCCGTAACAAACG
>CAZPUH010000377.1:0-2423 GCA_964589215.1 uncultured Myxococcales bacterium | reverse complement strand
GGTCACGCCCTCTTCGTTGAGCTGCATGATCACGTTGCCGATCTCGTGGACGACGTTGGGCTGGATGCCCTCGCCGGGCTCGTCCAGGATCAGCAGTTTCGGCTCCAGCGCCAGCGCGCGCCCCATGGCCAGCTGCTGCTGTTGCCCGCCCGACAGGTCGCCGCCGCGGCGGCGCAGCATGTCCTTCAGCACCGGGAAGAGCTTGAAGACCCGGTCCGGGATGCCGCTGCCCGTGCGGCGGCCCATGGCGCCGATGCGCAGGTTCTCTTCGACCGTCAGCGTCGGGAAGACCTCGCGCCCCTGCGGCACGTAGCCGATGCCCGCCCGCGCGCGCGCCTCGGGCGGAGCGCCCGTCAGGTCGACGCCGTCGAACGTCACCTTGCCCGAGCTCGACGGCAGAAGGCCCATGATCACCTTCAACAAGGTCGTCTTGCCGACCCCGTTGCGCCCCATCAGGCAGACGCACCCCCCCTTGGGGATGTCGAGGTCGATGTCCCACAGCGTGTGGCTGCCGCCGTAGAACTGATTGATCTTGTCGGTGGCCAGCATGGTCATTCGCCCAGGTAGACCTCGATGACGCGCGGGTCCTTCTGGACCTGCGCCATCGGCCCTTCGGCCAGCACGCGCCCCTCGTGCAGCACCGTCACGTTGCGGGCGATGCTTCGCACGAACTCCATGTCGTGCTCGACGACGACGATGGTCCGCTGCCCGGCCAGGCTGGTCAGCAGCTCGGCGGTGCGCTCGGCCTCGGCGTGGGTCATGCCCGCCACCGGCTCGTCGATGAGCAGCACCTGCGGGTCCTGCGCCAGCAGCATGCCGATCTCCAGCCACTGCTTCTGGCCGTGCGCCAGCAGGCCGGCCGGCCGCTCGGCGTGATCCTGGAGGCCGATCAGCTTCAGGATCTCGCCGATGCGGTCCTTCTGCTCGGCGGTGAGCCGGGCGAACAGCGTGCGGAACACCCCCTTGTTCCCCTTCAGCGCCAGCTCGCAGTTCTCGAAGACGGTGTGCCCCTGGAAGACCGTCGGGCGCTGGAACTTGCGGCCGATGCCCAGGCCGGCGATCTCCACCTCCGACAGGCGCGTCAGCTCGTTGAGGCGGCTCTCGAGGAAGACCGAGCCGCTGGTCGGGCGGGTCTTGCCCGTGATGCAGTCCATCAGCGTGGTCTTGCCGGCGCCGTTCGGACCGATCAGGCAGCGGAGCTCGCCCTTCTCCAGCATCAGCGTGACGTCGTTCAGCGCCTTGAAGCCGTCGAAGCTGACCGAGAGGTTCTCGACCCACAACGACAGCGGGCGCCGCGCCGCCTCCGGGACCGGCGACGAGTGGATCGGGGTGGGGCGCGCTTCAGGGCCGGTGTCGGCAACGCCGTCGACCTGGCTTTTCGTGGGCATGTCGCTCATGACCGTGAGGCTCACGTGTGCGTCTCCGGCGCGGGCGCGGGCGACGCTGCGGCCAAGGGCTCAGGCGCGCCGGCCGGAGCAGGCGCGGCTCGCTTGGGCAAGAGCGCCGTCAGGCGCGGCACCAGGCCGACCAGCCCGCGGGGCAGGAACAGCGTCACGCCCACGAACAGCGCCCCGAAGACGTAGAGCCAGGCCGAGGGGAACGCCGCCGTCAGCCAGCTCTTGCCGCCGTTGACCAGCCAGGCGCCCAGCAGCGCGCCGCCCAGCGTGCCGCGTCCGCCGACCGCCACCCAGATCGCCATCTCGATCGAGTTGGACGGCTGCATCTCGCTGGGGTTGATGATTCCGACCTGCGGCACGTACAGCGCGCCGGCCAGTCCGCACAGCATGGCGGACAGCGTCCAGACGAACAGCTTGTACTTGGTCGAGTCGTAGCCGCAGAAGCGGGTCTTCAGCTCCGCGTCGCGCACGGCGGTCAGCACGCGCCCCAGGCGGCTGGTCACGACGAACCGGCAGATCAGGTAGGTCAGGCAGAGCGCGACGACCGAGGCCACGTACAGCAGGCGCCGCGTCTCGGCGGCGTGCAGCGGCCAGCCCAGGATGCGCTTGAAGTCGGTGAGGCCGTTGTTGCCGCCGAATCCGGTGGCGTTCTGGAAGAAGAGCAGGGTGGCCGCGTAGGTCAGCGCCTGCGTGACGATCGAGAAGTACACGCCGCGGATGCGCGAGCGAAACGCGAACCAGCCGAACACCAGCGCCAACAGCCCGGGCGCCACCACCGCCATGATGGCGGCGAACGGGAAGCTCTGGAACCCGTGCCAGTACCAGGGCAGCGTGTGCCAGTCGAGGAACACCATGAAGTCGGGCAGCTGGCTGCGGTAGACGCCCTCGCCGGCGATCGACCGCATCAGGTACATCCCCATCGCGTAGCCGCCCAGCGCGAAGAAGAGGCCGTGCCCCAGGCTGAGGATGCCGGCGTACCCCCAGATGAGGTCCATCGCCAGGGCGGCGATCCCGAAGCAGAGGAAC
>CAZPUH010000376.1:0-5276 GCA_964589215.1 uncultured Myxococcales bacterium | reverse complement strand
GATGCGCTTGTCGCTCTCGACCTTGCCGTCCTTCAGCGGCACGTTGAAGTCCACGCGCACGATGACGCGCTTGCCAGCGGTGTCCAGCTCCTCGACGAACAGCTTCTTCCCGGTGCTCATGGCCCGGATTTACCAGACTTTGTCCGTCAACGCGACGCCCGCGGCGGGTGGTCGCCGGCGGCCACCTTGGGCGGCGGCGCCAGCAGGGCCCGGCAGGCCTCCGGGACCTTGGGTCCCGACCGCTCGCCCTCCTGGCGCCGGCGGTCTTGCGTGCTCTGCGCGTCGCCCCCGAACCACCAGGCCAGCGACGGGCCGCAGCCGTCGTCCGGCGGCGGTTCCTGCGGCACGCAGGCCAGGTTCCCCTCGGGGCACTTGAGCCGCACGTGAAAGTGGTCGTGGTGCCCCCACCAGGGCCGGATCCGCTGCATCCAGGGCGCCTTGCGTTCCGGGCCCTCGCACAGCATCCGCTTGATGCCCGGGTTGACGAAGATGCGGTCGACGGCCGGATCGGAGGCCGCGGCCGCCAGAAGCTTCACGCTCCTGGGACTCCAGGCCGCCGTGGGCGCGTGCGTCTGCAGGTCGATGACCGCCGGCGGCGCCGTGTGCTCGCGCGTGGCGGCGGGGATGTGTCCGGCCCGAAGACCGGCCGGCGCCGTGTAGCCGACGTCGACGTCCAGCCCCGTCTGGTGGCTGCGGTGGCCGCTGGGCGTCGGTCCGCCGCGCGGCTGCGAGAGGTCGCCGACGACGACCAGGCCCAGCCGCCGGGCCTTGGCCGCCTTCCCCAGGCGGCGCACGAACGCGATCAGCTCGGGGTGCCCGTAGCGACGGTTCCGTTCGAGGTGCAGCACCTCGTAGCCGGGCCCGCTGACGGGCAAGGTGGCCGCCCCCTGCAGGCAGCCGGCGCTGGTGCCGCCGATCGCCTGCGCCGGCCCCGGCGACGGAACGCGCTGGGCGTTCCATTCGCTCGCGGAGGCCGGCACGAGCGCCGCCGCCCAGAGCGCCAGGAGCATCGCCGCACTCACGGAGAGAGCATAGCAACACCCCCGCGCGCCCGGGGGAGCGGACCGCGGCGCTACTGCAGCGCGCCGAGCAGGTCGGACAGGTACGGCGGGACGCTGCTCCAGGGGTGGGGCATGGCCGCGTTCTGCAGGTAGACGTACCCGACGGTCGGGCGGGCCGCGGCGACGAACGCCGTGTCCAGCGACGAGACGCCGTAGGGAATCACGCCGAAGTTGCTGCGGTCGTGCGCGGCGTGCCAGCCGGCCACCTCGGTCACCGGCGGGACGCCGGCGTTCTCGTAGATGAGAATCACGTCCACCGAACCGACGTAGCTGGGGGCGGTGTCAGCGCCCGGGTTTCCGATCGTGACGTCGAAGCCGGCCGTCTTGGCGTTGGCGCTGAGCGAGCTGTAGTACGACTCGTGCCCGGCGGCGTTGGCCATCTCGTCGAAGAAGATGCCGGTGACGCCCGGGTACCAGGTCCGGTACTGCTGCATCTCGGTCTGCAGCTCGGCGGCGCTGCGCGCGCCCCAGGACGTGTGAACGTAGCCGATGACCTTGACGCCCGCGGCGGTCAGCTTGGTGATGCCCGCCGTGTAGCTCGTGCTCGCGGACGGACCGGGGCCGTTCGACGGGTTGATGACCGCCAGAACGGGGACCGTCGGGTGGGCCTGCTTCGCCGCGACCACCGCGTCCCACGACGCATCGGTCGGGTACGTGTAGAGCGGGATGATGGTGCCGTTGGGGCCCGTCGACGCGACCAGCCCCTTGGCGGCGCTCGGTCCGGGGGCTCCGGCGCCCAGCGCCAGCGTGTCGATGAACAGCGTGCCGTTGCCGGGGGCTTCCGACGGGATGATGGCGACGCCCTTCACGCCCGCGAAGTCGTGGACGCCATTGATCGTCGCGCCTGCCGGCTGCCAGGCGGCGGCCTTCAGCGAGCCGAACGGGATCGTCACCTGCTGCCAGCCGGTGAAGGTCACCGGGACGCGGGCTTCCCATCGCTCGGAGCCCGAGTCGTAGATCTGCATGACGAAGGTCTGTCCGGCGCCGTTGCCGTCGATCCACAGGTTGACGGCGGACGCGGTGGACCAATCCACCGGCGTCGCGAAGCGGTGCTCCAGCGCGGCGTAACCGCCGGCGGCGACCTGGTAGTTGATCTGCAGCGACGCAGGCGCGGTCGCGTCGTGGCCGGCGCCGTGCGCCATCGTGACGGACGAGCCGCTGGCGGCGATGGGCGCCCAGCCGGCGGGGTCGGAGACGTCGAAGCTGCCGCCGTTCGTGGCGGCCGCGAAGGCCGGGGCCTGCTGGCTGCCGTCCTGCTCGCCGCCGCATGCGGTGAGCAGCGCGCCTGACCCCATGGCGACCAGGGCAAACTTGAAGAAAGCGTGGACGGTCTTGTTACGAACTTGTGTCATTTCACCTCCGCTGGGTACTACGCGGTAACGTGCTCAGCCGGATCGCCGGTCGTCGGCTCGAGCGTGGCAACCACCCCTTAAAACGCTCGTTTATGGCGAAAAGAATTTCGCGGATGGCCACCTCGGCCGTGGGCGTTAGGCTCGATCGGCGCAAGGAGGTCGTATTGGTGCTGACGAAGGTTCTGCTCCTGCTCGTCGGCGCGGGCACCGCGGCCGTGCCTCTCGCCTGCTCGAGCAGCGACGCCGAACCCGATCCGGGAGACGACGGCGCGGCGATCGCGCCCGCCGGCCTCGACGTCACGCTCGAGCCCGGCGGCGCGGGCGTCCTCGACCTCGTCGGGCTCACGCTGCGCGACGGTCCCGGCGGGCTCGAGCTCTACGCGGCCTTGAAGAACGACGGCGACGTGCCGGCGTGCGACGCGGCCTTCAAGGTCACTCTCTACGACCGGGCTGCCCAACCGCTGGGCAGCTGGATCAACGGCCTTCACACGAAGCACTTCTTCCGCTACGCGCTGCCGGACGGCTCTAGCACCATCGCCGCTTGCGCCAGCCCCGGCGACGTCACGATGGCCCAGCTCTTCACGATGGCGGCCGACCTCGCCGTCGCCGACGTGGGACAGGTCGTCTACTACTACTCGTACTTCGCGCTGGACGCGGTTCCCGTCGACGGCCTCACGGTCTCGGGCGTGAGCGCGGTCCTCACCGACGGCGGCACGTCGTACACCGGCACGGTCGTCAACGAGCTGGATTTGACGGCGAGCAGCCCGTCAGTGACCGTCTTCCCGGTGAACCGGGTGGGCCGCCCGCTGGCCGCCGCGAGCAGCACCGGCGCCAGCGCGCTTCCACCGGGCGCAAGCTGGACGTTCCAGACCGAGGTCGCCGGCGCGCAGGGCGCCGGCTTCGCCGCCTACCCGGCCGCCTCATTTGGCGACTAGCGGCCGGCTTCCACTTTGCTGCGCCGCCCGCTGGAACGCGAGCACCTGATGCAGCAGCTGCAGGTACAGCCGATCGATCTCGCGGGCCTGCCCCTGGGCCTGCTCGATCTCCTTGCCGAGCTGCCGCAGGTTCGCGGCGCGCCCGGACGCCACCGCCGCGTCGAGCCGGTCCGACAGCAGCGTCAGCCTGGCGTCGGTCACGCCGCGCGCCTCTTCGCCCGCGTAGAACGCCGCGCGCAGCTGCGGGTACCCGGGCAGGTCGGCCGGAAGCCCTTCGACGTCCCTGCCCAGGTCGGCGAACCTCTGCTGCAGGTCTCCGAACTGCTTCTTCACGCGCGCAAAAGCCTGCTGGACCGCCTCGGGCGCGGGCGCCGCTTCAGTCCCCGCGCCCGCCCCGCCGCGGTGGCAGCCGACGACCAGCGCAAGCAAGAGCGCGCCGCCCGCCGCCGCGCGCGGGCGCGTCAGGAGCCCGCCTTGAGGGCGGTGAACTCGCCCGGATCGTGGATGGACGCCGGCTTGGCGCCCAGGCCGCCGTCGAAGTCCGAGGTCAGGTCGGAGTAGCCGAACTTCGAGACGGGCGCGCTGCCGCCCTTGGCCGGCACGCCCGTCGCGTCGGCCTTCACGCCCATCGCGTTCATCAGGTTGTAGAAGTACTTGTTGATGGGCGCGTTCGCGACCTTCGCGTCGGTCCCGGTCTGCTGGGTGAGGCCGTTGACCTGGCCCATGGTCGTCCCGTCGGCGCACTGGGCCTCGCTGTTCCCCTGCGACAGCGTCGCCGAGCCCGTGTTGGCGTTGTCGACGTTGATGCTCCAGCCGACCTTGAAGTAGCCGCCCGCGCTGCCCGCCTGGATGATGGGCAGGTTGTTCAGGTTGTGCGCGTTGCCGTCGGACATCTCGTTGAACCAGACCGCGGCGCTCTGATCCAGCAGCGTCGACCCGTCCGGGTTCTTGATGCCGTCCAGCATGCCGACCAGCTTGGCGAACTTCGTCGCGTAGTAGGTGTCGATGGTCTCCAGCTTCGACAGCGCGTTGGCGACGCAGGTGCCGGACATGTTCGCGTTCGACAGCCGGTGCGACAGGTTGTGCGACTCGTCCGTGATCCCCAGCCCCTTGAAGTAGAAGTTCGGCGGGTACTTCAGGAAGATGACCGGGTTGTAGTTGCAGACCGCGGCCAGCACCGCCATCACCGAGTACATGTCCGCCGCGTCCAGGTCGGCGGTGACCTTGTTCGTCAGCGCGTCGCTGCTGCTGCCGGCGCCCGACGACCCGGCCGCCGACACGTTGGCCGACGTCGCCTCCAGCATCGTCGCCGTCGCCGACGTGCACTGGTTGGACGCGACGATCGTCGTCCCGACGGAGTTGATCAGCGCCTCCCAGGCCGCCAGCTTGTTCTTGTCGTCCGCGCTCATGTCGAACCGCTTCAGCGCTTCCAGGTCGGACTTGACCAGGTCCGACACCTTCTTGCCGCGCACGGCCGCGTAGGTGTCGGCCGTCATGGGCGTGCCGCTGCCGAAGAGGCCGGTCAGCGCGCTGAACACCTGGGCCGGCGTCCCCAGCCCCGGGTAGATGTCGGCGGCGGCCGTGGCCGCGGACCCGGCGGCCTTCAGGTAAGAGATGTTCGACTGCGGCGACTCGCCGCGCGTGCCGCCCGAGTTGCCCACGCGCATGAACAGCGGCGTCCCGCTGGGGCTGAGCTGCTGGGCCATCACGTGGTCCAGCGAGGTCCCCACCGGCTTCGCGTTGAACTTCGTGTCCTGCGAGAAGCTGAAGGGGTCGTTGCTGTTGGGCGTGACCGGCTGCAACGTGAAGTACGTCCCGCACGGGTTCAGGTGGGGGTCGTTCCCCTGCCCTCGCCCGCCGCCGTTGCTGTTGCTCTGCGTCCACTCGTTCATGGCGCGGATGCCGCGCGGGATGAGCAGCTTGGCGGC
>CAZPUH010000375.1:0-9094 GCA_964589215.1 uncultured Myxococcales bacterium | reverse complement strand
GGGATGCGCTCGGGGACGCTGAACGTGCCGGGCATCGTCGGGTTCGGCAAGGCGGCCGAGCTGTGCGCGGCCGAGATGGAGAGCGAGGCCAAGCGGCTGTTCGCGCTGCGCGAGCGGCTGCGCACCGGCATCCAGTCGCAGGTGACCGACACCTACGTGAACGGTTCGATGGAGCACCGGCTGCCCGGCAGCCTGAACATCAGCTTCGCCTACGTCGAGGGCGAGGCGATGCTCATGGGGCTCAAGGACGTGGCGGTCTCGTCGGGCTCGGCCTGCACGTCGGCCTCGCTGGAGCCTTCATACGTGCTGCGCGCCGTGGGCGTCGAGGAAGAGATGGCGCACACGTCGATCCGGTTCGGACTCGGCCGCTTCAACACCGAGGAAGAGGTCGACTACGTCGTGAAGCTGGTGGTCGGCAAAGTCAACAAGCTGCGTGAGCTCTCGCCGCTTTACGAGATGGCGCAGCAGGGAATCGACATCAAAAGCATTCAGTGGGCGGCGCACTAGGCGCCCCGGCATCAAAGGACAAAACGTCATGGCGTACAGCGAAAAGGTCATCGAGCACTACGAGAACCCGCGCAACGTGGGGAGCTTCGACAAGGACGACCCCAGCGTGGGGACCGGTCTGGTCGGCGCGCCCGCCTGCGGCGACGTGATGAAGCTGCAGCTGAAGATCAACGACGAAGGCGTCATCGAGGACGCCAAGTTCAAGACCTTCGGTTGCGGTTCGGCGATCGCGTCCTCGTCGCTGGCGACGGAGTGGGTGAAGGGGATGACGATCGACCAGGCGATGGAGATCAAGAACACGCAGATCGTCGAGGAGCTGAACCTGCCGCCGGTGAAGATCCACTGCTCGGTCCTGGCCGAGGACGCCATCAAGAGCGCCATCGCCGACTACAAGGCCAAGCGCGCCGCGAAGCAGGGCGCCGCCGTGGCGAGCGTGCAGACGTCCGGCACGGCGACGGGGCCGGTGGCGGGCTGAGGGAGGTCTCCGTGGCCATTGCCGTCACCGATCGGGCCGTCGCCGAGATCAAGAAGGCGGCCGCTCAGCGCCCGACGCCCCCCAAGGGGTTGCGCGTCGGCATTCGCGGCGGCGGCTGCACCGGGTTTTCGTACCTGTTCGAGTGGTCCGACGCCGAGCCGCGCCCCGAGGACAAGGTGCTGTCCTTCGAGGACGGCGCCGTGCGGGTGTTCATCGACCCGAAGAGCTACCTCTACCTGGACGGATCGACGCTGGGGTACCAGACGACGATGGTCGCGCGCGGTTTCAAGTTCGAGAACCCCAACGTGAAGGGGTCCTGCGGCTGCGGCGAGTCGGTCCAGTTCTAGAGGTCGGACGTGATCTGTTGGTCGTGTGAGCGCGAAGGGGGCGGCGGCCCGTTGTGCGCCGCATGCGGCACCGTGCTGCCCGCGGAGGACAAGCAGGATCGATTCGCCGTCCTCGGCGTTCCGCGCAAGTTCTCGGTCGACCTGTCGGCGGCCGAGGGCAACTTCAAGAAGCTGTCGCGGCAGGTCCATCCGGACCGGTTCGCGACGGCCGACCCGCGCGCTCGCAAGGCGGCGCTGTCGCGGACGGTCCAGCTGAACGAGGCCTGGCGGACGCTGAAGGACCCGTTGCGGCGCGCGGAGTACCTGCTGGAGCTGGCCGGCTTCGGTCTCAAGGGCGACGACCGCAAGCGCGAGGACGCCGCGACACGTGAAGTGTCGGCGCCGCCCGTGCTGTTGATGGAGATCCTCGAGCTGCGCGAAGAGCTGGCCGACGCGCAGCGAGCCGGGAACACCACGAAGGTTCAATCGATGGCGAACACGATGCGGGCGCGCCACGGCGAGACGCTGGCGGCCCTGGCGGCGGCGCTGGACGACGGCGGCGCAGGCAAGCTGGAAGAGGCGGCGCGGCTGATGGTCGCGCTCCGCTACTATCAGCGCTTCCTGGACGAGGTGCCGGCCGGGGACGCGCCGCACGGTGGCGCCGACGAGGCCGCCCATGGCTGAAGCGCTGCTGCAGATTGGCGAGCCCGGGCAGACCCGCCCCAAGCGCGCCTGCCGCACGCGCGCGGTGGGGATCGATCTCGGGACCACGAATTCGCTGGTCGCGGTCGTCGACGGTGGCAAGCCGGTGTGCCTGCCGGACGCGCAGGGCGAGGCCATCGTGCCGTCGGTGGTTCACTACGCCGCGGACGGCTCCGTCATCGTGGGCGCCGAGGCGCGCGATCGTCTGGCCGCCCAGTTTCCGCGCGACACCATCGCGTCGGTGAAGCGGTTCATGGGGCGCGGCCCCCAGGACGCCGAGGCGACGCGGCGGCTGACGCCCTACGAGTTCGCGCCCGCCGCGGGCGACGGGCAGGTGGTCCGCTTCGCCGTGGCCGGTGGCCGGGCCGTGACGCCGATGGAAGTCTCGGCCGAGATCCTGAAGGTGTTGAAGACGCGCGCCGAGGGTGAGCTGGGTGGCGCGCTGGCGGGCGCCGTCATCACCGTGCCCGCGTACTTCGACGACGGGCAGCGGCAGGCGACGCGCGACGCGGGCCGGCTGGCCGGGCTGGAGGTGCTGCGGCTCCTCAACGAGCCGACGGCGGCGGCGGTCGCCTACGGCCTGGACAAGCAGGCCGAGGGGACGTTCGCCGTCTTCGACCTGGGCGGCGGGACGTTCGACATCTCGATCCTGAAGCTCGAGGACGGCGTCTTCGAGGTCAAGTCGACGGGCGGCGATTCGGCGCTGGGCGGCGACGACTTCGACCGCGCGATCGCCGACCTGCTGCTGAAGAAGCTGCGTGAGGCCGCGCCGCACGACGGCCCCATCGCCGCGCTGGCGGACGCATCGGGCGCCGTGGCGGATCTCGCGACGGCGCAGCGCTGGCGGCAGGTGCTGGACGCCGCGCGCGCCATGAAGGAAGCGTTGACGTTCCGCCCCGACGTGTCGACGGACCTCGCGACCGCCGACGGCACGGTCACGGTGGGGCTCACGCGGACGGAGATGGAGCTTGTCGTCGAGCCGGTGCTGGCGCGCTGTACGCCGCCCGTGCGCCGCGCCCTGGCCGATGCGGCGGTCGGCGCCGCGGCGCTCTCGGGCGTCATCCTGGTCGGCGGCGCGACGCGGATGCCGCTGGTGCAGCAATTCGTGGAGAAGCTGTTCGGGCGGGCGCCGCTGGGCGACATCGATCCCGATCAGGTGGTCGCGCTGGGCGCGGCGCTGCAGGCGGACGCCCTGGCGGGGGGCTCGACGGAAGGCGACATGCTGCTGCTGGACGTCGTGCCGCTGTCGCTGGGGCTCGAGACGATGGGCGGCGTCGTCGAGAAGCTGATTCACCGGAACACGACGGTTCCGTGCGGCGCGACGCAGACCTTCACGACGTTCGCCGACAAGCAGACCGGCTTCGACCTGCACGTCGTGCAGGGCGAGCGCGAGCTGGCGGAGCAGTGCCGTTCGCTGGCGCGGTTCACGTTGAAGGGCATCCCGCCCATGCCGGCCGGAATGGCCCGGCTGGAGGTGACGTTCACCGTGGACGCCGACGGAATCCTGCGCGTCGCCGCGCGCGAGGAGACCACCGGCCAGGAGGCCTCGGTCCAGGTGAAGCCCAGCTACGGGCTGACCGACGAAGAGGTCGAGCGCATGCTGCTGGATTCCTTCGCGAACGCCGAAGAGGACGTGCAGACGCGGCAGCTGACCGAGCAGCGCGTCGAGGCGGACCGCATCGCGGCGGCCGCGCGCGCCGCGATGGCCGATTCACCCGAGCTGCTCACCGAGGAAGATCGGCGCGCCATCGACGTGGCGCTCGTCAACCTGGCGTCGGCGCGGGAGGGGACCGATCACCACGTCATCCGGCGGGCCGTCGAGGCGCTGGACGAGGCGTCGAAGGCCTTCGCCGCGCGCCGCATGAACGTCGCGTTCGAGCGTGGCCTGCGCGGCAAGGACGTCGGCGAGGTCGAGGCCAAGGCCGACGAGACGGCCGGCAAGCGCGATCTGGCCGCGCGGGTGGCCAGCCACGCCGGCCACACTCACGAAAGAGGGCATTGATGCCGAAGGTGCGGTTCGAACCGGACGGAATCGAGATCGAGGTGCCGATCGGCACCAGCATCCTTCAGGCGTCCAACAAGGCGCACGCGCAGGTCGGCTCCGCTTGCGGCGGGGTCTGCGCCTGCTCGACCTGTCACCTCTATGTCAAGCAGGGGCTCGACGCGCTGCCGCCGCCCTCCGACCGGGAAGAGGACATCATGGACAAGGCGTTCGACGTGAAAGCCAATTCACGCCTGGGATGCCAGTCCAAGATTCTCAAAGACGTCACGGTGGTCGTCGAGATCAGCCGGGAGAGCCGCCAGGCCTTCCTGGACGAGCACCCCGAGATTCGTGCCGCGTTGAAGCAAGCGCCACCAACGCCATCATCCGACTCCGGCCGCCCGGGTTAAGCTGCCCGCATGGGCAAACGCGGCGTGGCAGCAGCAGCGCTGGTGCTGCTGGGCGCGGCTGTCGGCTGCGGCTCCGGCTCGGCGTCCGCTGACGGCTCCGCCGGTCACCCCGCCGACGGCTCCCGCGACCAATCGATCTCGATCGAGAAGCGGCCCGACGGTTCGGCGGACAGCGGCGCCGACCCGATCCCCTGCTGCACGATGGCCGGGACGGTGCTGCACATGAGCTGGGCCTGCTATTGCCAGGCCTACGGCTGCCCGACCGTTTCGCCCAACTGCGGACCGCTGTTCACCTGGACCTCCGCCTGCGGCTTGCTGGTCGGCAACTGGTCGGGCGCGGGTGGGACCAACGAGCGCGTCTTCGACAGCAAGGGCGCCGTCGTGGGGCTGCGCCTGACGAGCGACGTGGCCGAGTACGGCTGCGGCGGCGATCACACGGGGACGGCCACCACGATCGAGGCCGGCCAGCTGCCGGGGACGACCTGCGCGGCCACGGCCTGCAGCTGCAACCTGGACGGCAAGGTGGACTGTTCGCCGGCCGACAGCGGCGCGCGCTGAGGACGCCGCCTCACATGCAGCAGGAGTCGAAGTAGCGGCACTCCGGGCACTGGTAGTGCGCCTTCACCGGCAGCATCCGCACGAACTTGCCGCGCGCCGTGCACACCGGGCAGACCAGATCCGGATGACAGGTCGACGCGTTCTCGACCGGGGCGTCCGCGGATCCCACATCCTGCTCGCGCTCGCTCATCCCTTTCACTATCGCACGCCGCTCGGACCTCGAAAAGCTAGAGTCAGCGCGCATGGGACGAGAGAACCTCCCCTCGACGCCCGCATTGCTGGCGCTGCGCGCCGCCGGCATTTCGTTCCAGCCGCACGTCTACCCGTACGTGGAAAAGGGCGGAACCCGGGCCAGCGCCGCCGCCCTGGGCGTCGACGAGCACCAGGTGGTGAAGACCATCGTGCTCGAGACCGGCGACAAGAAGCCGCTCATCTGCCTCATGCACGGCGACCGGCAGATCTCGACCAAGCAGCTCGCGCGCCTGCTTGGTGAGAAGACGGTTCAGCCCTGCGACCCGGCGGTCGCGCACCGGCACACCGGCTATCTGGTGGGCGGGACGTCGCCGTTCGGCACGCGCAAGCCGCTGCCCGTGTACGTCGAGCGCAGCATCCTGAGCCTGCCGACCGTCTACATCAACGGCGGGGCGCGCGGGCTGCTGGTCGCGCTGTCGCCGAGCGTCCTGACCGATGTGCTGGGAGCGATCCCCGTCGACGTCGCCATGCCCGCCGAGGCGAGATGAGCGAGGGGACGCGCCTCGACGTGCTGCTGGCGCGCAACCTGGGCACCTCCCGAACGGCGGTGCGCGCGGCGATCGCCGACGGTGGCGTGGCGATCGGCGGGCAGACCGTCACGAACCCCCGCCACCCCGTGCCGGAACACCAGCTGCCGCTCGCGGTCACCGTCGACGGGGTCGAACGGCGCCTCTACGACCGCGTCCGGATCCTGATGAACAAGCCGCTCGGCTGCGTGACCGCGCTGCGCGACGCGCGCCACCCGACCGCGTACGCGCTGCTGCGGGACGCGCCCCTGCACGACGAGCTGCGGGCCGTCGGCCGCCTGGACCTGGACACGACGGGGCTGCTGCTGTGGACCAACGACGGCGCCGAGATCCAGCGCCTGACGCACCCGAAGCGCGCCATCCCCCGCGTCTATCAAGCCGCGCTGGCGGGCCCGTTCGCGCCGCTGCCGCCGGCGCTGCGGCTGGAGGACGGCTACGAACCGAACGTCCTCGCGCTGCGCGAGCTTTCACCCGCGGAGGCCCACCCCGGCCTCGCCCGCCCCCCCGAAACGGCGCTGCTGGCCGCCATCACGATCGGCGGCGGCGCCTATCACGAGGTCCGCCGCATCTTCGCTGCGCTCGGCAGCCACGTCGTCGGCTTGTGCCGCGTGCAGTTCGGCGAGCTGACTCTGCCCGTCGATCTCCCGCCGGGCGGTTACCGGATCGTCGCCGAGGAGCCCTGAGCGGGCCCCCCGGCTCCGACTCTCGCTCAGGTCGCGACGTGGATCTTGGCCGACGCGACCTCGTGGCCGCTCGGGACCACTGGCTGCGGCGTCTGCTCGGCCGTGACCATGATCTCGAAGTTCGTGAACGGCGTCGCCGTCTCCAGCTTCGCGTTGTCGTCCTTGTCCGGCATGAGCACGCCGATGTTCACCGGCCGCCCCTCCGTGGGCTTCAGCCAGACGACGTACGTGCTGGCACCGGAGAACGTGGACTCCGCCGGCGGCAGGTGCTTCGCCTCGAGCTTCAGGTCGCGGTTCCCCTTCTCGCCCGTCGCGATCTGCACCTTCGCCTGTACCGCGGGCGCGGCCTGCTCGGCCTGCAACGTCCACGTTTGTTGATTGCGGCCCAGCATCTCGTTGGTGGTCGAACAAGCGCCGAACGCCAACGTTCCAGCCACGGCCCCTGCCAATCCGATTCGCTTGATTGTCTTCATGGTGACCCCTAGGCCGAAGTTGGGGACCGGCTGGCGTGCGGCAATGGACCAGCCAGGCTCAATGCGGGAAGGGATGATGCTCGGGGCGCCGGCGCGCCCTCAAATCTGGCCCGGCGTGTTGGGACGCGTGCGAGCAACCTCCAGACGGAACAGGTATCGGAAGCCGGCGGCCAGTGTGTAGTCCATGTATGCGGGCCCACCCAGCTGGGTCCCGACGCGCGCAAACAGGCCCACGCGGCCGATGACCAGGCTGCCGACCTCCGCCAGGCCGTACACGCGGCCGACGGCGCCGCCGGGAAAGTCGACGGTGGCCTGCACGTCGAGCTTGAGCCAGTTGAAGTCCTTCCCGAACAAGATGCTGCCCACGTCGGTCGCCAGCTGATTGGTGTCGGGGCGGTCGCTGGCGCCGGCGACGGAGAACTGCTGCTGCGCGACCGCGTAGGCCAGCCACCAGCGGTAGGGTTTGAAGGCGGCGCCGAGTCCCAGCGTCGGCTGGAGTTTCCCCGAGCCCAGCGCGGGCTGGGTCGCGCTGTTCAATTCGGCCCCGGCGAGCGCGGCGGCCACGAAGCGCGGCGTGGACCAGACGATCACCACCAGGCCGAACTGGATGTCGCCCAGGCCGGCGACCTGCCCCATTGGCGTCGTGATGATGCGCGCCGGGCTCTGGTAGCGGAGCAGCACGCGGCGCAGGAACTGGATGTCGAGCTCCAGGATCGTGTCGTGCACGGTCGTGCCGCTTTCCAGCTTCGTGAACGCCTGGCGCAGCTCCAGCCGCGGGATCAGCTCGACGGGGCTCACGCCCTCACCGCCGGCCGGCTCCTTGGCCGTCTCCGCTTCTTCCTGTTCGGCGGCGCCGGACGACGGCGCCTGGGCCGGCGGCGTCGTGTCGGCCGCCAGCAGGGCTGCGCAAAGAACCATCGAAAGGGTCGTCACGGGATTGGCTTGGCCTTGAAGGTGAGGCGGCCCGCGTCCCGTGGCGGCTCAGGTGGTATCAAGAAACGGATGAAACTTCTGCACGTCGTGCTCGTCGAGCCGGAGATCCACTGGAACACGGGCAACGCGGGGCGCACGTGCCTGGCCGCCGACGCGCAGCTTCACCTGGTGGCGCCGCTCGGCTTCTCGCTGGACGACAAGAACGTGCGGCGCGCGGGGCTCGACTACTGGCCGCGGGTGCACCCGCGCCTGTGGGGCACCTGGGCGGAGCTGGAGGCCGCGCTGCCGTCGCTGGGGACGCCCTTCTTCTTCAGCGCGCGCGGGAGGCGCCCGTTTCAGGAGGTGGCCTATCCACGACCGGCCGTCCTGATCTTCGGGCGCGAGAGCGTGGGCTTGCCCGGGGAGCTCCTCGACCGATGGGCCGACGCGACCGTCGCGATCCCCATGCGTGATCCCGAGGTCCGTTCCCTGAACCTGTCGACCTCCGTCGCGCTGGGCGCCTACGAGGTGCGGCGCCAGTGGGGCTGGGGCGTCTAGCCCGTCAGGCGGCGACGTCCATCGACTGCTCGAACGACGGGCGGCGCACGTCCTTCGCCAGGCCCAGCTTCTCGAGCAGCACGATCGTGTACCAGCCGAGGTCCAGCTGGCCGGGCGTCCAGCCGAGGCGGGCGGAGCCGGGGCGGTCGTGGTGATTCTGGTGCCAGTTCTCGCCCTGGAAGAAGTGCATCAGCGACAGCCAGCGCACGTTCATGGCGGTCCCTTCGGGGCCCGCTTCCTTCTTCAGGTGGCAGACGCTGTTCACGAAGCACTGCGCGTGCAGCGCGAACACCAGGCGGATCGGCCCCAGCCAGAAGAAGGCCGTCCACCCGAACGCCAGCGGTCCGAACAGCGCCAGCATCGAGAGCGGCATCTGCAACTTCCACCACAGCCGGTTCGTCGGCGTGTCCAGGTCCTTGCAGTAGCGCTTGATCGGGGGCGCCCCGGCCTGCCACAGCCAGCGCAGGTGCGACCACCAGAACCCGCCGATGCGCGGGCTCGAGATGTCTTCGGGCGTGTCGGACTTGGCGTGATGCAGCCGGTGGTTGGCGGCCCACGACAGCGGCGAGCCCGACCCGTTCAGCATCGCGAAGAACGTCAGCAAGTTCCGGACGACGGGGTTCAGGCGCACCGACTTGTGCGCCATCGCGCGGTGGAACGCGACCGTCGTGCCCAGGCCGCCCAGGAAGTGCAGCCCGGCCGCCGCCAGGAAGATCGGCCACCCCGGAAT
>CAZPUH010000374.1:0-6732 GCA_964589215.1 uncultured Myxococcales bacterium | reverse complement strand
CGGCGCACCCCGTCGCGAGCAGGGTGCCGAGCAACGCCGAAGCGATCAGATGATGTCGAAACCGACGTAGCATGAAGAATCTATGGTACGTAAGCGGAGCACCGCCGTCCATCGCCGCGCAACCTGCATGCTTCACCAACGCCTGGAGCATTGGACCGTTTCCGCCGCTGCGGCGTTGCTCGCGCTCGCCCTGATGCCCGGATGCGCCGAGTCGGCGTCGGGCCCCGTCGCGTCCGCGGGCTCGCCCGCCGCCGCGGTCCCGGGCGCGCGCGCCGCGACTCTGGCCGGCGCGCGCTGCTCGGGGGGGCAGTGCACCTGCCGCCAGCGGAACGGCGACGGCGACGAGTCCAAGCCGCCCGACGCGGACCACAAGCGGTTCGAGATCCGCCTGGGCGCGCTGGGCGGGACGGCCACGCTGGACTCGCCGACGCTGGGGCACTTCACGGCGGGCAACAACGAGACCTGCTTCTACGTCGACGTGCTGCCGGGGACGACGTCCGAGGCGACGTTCACGGCGCGCGCCGACAGCGCCGAGGGGGGCGTGGCGCCCGAGCTGCAGATCGCCGAATACGGCCCGAAGGGCCCCTGGTGGTACGACATCCTGCGCGTCGACTGCGCGACCGGCCCGGGCGGCCGCTGTAACCGCGACGCCGCCGAGGCCTGGGGCGCCGAGGCCAAGGGGCACAAGCGCGGCCGCATCGAGCCGTGCGGGTCGGCCGTCATCTCGCGCCTGCGCTGGGAGACCTCGGGCGGCACGGGCGACCGCGAGATGGGCCTCTTTCACGATTTTTCGGTGCAGTTCACGATCGACGTCAAACGCTTCGCGACCCAGTTCCACCCGGGCGCAACGGAGTGCGTCCCCAAATGAGACCACGAGCGTGAAGATTCACCTGATCGGAATCTGCGGAACCGGCATGGGGTCGCTGGCCGGGCTGCTGAAGGCGGCGGGGCACGACGTGCGCGGCTCGGACGAGCACGTCTACCCGCCCATGTCGACCCAGCTGGCCGAGCAAGCCATCCCGGTGATGGAGGGGTTCGGCCCCGCCAACCTGGATTGGGCCCCGGACGTGGTCGTCGTCGGCAACGTCTGCCGCAAGGACCACGTCGAGGTGCTGGCCGCCAGCGACCGGCACATCCCGCTGGAGTCGTTCCCGTCGCTCTTCGGCAAGCTGTTCCTGGACAGTGGCGGCAAGCGGTCGATCGTGGTCGCCGGCACGCACGGCAAGACCACGACCTCGTCGCTGCTGGCGCACGTGCTGCACGACGCGGGGCGCGACCCGTCGTTTCTGATCGGCGGCGTGCCGCTCAACTTCCGGCAGTCCTGGCGCCTGGGCCAGGGCGAGGACTTCGTCGTCGAGGGGGACGAGTACGACACGGCGTTCTTCGACAAGGGGTCGAAGTTCCTGCACTACCGGCCGCGCATCGCGCTGCTGACGTCCGTCGAGTTCGACCACGCCGACATCTTTCGCGACGAGGAGGCGGTCCGGAACGCCTTCCGCAAGTTCGTCGCGCTGATCCCCGAGGACGGCCTGCTCATCGCCTGCGCGGCGTCGCCGGGGGCGATGGAGGTCGCGCGGGTGGCCCGCTGCCAGATCGTCACCTACGGGCGGCCGGGCTCGGGCGCCGACTGGACGTTCGAGGTCGCCGCCCGCGCCGTCGGCGGCCGGACCACGCTGGCCATCGCGCGCCGGGGCGAGCGGCTGGGGACGGTCGAGACCTCGCTGCCGGGCATCTACAACCACGAGAACCTGATCGGCGTCATCGCGGTCGCCTCCAACATGGCGATCGAGCTGCCGGCCATCCGCCGCGGCGTGCGGCGGTTCCTGGGCGTGCGCCGGCGGCAAGAGGTGCGCGGGGTCGCGCGCGGCGTGACCGTGGTGGACGATTTCGCGCACCACCCGACGGCGATCCGGGAGACGATCCTGGCGCTGAAGGGGCGGTTCGGGCCGGGCAAGCTGATCGCGGCGTTCGAGCCGCGCTCGGCGACCAGCCGGCGCAACGTGTTCCAGAACGACTTCGCCGACGCGCTGTCCGTCGCGGACGAGGTGGTGCTGGCGCCGCTCTACGCGCCCGAGAAGGTGCCGGAAGGCGAGCGGCTGGACGTCGAGAAGCTGGCCGCCGATCTGCGGCGCGAGGACGTGCCGGCCCGCCTGATCCCGACGGTCGAAGCCACCGTCACCCAGCTGGCCGAGCGGGCCTCGCCCGGCGACACCGTGCTGGTCATGTCGTCGGGCGACTACGGCGGCCTGCACGAGAAGCTGCTGATGGCCCTGGGCGACCCCGTGATGCCGGCACGCATCCAGCACAAGCCGCGCATCGCGGCGCTGCTGGACCGGGTCGGCATCGCGCACCCGGTCCTCGAGCAGCACTGGGCCGACTACCTCGTCATCCCCGGCGAGGGGCCCGACGCGGCGCTGGTCGGCTGCGTCGCGCTGGAGCTGACGGGCGACGTGGCGCTGCTGCGCATGCTGGCCGTGGCGCCCGAGCGGCGCGGCGAAGGGCTGGGCTACGTCCTCGTCGAGGCGGCGACCGAACGGGCGCGCGCCTTCGGCGTCGAGCAGCTGTACCTGGTCACCGACGGCGCGCAGGGCTACTTCGGCGAAAAGCTGGGGTTCCGGGCCGTCGATCGCAAAGAGGTGGCCGCCCAGATCGCCGCCACGGCCGAATACGCGCTGGCCCGATCGAAGAACGCGACCTGGATGCGGAAGGATCTGTAGATGGCGACATCTGGAGGTGCGGAAGGTGCCGCTCGCGATCCGCTCGAGTCGACGCGCGCCATCGCCGCCGAAATCGCGCGCGACGCCGGCCGCCTGCTGATGGAGGGGCTGGGCACGCGCCCGGCCCTGGGCTTCAAGTCCGAGGACATCAACCTGGTGACGGAGTACGACAAGCGCTCCGAGGCGATGATCGTCGAGCGGCTGGCCCGCGCGTTCCCGTCGGACCGGATCGTCGCCGAGGAGGGGACCATCGTCGGCAACGACCGCAGCGCGCTGCGCGTCTGGTACGTCGACCCGCTGGACGGGACGACCAACTTCGCCCACGGGCTGCCCATCTTCTCGGTGTCGATGGGGCTGTGCGTGAACCGGCGGCCGGTGCTGGGGATCGTCGAGGCGCCTGCCCTGGGCTGGTCGTTCGCGGGCACGATCACGGGCGGCGGGTCGACGCTGAACGGCAAGCCGATCGCCCCCTCGCGGATCGACAAGCTGGCGCGCGGGCTGGTCGTGACGGGGTTCCCGTACTCGCGTAGCCCCGTGCAGAGCAACCTGCCCGAGTGGGAGGCGTTCACGGCGGCGGCCCAGGGGACGCGGCGGCTCGGCTCGGCCGCGCTGGAGTTGTGCTTCGTGGCGGCGGGCTGGCTGGACGGCTACTGGGAGCGCGCGCTGCACCCCTGGGACCTGGTCGCGGGCGCGGCCATCGTGCTGGGCGCCGGCGGGCGGGCGACCGACCTCGACGGCTCGCCGTTCGACGGCGAGACCGGCCGGGTGCTGGCCAGCAACGGGCCGCTGCACGGGCAGATGATGGAGCTGTTGCGCGGGGTGGCTCAAAAGACCAACGCCCCCTGGCCGTAGGGCGGCGCCGGTGACGGCGACGGCGGCCATCATCGCGGGCGGTCGGGCGCGCCGGCTGGGCGGCGCCGTCAAGCCGTTCCTCGCAGTGGACGGCGTCGCGATCGCCGATCGCCAGCTGGCCGTGCTGCGGCCGCTGTTCGGTCGCATCATCGCGGTGGTGGCCGAAGCCGGGGACGCCGCCGCCTGGCGCGAGCGCGGCGTCGAGACGGTCACCGACGCGATCGCGGGCGCCGGTCCGATGGCGGGGGTGGCGGCCGCCCTCGCCGCGGCGGCGCCGGACGCGGTGGTCTGCGTGGCGGGCGACCTGCCGTTCCTGTCGCCGGCGCTGCTGGCGGCGCTGCGCGACCGCGATCCGGAGGCGGGCGCCATCGCCCCCCGGACGGGCGGCGGCAACGTCGAGCCGCTCTGCGCGCGTTACGGCTCGCGATGCCTTCCGGCGCTGCAGGCGCACCTGGCCGCCGGCCGATTGGCGCTGCACGCGCTGCTGGCGGAAACGGAAGGAGTCATCTGGCTGCAGGGCGAGGAGCTCGCCGCGCTGGATCCGGGCGGGCGCTCGTTCCTGAACGTGAACACCGCCGAAGATCTCGCGCGCGCCGAACGGCTGGCGCGGGGCGGCGAGTGAGTCGGCCGGCGCGGTTCGTTCCCGCCGGCGTCACGCTGCTGTGCGTGGCCGTCCCGTTCTTCACGTCGACGACGTTCTTCGGTGACGATCACCTCTTCCTGACATTCGCGCGCCACGTCCACGATCCGCTGCGCGCCTTCGTGACCGACCTGCACGGCGGCGAGTACTACCGGCCGCTCTGGATGGTGTTCTGGTGGCTGCTGGCGCGGGGCGGGGGAACGGTGCCGTTCGCCACCGCCGCCTTGCTCCTGCACCTGGCCGCGGGCGGCCTGGTCGCGCTGTTGCTGCGCGCCTTGGGCCGGCCGCCGCGCGTCGCCTGGACGGCGGCCGCGCTGATGCTGCTGGCGCCCCAGAACCTGACCGCCGCCTCCTGGTTTTCGGCCACCACCGACCTGCTGGCGACCGATTTCGGGCTGCTGGCGCTCTGGGCCACAGCCCGCCGGCGCTGGCTGGCGAGCCTGCTGGCCACCGCCGCGGCCTGCCTGTGCAAGGAGTCGGCGTACGTGCTGCCGGCCCTGTCGCTCGTCGTGGTGGGCGCGCGCGACGAGGAGGGGCGGAGGGGACGGCGAGACCTGGCCGGCCCGGCCGCCCAGCTGGCGGTCGTGCTGGCGGCGGTTGCTGCCCGGCGCGCGGTGCTGCACGGGTGGGGCGGCAGCGGCGAGCCGGGCGCGGGCGCGGGCGCGCTGGTGGTCCAGATCCTGGCCGGGCTCACGACGACGTTCACCGGCGACGAGGTCGTCCCGCTGCCCCTTGCCCTGGCCGTGGGCGCCATCGCGGTCGCGCTGGCCTTCTGGAGCGCCGCCCGGCGGCCCGGCAGCCGGCGCGCGCGGTTCGCGCCGTTTGCGCTGACGGCCGTCGCCGCGGCTCCCCTGCTGGAGGCCGGTTGGGCCGTCGGCGCGCGCTACGACTACTGGCCGTCGGTCGGCCTGTGCTGGGCGTTTGCGGAGGCGCTGGAGGAGGTCGGGACGGCGGGACGCGCGACGCTGGCGGCGGCGCTGCTGCTGATCGGCGTCGCGCAGGCGGCGGCGCGGCGGCAGGACGTCGTCTCGTACGATCGCCGTCTGGCGGCGGCGCGGCGCGCGGTGCAGGGCGGGGTGGCGGCCGGCCACCGCGTCTTCCACGTCGACGGCGGCATCAAGGACCTGGATCTGGCGCTCAAGGTCGATCCGGCGCTGGAGAGCGCGGGCATCCTGGTGCTCGACGACGTCCCCGCGTCGTTCGCCATCGTGCCTCCCGCGCTCGCGGCGGCGGCGCGCTCTTTGGTCGCGGCGCCGCCCATCCCACCCAGCGGCGCCTATCGCTTCGGGGACGTCGCGGTGGTGGGGCTGGCTCGCCGCGGCGACGAGCCCGACCTGTCCGAGGCCCTCACCTCGTTCCCCGACTTGCGGCTGATCCGGCTGATGCGGGCCCCGGCGGGACAGGTCGTGGCCCGCGACGTGACGTCAGGCGTCCGCCGGGCCCTGGACGCCGGCGACCTCGACGGCGACGATCAACCGGGGCAAGATTGACCGTGCCGGTGGATTCCGTACCAGCCTGTCCGTGCCGCAGCAAGCCTGCCTGGTCGCGCGTCGACGATGACTCCGTCATGCAGTGGCCCGTCGTCGAGCTGGCCGAGTGGGAGGAGCTGAGGCAGTGCCCGGGGTGCAACCGCTTCTGGCTGGCCGCGTGGCCGGAGGAGCTGGACGGCGGAATGATCCTCTGCACGCCCGCGCCGCCCAACGCGCGCCGCCTGCGCGACATCGACCGGGCCGCCACGCTGCGGGCCTACTGCCTGGCCCGCCTCGAGGAGCACTTCGGCACCCTGCGCGAGCGCAAGCTGGTCTGTCGCAAGGCCGGCTGCGACCGCAAGCGGCTCGAGGGAGCCAGCCACTGCATCGAGCACCTGATCGCCGACCGCTTCGGCCGCCACCTGGCGCGACTGGAAGGTCCCGTGCGCCGCGAGCCGCCCCCGGCGGTCGAAACGCACGACACCGACATCGATACCGACGACTGATCGGTCCCGCTTCCGGCCGGCCTGCGAGGGCGCGTGATTACGGGCGCTTCTGGTAGACCTCCACGACGTCGCCGTGAACGTCGTGGCTCTCGATCACGGTGAGCGTGGTGGTGGTCCCGGTCGCGAAGCTGTAGGTCGCGTTGAAGACGTTCGCGCCGCCGTCGACGGTGGGGCAGCTCTGGGTGAACGTGAGGACGTTCGTGCCCGACGTCGCCAGCGTGCCGCTCTGCCGACTGAGGAAGCTGCCCGACAGGTCGGCCTCCTGCATGGTGAAGGGGCTGGCCGTTCCCGAAAGAACGACCGTCTTGCGAACGGGGGAGAGCACGTTCACGGTGCCGGCGTCACCCGAGTACGCGGTGATGCTGACGAGGTCGTAGGTGCCGGCCACGATCGTCCCTCCCGTGGCCGCCGGCGTCGGGTTGTTCAGAATCTGCGCGGCCACGCACGGACCGGTCGCGTCCACCGTGTTCGTGAGGCACTCGAGCCCCTGGCTCGTGCGCGTGTCCGTCCCGCAAACCGCGAGGCCGCCACCCGCGCCGCCGGCGCCC
>CAZPUH010000373.1:0-7146 GCA_964589215.1 uncultured Myxococcales bacterium | reverse complement strand
CGACTGACCCGCGGTTCCGGAAGCGCCCGCGGTTCCCGGGCTGCCCGCGTGCCCGCCGGCGCCCGCGACGCCGCCGCTGCTGCCGGCGACGCCGCCGTTGGTTCCCGCGGTGCCCGAGGAGGCCGCGCCCCCGGCGCCCCCGGCGCCCGTGCCGGCCGACGGCTGCAGGTGCGCCTGGATCTTGTCCGCGATGGCCCGGAACGCGATGCCGTAGTCCGCGTCGCAGATCGACGCCACGACGCCGTTGGCGCCGAAGCCTTGCACCCACTGGGCGATGCGCACGCCCGGATCGCCGAAGCTGCCGTCCGTCGTGTGCTGGGTCGCCGCCGGATTCACGTCGTCGCCGCCGAGCGCGCCGCACGAGTGCTCGATCTGCGGCCAAAGCTCACCCGAGGTGCCGGGCGGTGGGCTCGCCGGCGGAACCCAGATCGCCGTGTACGGCGTCTTGGGCGGCGAGATGGCACCCACGACGATCTGGTCGTCCGGGTGCGCCTTCAGCCCCTTGATGCCCGCGATGAGGTCGGCGACCGAGAGCAGCATTCCCGTCGAGGTGTCATTGGATTCGCAGTCGGTCAGCGTCAGCGACGGCGGCGTTGTGCCGCTGGCCGGCGGATTCAGCGGCGGCGAGATCAGCGCGTCCGGGGTCGCGCTGAGCGGGTTCTTGCAGAGGTGACCGAACTGGTTGCACCGGTAGTTGGCGATCGGGCCCAGCGGATTGGTGATGCTCTGCATGCCGCCGTTCAAGCCGAACAGCGTCGTGTTCGCCTTCGCCGAGCAGTCGTCCTCGTTCGTGAGCATGACGATCGCGAGCTCGGCGTTCGGACGCAAAAACCCGGCGTTCTCCGGGGGCGGCGCGTGGCCGTCCGCACCCAGGGCCCGCGCGATGGCGGCCAGCTGGTGCTCGAACCCGCATCCCCCGGAACCGAGCTGCGCGATGCACGAGAAGACGTCCGGCAAGCTCGCGGTGTAGTTGGCCTGCCCGCCGACGTTCGAGATGAACGTCGAACCGGCCGTCAGCGTCGTGTTCGTGCAGGTTCCTCGCGGCGTCGACTGGAAGACGCCGTTGTCGCCGGTCGCCGAGCAGCCGATGGACGAGCTCGAGTCGCCCGGCGCGCCCATGTCCGACGACACCACCGCGACGTGAATGTTCGGCAGCCCGTTCGGGAAGCCCGCGAGCACCGTCATGAACGACGGGTCCTGCGTCAGCATCTTCATCTGTAGCGAGGTCATCGACGACGAGTTGTCGATCATGAACAGGATGTCCAGGTCGCCCCGATCGCCCGGCGCCAGCGCCCCCTGGGTGCGCTCGACGGTAGGCGCTCCGTCCTCGGGCGCACAACCCGCCGCGCTGGCCGCCGCCACTGCCAGAGACACCAACGAGAACCCCTTCGACCAACGAGTCATCGAGCCTCCAGAGTAAGGGGCGCACGTTAACCCGAAATACGATCGACGCGCGCGAGAACCTGCTCACATTGAACGCGGGAGCGCGCGCAGGGTTCCCGTCTCGTTGAAAGGAGAGCCAACATGTTGGGGACAAAGGAGGCGATCGCGACGATCGCCGTGAAGGATCTGGCGGTCGGGCGGAAGTTTTACGAAACGGTGCTGGGGCTGAAAGTGGTGGACGCCGAAGGAACCGAGGCCGTCACGTTTCAGAGCGGACCCTCGAAAGTCCTCGTTTATCGGTCGCAATTCGCCGGCAGCAACCAGGCCACCGCCGTCAGCTTCCTGGTCGGCCGCGACCTCGAAGGGGTGGTGGCGGCGCTGAAGCAAAAGGGCGTTCGGTTCGAGAGCTACGATTTCCCGGAAGGCACCCGCAAGGGTGACATCTACGTGTTCGGCGACCTCCAGACGACGTGGTTCAAGGATCCCGACGGCAACATCATCGCGCTGATCAACCGCTGAAAGCGCCAGCGAAAACCGCGATGGCAGGGCGCGCGACGGTCGAGCTCAAGGTTTGCGCGCTTGGTACGACAATTAAGGCAATGACCAAGCTCGTCATCGGACTCGTGGGCGCGCTCGTCGTCGTGGGTGGATGTGGGGGATCGTCTCCCTCGGATCGAAACGGCACCGGAGGCCACGCCGGGGCTGGCGCGACCACCGGCGGCGCGGGGGGGCACGCGGGCGGCGGCGGCGCGCATCCGATGGGCGGGCAGGGTGGCCCCGGCGGCGGTCAAGGTCAGACGGGCGGGCAGGGTGGCACGGGCGCTCAAGGTCAGACGGGCGGCACCGCCGGCTCGACGACCGGCGCCGGCAACGCCGACGGCGGCCTCGCGGGCAGCGGCGGAGCCCCGGCGTTCTCCGTCAGCGGGACGGTGACCGGCCTGACCGGCAGCGGACTGGTCCTGCAGGACGGGGCGGGCAATCAGCTTTCAGTCGACGCTTCCGGCGCGTTCACCTTCGGCACCAAGCTGGCCGCCGGCACCGGCGTTGCGGTGGCGGTCGCGCATCAGCCGACCTCGCCGACGCAGACCTGCGTGGTCACCGGCGGCACCAGCGCCGGCCTGGCGGCCGACCTCACCACCGTCAGCGTCACCTGCACGACCAACAGCTACAAGCTGGGCGGGACCGTCACCGGCCTTTCCGGGTCCGGTCTCGTTCTGCAGGACAACCATGGCGACGACCTGGCCGTCACGGCCTCGGGCGCGTTCACGTTCGCGACCGCCGTGCCCAGCGGAACGACCTATACGGTTTCCGTGAAGACGCAGCCGAGCGGCCCTGCGCAGACGTGCCAGGTCTCCGGCGGAACCGGGACGATCGGCGCCGCGGACGTCACCAGCGTCTCCGTGAACTGCGCGATCAGCACGTACACCGTCGGCGGCACGGTCACGGGGCTGGCCGGCACGGGCCTGGTGCTGCAGAACGGCGGCGCGGACGACATGTCGGTCACCGGGAACGGTTCGTTCGCCTTCGCGACGCCCGTCGCCAGCGGCCACGCGTTCGCCGTCACCGTCAAGACTCAGCCGGGGGCGCCGGCGCAGGTCTGCTCGGTCACGCAAGGGACCGGAACGGTGGCCAGCGCGAACATCACGTCGGTGGCCGTGGTCTGCGCGACCAAGAGCTACACGGTGGCCGGCACGGTCACGGGGTTGGCAGGCGCGGGGCTGATGCTGCAAGACAACCTGGGCGACAACCTGTCGGTCACGGCGGACGGCTCGTTCGCCTTCACGACGAAGGTCGCCGACGGCGCGATGTACAGCGTGACCGTGCTGACGCAGCCCTCGTCGCCCAGCCAGACGTGCACCGTCGCGCACGGCAGCGGCACCATCGCAGGGGCCGGCGTGTCGAACGTGGCCATCACCTGCATGACCAACGCGTTTGCGGTCGGCGGCAGCGTCGTGGGGCTGGTCGGTTCCGGGCTGACTCTGCACAACGGCAGCCAGGACCTGGTCATCACCCAGAACGGCGGCTTCGCATTCCCCGGACTGGTTGCCAGCGGTAGCCCGTTCGCGGTCACGGTCTCGGCCCAGCCGGTCACGCCCGCCCAGAGCTGCGTCGTCTCGGGCGGCAGCGGCACCGTCGGCGGGTCGGCGGTCACCTCCGTCACCGTCAACTGCGCGACCGACCAGTTCACGATCGGCGGGACCATCAGCGGCCTGGCGGGCGCGGGCCTGACGCTGTCCCTCAACAACGGCGCGTCGACGCTGTCGGCGACCGGCAACGGGACCTTCTCGTTCCCCAGCACGCTGGCGGACGGCTCGGCCTACGCGGTGACCGTCGCCAGCCAGCCCGCCGGGCCCGCGCAGACCTGCACCGTTTCGCAGGGGACGGGGAACATCGCGTCCGCGAACATCGCGACGGTGACGGTCAACTGCGCCACGAACAGCTACGCGATCGGCGGCACCGTGAGCGGCCTCGCCGGGATGGGTCTGACCTTGCGGAACGAGGGCGGCGACGACCTGACCGTGATGGCGGACGGGAGCTTCGTGTTCCCGACCAACGTGCTCAGCGGGCAGGCGTATGACGTGACGATCGCGGCCCAGCCCGTCGATCCGTGGCAGACCTGCACCGTCTCGGCCGGGTCCGGCGGCGTGACGGGCGCCGACATCACGAACGTCGCGATCACCTGCACGACGAACGCTTACCCGATTGGCGGCACGGTCAGCGGCCTGGCGTCGGCCGTGACAGTGACCAACGGCCCGGACACCGTGGTCGTTACCTCGAACGGCGCATTCGTGTTCCCGACGGCCGTCGAGAGCAACGGCACGTACGCCGTGTCGGTCACGGCGCAGCCCAACAACCCCAGCCAGACCTGCACGGTCGGCGCCGGGGCGGGCACCGTCGCGGGCGCGGCCGTCACCAACGTCGCGGTCACGTGCGTGACCAACACCTACGCCGTGGGCGGTCTGGCCAGCGGCGTCCTGGGGACGGGCCTGACCCTGCAGGACAACGGGGGCGACGATCTGGTCGTCAACGGCGACGGCACCTTCACCTTCCCGACGGCGGTGCCCAGCGGCGGCACCTACGCCGTGACGATCAAGACGCAGCCGAGCGGCCCCACCCAGACCTGCACGCTGGCCGGCGCCAGCGGCTCGATCGGCGCGTCCGCGGTCACCAGCGTCAGCGTCAACTGCTCGACGAACGCGTATTCGATCAGCGGCACCGTGACCGGCCTGACCGGCAGCGGCCTCGTCGTTCAGAACAACGGCGGCGGTGACGTCGCGCTGTCCGGATCGGGAACGTTCGCCTTCGCGGCCCCGCTGCTGAGCGGCGCGGCTTACAACGTCACCGTCAAGACGCAGCCGACCAGCCCCTGGCAGACCTGCACCGTGGCGGGGGGCAGCGGCACCGTCACCAACTCCAACGTGACCGTCCAGATCACCTGCGCGCCGAACCCGTACAGCGTGTCCGTCAACGTGATGAACCTGGCCGGTAGCGGGTTGGTCCTGCAGGACAACGCGGGCGACGACCTGGCCATCACGGCCAACGGCGTGTCGACCTTCGCGACCCCGGTCGCGAGCGGTCTCACCTACGCGGTGACGGTCCTGTCGCAGCCGACCAACCCCTGGCAGACATGCACCGTGACGGGGCCGTCGGGGACCATCGGGGGCTCCGGCGTCACGCTGGCGGTCAACTGCGTCAACAACAAGTACGCGGTCGGCGGCACCGTGAGCGGATTGAGCGGCAGCGGCCTCGTGCTGCAGGACAACGCCGGGGACAACCTGAGCGTCAGCGGCAACGGCACCTTCACCTTCGGGACCAAGGTGGCCAGCGGTAGCCCGTACGCCGTGACCGTGCTGACGCCGCCCAGCTCGCCCAACCAGAACTGCGCCGTCTCCAACGGCACCGGCACCATCGGCGGCTCGGCGGTGTCGAACGTCACCGTCACCTGCACGAACGTGGTCGTCTGCGCGTCCGGCGACGAGAACACGACGGTGTCGCTGGCCTGCCCGGCCGGCCAGAAGATCTCGGCAATCGACTTTGCCAGCTACGGCACGCCGAACGGCGCCTGCGGCAACTTCACCGTGAGCAGCTGCAACGCCACCGTCAGCACGATGGACGTCAGCACCGCGTGCCTCGGCTTCAACGCCTGCTCGGTCCCCGCCACGAACGGGACGTTCGGCGATCCCTGCGTCGGCACGTTCAAGCGGCTCTACATCCAGGCGCGCTGCCAGTAGCCGGGCGGACGCGGCGGCGGCCGGGGCGGGCGGCGCCTCGGCCGCGCGACTCCTGGTGGTGGAAGTTTCGCTCGATGCCGTCGAGGATCTCCTCCGCGGTCTTCGTCCAGACCTTCGAGACAGGACACTAGCGGCCGTACAGGCCAAGGAATGCGGCGGTCGCCGCGTCTGAACGTCGGGCGCGGTCGGCTTTCCGGGGCGGCCTGGCGATCCCCAGCAGGATCGACACGTGCGTGCCGCCGGTCAGAAGACCGACGAATTCGTCGGCCAGCCGCGCCGGCTCGCCGGTGGCGACCCGGGCGTCGACCGCGCGCCCCATCATGTCCGTCAGCGCGCGGTGAATGGGCTGAAAGGCGGTCTTGTCGAGGAGCCGGGCCAGCCCCGCCGAGCCCTCTGCCGAGGCGATGGCGAGTCGGAACATCGACAGGACGGCCGGGTCGTAGAGCTGCTCGAGCAAGTTCGCGCCGAAATGCCGGAGCGTGGCGGTGAAAGCCTCCCGGGAGCCGACGGCCGGGTCCAGCGCCGGGCCGCGCATCCGTTCGGCGCGCGCCGCGATCAGCGCGGCAAAGATGCCGTCCTTGCTCCCGAAGTGGCGGTAGATGTCGCGCTTCGACACCTTCGCGCGCGCCGCGATCTCGCGGGTTTGCGTCGCGCCGTAGCCGCGCGCGCGGAGCACCTCGAACGCGGCGTCCAGGATGCGGGCCCGCGCCGATCCCGTCGCGGCTGCGCCTGAATCGCCTGGTGGCATGACGAAATGTTCTTGCATGGTACCAGGCGGTACCGTAGATCGGTCGAGCAGGCTGGTACCAGCCGGTACCGCGCCGAGCCAGGGAGGCCGCCATGCCGAGTTCAAGACCGAGACCACGACCCACGCCCACGCCCACGCCGGGAACCGCCGCTGACGCGGTCGTCCGGTTCGACCAGGTGACGAAGACCTACGACGAAGGAGGCGTCCAGGTCGAAGCCTTGCGCGGCGTCAGCCTGGAGATCGCGCCCGGGCGCTTCACGATGATCGTCGGTCCGTCAGGCAGCGGCAAGACGACGCTGCTGAACCTGATCGGCTGCATCGACCGACCCACGTCGGGGCGGCTGGAGGTGTGCGGCCAGGACGTCGGCGCCCTGTCCGACAATCAGATCAGCGACTTTCGGGCCGCGCACGTCGCGTTCGTCTTCCAGGGCTTCAACCTGTTTCCCGTCCTCACGGCCCAGGAGAACGTCGAGTACCCGCTGCTGTTGCTCGGCATCGCGGCGCCGCAGCGGCGCGCCCGGGCCGCGGCGTTGCTGGAGGCGGTCGGCCTGGCCGACTTCGGGCACCACCGGCCGAACCAGCTCAGCGGCGGTCAGAAGCAGCGGGTGGCGATCGCGCGCGCGCTGATCAAGCACCCGGCGCTGGTGCTGGCCGACGAGCCGACGGCGAACCTGGACACCCGGACGGGCGCCGAGATCATCGCCCTCATGCGCCGCATCCAGGCGGAGCAGGCGGTGAGCTTCGTGTTCTCGACCCACGATCCGCAGCTGATGTCGCACGCCG
>CAZPUH010000372.1:0-12755 GCA_964589215.1 uncultured Myxococcales bacterium | reverse complement strand
CGCCGCGCCACCATTCCCGCCGCTTCCGCCGCCATCACCGCCCGTGCCGGGCGAGCCCGCCCTGCCCAGCGAGGCGCCGCCGCCGCCGCCCGTGCCGCCGCCGTCCGAACTCCCTCCGCACCCCGCGCCCGCCAGTACCAGCGTGAGCACCGCCGAACATGCGCGCGCTCCGCGCCAGCCGACCCCGCCCCGTCCTCGTGTCTGCATAGGTTTTCCTCGCTGATGATGGTTGCCGATGGTTCTGCCGCGTCAGGCCGCGCGTGGCGCAGCCTCAGGGATTGCTGGCCGTCGAGCAGCCTTCGTCGACGAAGCCGTCGCAGTTGTCGTCGAGCATGTTGCCGCAGACCTCGGCGGCGCCAGGGTGCGCGTTCGGGTTGGCGTCGTCGCACTCGTCGCACCACTTGAATCCGTCGCCGTCCGCGTCAGTGGCTGCCGCGGCCACGCCGTGCTCGCAATCGACGAACGTCTGCAGGTACGCTGCCCGGTCCGCGACCTCTTTCTTCGCGACACCCGGCGACGCGTTGATGGCGTCCGGGGTCGTCCACTGGTGGGGATCGCTCAGCGCCGACGACTGGATGTCGTTCCACCAGCTGTCGATCCACCCCTGGATCTGGTTGACGTCCCACTTGGCCAGCAACGCCGCGATCGAGTCGGCGTACATCATGCGGTTGGTGGGATCGTTCAGGACGGGAAGCCACTTGTCGCCGGGCGTCGGCGCGGGCTGCGCGCGCTTGTACCACCAGTAGATGGGGTGCCCGGTCGATCCGACGACGTCGAACTGGACCAGCCAGTCGAACGTCGAATCCGTGTCCTGCGGCAGGAACACCATGCCCGCGGCCCCCTGGTCGTAGAGGTAGAAGTTGTGGAAGCCGCCGTAGTAGCCGTCGCCGTCGTACAGCAACGCCTCCGCGGCCCAGGACGTCAGCGAATTGGGGATGTCGACGATCTGCGAGATCGCCGGCAGGTCCTTGGCGGCCTTGAACGCCGCCAGCCGGTCCCAGTTCGGGTTGCTCGAGTTGGTCTCCGGGATCTCGCCGCCCTTCCAGAGATCGCCGTCGGGGTTGTTCGGGTAGAACTCCTGGACCAGGGCGCCGTTGACGTTTTCTTCCAGGACGTAGAGCCCGTAGTACTTGCCGTTGATGTCCAGCCGCGCGTTCGTCGAGCAGCCGGCCATCAGCCCTACCTGCCGCATCCAGTGGTGGGCGAGGCGGTCGTGCATGTACGTCAGGTCCTCGCGCGGCATGTCGAAGACCAGCTTGCTGACGCCGTGGAACTTCGCGCCCGGCGTGTACTGGTTGAACGAGATGTTGAACTGCATCTTCGGGTTCTTGTCGAACATCACCGTCAGCAACCACGAGGACTGGCCGTGCAGCTTGATGGCCGCGTCCGTCACGGTCTCGTCGCCGTAGTGCAGGACGATCGGGTGGTAGACCGCGAAGTCCTGACCGGCCGCGAGCGCGTTGATGTTGTGGAACTCGGCATCCATCGCCTGCCACTCGGCGTCGCTGATCTCGATCGAGAACGTTTGCGGCGCGCCTTCGACGAACACGTCGGGGCACCCATCGGCGACGATCGCCGGCCCCCCGCCCCCCGCTCCCCCGGTACCCAGCGCGGAGCCGGTTCCCCCGCCGCCGCTCGCCGCTCCCAGGCCCGTCGCGCCGGTGTCGCTGCCCGACCCGCCGCAACCGATCATCCCGCCCAGCACGGATGCCAGGGCCGCCGTTCGACACAGTTTGGTTACGTTCGTCATGCTTCGGTCCGCCTGGCGTGGACGTAGCAAGCGAGGTGCCGTCACCCCGACCGCAGGGAAATTGGGTTCGCGCCTGAATTTGCGGCGCTCGGCACGGGGTCCCAGCGGGCGATCCGGAAACAGAGTGTCCGCTGGCGGTAACGAAGCAGCGGCCAAACCGGCAGTCAGGTGCTCCGGCAGACCGTGGCCGCGGAGTTGCTACCTCTGTCGGAGCCATGAGGGTGGGTAAGGTCGACTGGGGTTACCGCGCGTTCACGCTCGTCCTGCTGCTGACAGCCGCCGGCGGATGCGGGTCGAGCGGCGGTCAGAAGAGCGGCGCGGGCGGCGGCGGTGACACCAGCGGCAGCGGCGGCACCGGCAGCGTCGGATCCGTCGGCGGATCCACGGTGGTGGGCATGCCGGTCGATCCCACCGTCGACGTTCAGCTGAGCATCAACGAGATCATGGCGGACAACGTGCTGACGGTGGCCGACGATCATGGAAACCCGGCGCCGTGGGTCGAGCTCTTCAACCCCACGACCGTCGACATCTCTCTGGCGGGCTACGGCGTCACCGACGACTTCGCGAACCCGATCAAGTCGGTGCTGCCCAGCGGCGTCGGAATCGCGGCGGGTGGATATCTCGTTCTGTGGGCTGACGGCAACCCGTCGGCCGGGGCGACGCACCTGTCGATCCTCCTGTCGTCGAAGGGGGGCTCGCTGGCGCTCGCGCGGCCCGACGGGACCTTCATCGACCGCATCACCTACGGCGCGCAGGCGACCGACATGTCCGCGTCTCGCGAGCCGGACGGCTCCAGCACCTGGGCCTCGGCCGAATGGCTCGCCTCGCCCCTGACGGCCAACCCGGCGGGCGCCGGCACACCGCGCGCCGCGCAGGCCGACACCGATCCGCCCGAGGCGATCGCCGACGCGGGCGACGTCAGCGACCGCGTGCTGGGCTACGACGTCATGCCGCAGTTCGAGCTGCAGATCAGCCCCGACAACGTCGCCGCCCTGCGGGCCACCCCGTCGAACTGGGTGCAGGCGACGCTGGTCTACCAGGGGCGCAGCTACGGTCCGATCGGCGTGAACCTGAAGGGCACGTCGTCGTTCATGACGATCGATCAGAAGCCCGGGTTCCGCGTGAACATCAACAAGTACGCGAAGGGCGCCAAGTTCTTCGGCCTGAAGGAATTCCTGCTGAACAACATGGCCACCGACCCGTCGATGATTCACGAGCGGCTCGCCTACTGGATGGCCCGTCAGGTCGGCGGCGTGCCGGCCTCACGCTGCAACCACTCGTGGGTCACGATGAACGGGCAGCCGCTGGGCCTCTACGCGACGGTCGAGGAGCCGCGCGGCCAGCTCATGGCCTACACCTTCCCGGACCCGTCCGGCGGCGTCTACACCATCAACTACGCCGACTTTGCGCCGGCCTACCTGGCCAACTTCCAGTACGACGACGGCGCCATGGACACCACGCTCATCACCCAGACGTCGACGGCCCTGGCGATGCAGCCGGCCGACGTCGCGATGGCGGCGGCGGCCCAGACCGTCAACCTGCAAGAGTTCACCCGCTTCTGGGCGGTGTGCGTCCTCATCGGTCACTGGGGCGGCTGGCCCTACGCCGCCACGAATCAGGCCGCCGGTGCCAACGCCGAGCTGTACAGCGATCCGACGACCCACCAGCTCTACTTCATCCCGACCGGGATCAACGACGCCCTGTCGACGGCCGACTGGGACTACGTCAACCAGGTGAAGTCGATCCTGGCGCGGACGTGCGCGGCCGATGCGGGCTGCTTCCAGCAGTTCTCCACCCAGCTGCAGGAGGCGGACGCCAAGGCGATGCAGGTCGGCTGGGCGGCCGAGCAGGCCCGCGTGGTGGCGCAGATCGCGCCGTACGTCTCGATGGACACGAAGAAGCCGTACACCGACGCGGACGTGGCGATGTACCAGATGCAGGCCTACTACTTCATCACCGGCCGCGACGCCTACATCAAGAAGTACCTGGCCCCGCTGGCGGCTCCGTAGCCAGGTCAGCTGCCGAGATGCCCACCGCCTTCAGCCATTCGGGGGTGGGGGCGATCAACTTCCGGGCCGCCAGGTCGAACAGGCCGAACACGAACTGCGCCTCGCAGCAGCTGCGCCCCTGGTCGTCGACCATCTGCTGGGTCATGCGCGCGACCTTGCCGGCGTAGGCGTCCAGCCAGCTCTTGATGACGATCGCCTGCCGGTTGCGCAGCTCGCGCTGGAACTTCAGGGCGACCTCCAGGATGACGGGGCCCACCCGCCGGCGCATGACCTCGTCAAGGCCGTAGCCGTTCCGGGTGACCAGGTCCCAGCGCGCCTCCTCGAACAGGTCCAGGTAACGCGCGTTGTTGACGTGACCGAACGTGTCCAGGTGCTGCTCCCGAATGAGGACTGGATACTCGTGCACGGATCCCAGCATGACGGCCTCCGTGCTGGAGCTTAACGCGGCGCCCGGCGCTTGCAGAGCGTGGGCCGACGCCCACATTGAAGCTCATGGGATCAGAAGCGGGAACGTTGGGGGGGACCGCGCCACGGCCGGCGGCGGAGGCGGTCGGGCGCAGCAAGCCGCGCACGCAGCGCAAGCACCACTGGGGTTGGTGGATCGCGCTGGGCGTGGTCATCGCGATCATCATCGTGATCCGGCTGATCCTCGACCCGATCGCCGCGCATTACACGCGCCAGGGGCTCAACTCGTCGGAGACGATGCGCGGCGATTTCGATCACGTGCACGTGACGGTGTTGCCGCCCGGCTACGAGATCCACCAGCTGAAGATCGACGAGCGCGTCGACAAGGGGTGGAAGCACCCCCTGTTCTACGCCGAGCGCGTCAAGGCGACGCTGGACATGGGCGCGCTGCTGCACGGCCGGATCGCCGCGCGCGCCCGCATCGACGAGCCGAAGATCATCTTCACGGTCCGCGAGAAGGCCGAGAAGAAGCCCGCCTCGGGCCCGCCCGATCTGGCGCCCATGCTGCGCAAGGTGCTGCCGGCGCGCGTCGACCGCGTCGACATCCACGAGGGTGAATTTCTGTTCCGCGATCTGGTCATGGATCACCAGCCCGAGATCTGGGTTCACAAGATCGAGGTGGCGGTCGAGAATCTGGCCACCCGCCGCAAGCTGTCTGGCGGTGAGCCCGTCACGGTGAGCGCGTCGGCCAAGCTGGGGCGCAGCGGCGACGTCACCATGTTCGTCTCCGCGAACCCGTTCGCGCGCCCGCTGGCCTTCGCGGGCCAGGTCGAGGAGCGCGGCTGGCGGGTCGCCGAGCTGTACGACCTGGTGCAGCCGGCGACGAAGCTGCAGACGCCAAAGGGGACGCTCGACGTCTTCGTCGAGTTCAAGAGTCGGGACGGGCGCATCAGCGGCGGCGTCAAGCCGGTGCTGAAGAACGTCGAGGTCAAGCCGACCGAGGGCGGCCTCGGCAACCGCCTCAAGGCCTGGCTGGCCGACAAGACGCTGCACATCTTCTCCGACCGCGTGCCGGGGCGCAACGCGGTCGCCACCGTCATCCCGATCGAGGGCAAGCTGGACTCGCCCGACGTTCAGCTGTGGCCGACCATCCTGGGAGTCATCCGCAACTCGTTCGTCGAGGGGATGTCGTCGAGCTTCCACGACGTCCCGCCCGACAAGGCGGAGAGCAAGCAGGGCGTCCTGGACCAGGCCAAGCACGCCGTGTCGAAGGACGCGGGCCCGCCCAAGGCGCAGCCGGCCGGGGGCAAAGGCAAATGACGCCGGCGATCGCGCGGGCCGTCGCCGTGGGCGCGCTGGTGGGGTGCCTAGGCTGCGGGCACGCCAAGACCACCGACGCGACGTCGCCGTCGACGCCCGAAAAGGCCGAGGAACGGACGCCGCCCGCCGACCACCCCGATCGGGTCGCTGCGCCCCGCCCCGAGGGCGCGCATCGCGGCGACAACCCGGCCCAAACGTCCGGCATCCCGGTCGCGTCCAGCCCCGAGGGGCTGCTGGCGCCGGGCGCCGAGGCGCAGATCCGCGACAAGCTGGCCGACGCCGGCTACCTGGACAAGAACGACAAGGACAGCTCGCTGGAGAGCGGCCTGCGCAAGTTCCAGAAGGCGCGCGACCTGCCCCAGACCGGCATCCCGAACCACGAGACCATCCAGGCGCTGGGCCTGGACCCCAAGCGCATCTTCAAGCACGCCGACGTCGGCAAGTGAAAGACGCGGCAAGGGACATCCCGGAGCCGTCGAGATCATGGAACGCCCTACCCCCGAGCCCAAGCGGGGTCGGCGCGGCTATAATTTCCGCATGAGCAAATTCAGCGGGACGGTCCGGCGCAGCGATCTCGAGGGCGGGCACTGGCAGCTGGAGGCCGACGACGGCAACACGTACGTGCTGGAAGGCGCGACCCGTCCCATCGAACAGGACGGCGCCAAGGTCGAGGTCGACGGCGCGGTCGACGAAGACGCGATGGGGATCGCGATGACCGGCCCCATCCTGCGGGTCAAGACCGCGCGCCGCGTGTGACCCGCCGCGCGCCTCAGCCGGCGGTCGAAGACCTGCTGGCCGCGACGCGCCGGTTCGAGACCTGGCTGGGCGGGCTGATGCCGCTGGTCTCGGCCGACCTGCGCGCCAAGCACCGCCGCATGCGCGAGCGGCCTTTTCTCTTCCTGCGCGGCACGTTCTACCGGTGGTGCCAGCTGTGGCGCGCCGCTGCCGGCACGCTCGCGCGCGCCACGCCGGTCATGGCCGTCGGCGACCTGCACCTCGAGAACTACGGCACCTGGCGCGACGCCGACGGACGTCTCGTCTGGGGCATCAACGACTTCGACGAGGCGACGCGCCTGCCCTGGACGCAGGACCTGGTGCGGCTGGCCACCAGCGCGCACCTGGCGATCCTGTCGGAGGACGGGCTGCTGGTGCGCCGCCGCTCGGCGTGCCAGGCGATCCTGGCCGGCTATCGCGACGCCGTCGACGCCGGCGGCCGCCCCTTCGTCCTCGAGGAGGAGCACGGCTGGCTGCGCCGCCTGGCGACGGGCGAGCTGCGGCACCCGCCCACGTTCTGGGCCAAGATGAACGCGCTTCCGACGGCGCGCGACGTCGACCCCAGGGCGGCCGCCGCGATCCGGGCGGCCATGCCGGCGCGCGGCCTGCGCATCCGGTTCGCGCGCCGCGTGGCGGGGCTGGGCAGCCTGGGACGGCCGCGGTTCGTCGGGATCGCCGAATGGAGCGGGGGCGCCGTCGCGCGCGAGGCGAAGGCCGTGGCGCCGTCCGCCTGGGACTGGGCCGGCGGGCGCCGCGGCCGGCGTCTGGCTGCCATCACCACCACCGTGAGCCGCGCCGTCCGCGTCCCGGATCCCACCGTGCGCGTCGTCGGAAGCTGGCTGCTGCGCCGGCTGGCTCCGCACTGCACGCGCATCGATCTGGCCGAGCTGCCGTCGTCGCGCGACGAGCAGCGCCTGCTCTACGCGATGGGGTTCGAGGCGGCCAACGTCCACCTGGGGACGCCCCGCGCCCGTGGCGCCATCCTCCGCGAGCTCGACGCGCGCGACAGCCGCTGGCTGCACGAGACGGCCAGCACGATGGCCGACGCGGTCATCCGCGACTGGCGCGTCTGGCGCAAGCAGACGCCGCCCTGATCCGGCGCGTCAGTGGTCCAGCACCTCCAGCCGGACCTCGATGACGCCCGCCTTGATCATGTCCATGCGGCGGGCCGCGCCCTCCGAGAGGTCGATGATCCGCCCGCCCGGGCAGCCGCAGCGATCGTTGATGCGCACGATGACCGACTGGCCGCTGGCGCGCGTGACCCGCACGCGCGTGCCGAACGGCAGCGACGGGTGCGCGGCGGTCATCGCGCGCGGGTCGAAGCGCTCGCCGGAGGCGGTCTTGCGGCCGGCGAAGCCCCGCCCGTAGAAGCTGGCTCGCCCCTCCTCGACGCGGGGGCTGCTGTGGCGGCGCGCCCCCTCGGCGGTCGCGCACCCGATGACCACGGCGGCCAGCGCCACCGCGGCGGCCACCCGGGCGTGCGCGTGACGCGGGTTAGCGCGCGCGTCCGTGACCACCTCCGCTTCCCGCTTGCGGGCCGTCCTCCAGCAGCGCCTCTTCCAGGTCGCCGTGCCCGGCGGCCGCTCCCTTGTCCCCGCGGCTCTCGATCGTCCCGATGCCGTACTTCTCCAGCTTGTAGTAGAGCGCGCTGGTCTTGATGCCCAGCAGCCGCGCCGTCTCGGTCTTCACGCCGCCGCTGCGATCGTAGGCGCGCTGGATCAGCTGCCGCTCGAGGTCCTCCAGAACGTCGGGCAGCGACATCTCGCCGCCCGGCAGCGCCAGCGCGTTCTCGGGGATGCCGCCCCGCACGGAGGCCGGCAGCGCGCCCACGTCGATCGCGCTCCCCTCGGCGAACACCAGCGCCTGCTCGATGACGTTCTCGAGCTCGCGCACGTTGCCCGGCCAGTTGTAGAGCCCCAGCCGCGCCAGCGCCGCGTCGGTCACGCCGCGCGCCGGATCGATGGCCGGGTTGGTGCGCGGCGCCAGCTTGGCCACGAAGTGCGCCACCAGCCGGGGGATGTCTTCCTTCCGCTCGCGCAGGGGCGGCACCTCGCACGGCACGACGTGCAGCCGATAGAACAGGTCCTCGCGAAACCGCCCGGCGGCGACCTCGGCGGCGATGTCCCGGTGGGTGGCCGAGATGACCCGCACGTCGACCTTGATCGTCTCTTCGCCGCCGACGCGCTCGAACTCCCGCTCCTGCAGGACGCGCAGCAGCTTCAGCTGCAGACCGGGCGACACGTCCCCGATCTCGTCCAGGAACAGCGTCCCCTTGTCGGCCAGCTCGAACCGGCCCAGCTTGCGCTTGACGGCGCCCGTGAACGCGCCGCGCTCGTGCCCGAAGAGCTCGGACTCGAGCAGCGTCTCGGCCAGCGCCCCGCAGTTCACCTTCACGAACGGGCCGCTGGCCCGCCGGGAACGCGCGTGGATGGCGCGCGCGACCAGCTCTTTGCCCGTCCCCGATTCGCCGTGGATGTAGACCGAGGCCTCCGTCGGCGCGACCTTCTCGATCAGTGCGAAGACCGCGCGCATCGCCGGCGTGTCGCCGACGATCTCCGAGAACCCGTACGCGCGGGCGGCGTCGTCCCGCAGCGCCGCGTTCTCCGCCTCGGCGCGCTCGCGGGCGCGGCGCTCGGCCCGCAGCTCCAGCGCGCGGGCCACCTTCAGCCGCACCACCTCGGGGGCGAACGGCTTCTGCAGGAAGTCGAAGGCGCCGAGCCGCATGGCCTCGACGGCGGTCTCGACCGTGCCGAACGCCGTGACGATCATCACCGGGCAGGCCGGGTCGCGCTCCGTCACGGCCTTGACGACCTCCAGCCCGCCCCGCCCGTCCATCTTCAGGTCGGTGATGACGAAGTCGATGGCCCCCCGGGCCGCCGCGAACTGCCGCAGCCCCTCGTCGCCGGACGGCGCCAGCACCGCCTCGTGCCCCATCCGGCGCACGGTGGCCCCCAGCCCCTCGCGCATCGTCTCGTTGTCGTCGATGATGAGGACGCGAGCCATCTCGGTTAGCCTACCCCCGTCTCAAAATGCCAGACAAGCCCACCGCTCCAGTCGCCCCTGCCGACCCCTTGCAGCTGCTGCGTCCCGCCATTCGGGCGATGCCGGCCTACACGCCCGGCGAGCAGATTGCGGACCTCACCAAGCTAAACACGAATGAGGGCGCACATCCACCGTCGCCGCGCGTGATGGCCACCCTGGCGGCGATCGCCGCCGAGTCCCTGCGCCTGTACCCCGACCCCGTCAGCCGCCAGCTGCGCCAGACCGCCGCCGCGCGCTTCGGCGTGAGCGCCGGGCAGGTGCTGGCCGGCAACGGCTCCGACGACTGCCTGACCATCCTTTACCGCGCGTTTCTGGACCCGGGCCAGCGCGTGGCCTGCCCCTGGCCGACCTATGGCCTCTACGACACGCTCGCCTCGCTGCAGGGGGCGGAGCTGGTGCGGCTGCCCTTCGTCGTGGAGGGGCGGCAGCTGCGGCTGCCGGGCGATCTCGCGCGGCAAGGGGCGAAGATGATCATCCTCGCCAACCCGAACAACCCGACGTCGACGCTGGTCCCGGTGGCCGCGCTGCGCGCGCTGTGCGACGAGGCGCGGGACGCGATCGTGGTCGTCGACGAGGCCTACGTCGACTTCGCGCTGGCTGCCGGCCTGGACGCCAGCATGCTGCCGTTTCTCGACGCGCACCCCAACCTGGTCGTGCTGCGCACGCTGTCCAAGAGCTACAGCCTTGCGGGGGCGCGCCTGGGGCTGCTGTTCGCGGCGGCCCCGCTCATCGACGCGCTGACGAAGGTGAAGGACAGCTACAACGTGAACGTCATCAGCCAGGCGCTGGGCGTCGCCGCGCTCGAGGACCGCGCCTACTACGACGAGTGCGTGCGCCGTACCGTCGCCGAGCGCGCGCGGCTGGAGACGGCGCTGGCCGCCATGGGCCTCACCTTCCCCGAGGCGGCCGCCAACTTCCTGCTGGTCGAGTTCGGCGAGCGCGCGCGCGACATCTACGAGGCCCTCAAGCGCGACGGCCTGCTGGTGCGCTGGTGGCCGGCGCCGGAGCTGCGCACGAAGCTGCGGATCACGGTCGGCAAGCAGGGCGAGAACGACCGGGTGCTGGCGGCGCTGCGCAAGCACCTCTGACCGCGCACGAAGTTACAAAGAATTTTCCGAACCGAGATCACATCTCGACCGTTACCAAAATAAGGTGCGAGTCGAGGCACATGACGACATCGCAGACATGGCAGCGGGTAGGGATGGGATTGGTGGGGTGGGCGCTCTTCGCGAGCGGCTGCGCGACGGCAACGGACGTTCGCGGCAGCGCGCGCGTCACGGGGCCTGGACCGGCGCTTCTGGTCACCGGCCCGCTCGAGATCCTTCACATGAGCGTCGACCAGGAAGGGGCGCCGCGGTTCTCGCGCGCGGACGCCGCCACGGGAGACTGCCGGACGGCCGCGCCGCTCGCCTGGACGGGCGAGACCGACCTGACCCTCCGCGCCGGCGAGGCGGTCTGCGTCCAGGTGAAGGGCGAGGCGCGCGTCTCGTGGCACGCGCGCGCCGTGCCCGCGACGGCCGCGCCGCTGCCGTCCGGCCTGCCGCCGGCCACGGTCCCGTCCGCGCTGGCCGCTAGATCGCCGCGCAGCGGTCCAGGGTCACCGGCTCGAGGTCGCCGTCGACGTCCACGTCGGCGGTGCCGCACCCGGTGAGCGTGACCGTCACCGACTTGCCGTCGGCGTGGCCGCCCGAGACCTTGCCGGTCAGCTTGCCGGACACCGCGCAGGTGCAGGTCGGCTTCCAGGCCAGGTCCTCGGGCGTCAGCGCGACGTTGTAGCCGGCCAGCCGGTGGCTCACCACCAGCGTGCCCGCGACGATCGTGAAGTCGGCGCGCGACACGCCCGTGATGGACAGCGGCGTGGTGGTCTGCGTGGCGATGTCGAACAGGCGGTTGCCGCGCGGCCCCTCGAGGACGCGCTCCATGCCCGGCACGGCGAAGTCGAAGCCGCCCGCGGTGCGGGTCAGGATCTGTCCGCCGCCCGGCGAGGTGACCGTCAGCGTGCCGCCGTACGGGCCGGTCACCGTGAATTCAGCGGTTCGATTGACGGAGGCGCCCGTCGCCGCCAGCGAGCAGCCCGTCGTGTCGCTGAAGGTCAGCGTGACGGTCCCGTCGACGGTGGCCGGGCCGAACGTGCAGCTGTCCAGCGTCTCGGTCCGCACGCCCGCGTTGCAGGCCGAGAAGGCGAACGGATAACAGGCGGCCTTCTGCGCGGCGGGCGTCAGCCCGGCGGCGGCGGGCGGGCCGTTCGCGGCGTCATCCGCGCTGGCCATCACCTCGCCGACCGCGGCGCCGATCTGCCCCTGGTCGTCGATCCCCTTGCGGCAACCCGCGCCGGCGACCGCCGCCAGGGCAGCCGCGGTCACGATCCCTCTGGTCAATCTGGACATGCGCTTCTCCCCACATCGGGAGAACCGCAAGCCCGGTTGAGGCGCGCTTGGCCTTAGAAGTCGAACTTGCCGAAGGAGCCGAGCTCCTGAAACGCCTGGACCAGGCGGCCGGTGATGCCCTTTTCGCCCAGGTGCAGCCATCCGCGCGGGTCGATGTACTTCTTGTTCGGCTTGTCGGGGCCTTCGGGGTTGCCGATCTGCGAGTTCAGGTAGGCGCCCTTTTCGTCCATGAACTTCTTGATGGGGTGCGTGAACGCCCACTGCGTGTCGGTGTCGATGTTCATCTTCACGACGCCGTACGAGACCGCCTCCTAGATCTCCTCGGGCGAGGAGCCCGAGCCGCCGTGGAACACGAAGTTCACCGGGTGCGGGCCAGTCTTGCGCTGCTCCTGGATGTACTTCTGCGAGTCGCGCAGGATGGTGGGCTTCAGCTTGACGTTGCCCGCCGCGTAAACGCCGTGCGTGTTGCCGAACGCCGCCGCGACGGTGAAGCTGCCCAGCGGGTTGAGGACGTCGTAGGCCTTCAGCACGTCCTCGGGCTGCGTGTAGAGCTTCGAGTGCTCGACGCCCGAGTTGTCGACGCCGTCTTCCTCGCCGCCGGTGATGCCGAGCTCGATCTCCAGCGTGGCGTTGATCTTGCTCAGCCGCTTGAGCGTGCGCGCGCTGATCTCGATGTTCTCGGCCAGCGGCTCCTCGGACAGGTCCAGCATGTGCGAGCTGAAGAGCGGCTCGCCATTGCGCGCGAAGTACTCCTCGCTGGCGGCGATGACGCCTTCGACCCAGGGGAGGATCTTCTTGGCGCAGTGGTCGGTGTGCAGCACGACGGGCACGCCGTACACCTTGGCCAGCGTCCGCACGTGCATCGCGCCCGCGATCGACCCGGCGATCGACGCCTGCTGCGCGCTGTTGTCCAGGGTCTTGCCGCCATAGAACTGCGCGCCGGTGTGCGACAGCTGGACGATGATCGGGGCCTTGGCTTCCTTGGCTGCCGCCAGCGCGGCGTTGGCCGAGTTCGACCCGATCACGTTCACCGCCGGCAGCGCGGCCTGGGCGGTCTTGCAATAGGCG
>CAZPUH010000371.1:0-10355 GCA_964589215.1 uncultured Myxococcales bacterium | reverse complement strand
GCAATCGATCCGTTCAGCTTCCAGTTGCCGCAAAAAAACGGCCGCCGCGTGCGCGCCATGGTCTGTCCTCTCAGCTCTCGAGCGCCGCCAGCCCCGGGAGCTTCTTGCCCTCGAGGAATTCCAGCGAGGCGCCACCGCCGGTCGAAATGTGGGTGATCTTGTCGGCCACGCCGCTCTTGTGAACGGCCGCCACGGAATCGCCGCCGCCGACGACGGAAAGCGCGCCGGCTGCGCCAGCGACGGCCTTCGCCACCGCCAGGGTGCCGCCCGCGAACGGCTCGGACTCGAACACGCCCATGGGGCCGTTCCAGAAGATGGTCTTGGCCCGCGCGATCGCATCGGCGAAGCCACGCGCCGTCTCGGGGCCGATGTCCAGCGCCGCCAGGTCCTCGGGGACCGAGTTGGCCTGCACGACACGCCCGGAGTCGGACTTGGTCCCGGCCGCCGCCACGACGTCGCGGGGCAAGAGGATGTCGATGTTCCGCTCCTCGGCCTTCCTCACGAACGCCCGGGCCAGCGCCAGCTTGTCCTCCTCGACCAGCGAGCGGCCGAGGCGTCCGCCTTTGGCCTTGAGGAACGTGTTCGCCATCGCGCCGCCGATCAGCATCTGGTCGACCCGCCCGAGGAGATTGTCGAGCACGCCGATCTTGTCCGAGACCTTGGCGCCGCCGATGATGGCGACGAACGGGCGCTCGACTTCGCCGAGCAGCTTCCCCAGGAACTTCACCTCGCGCTCCATCAGGAGCCCCAGGCCCTTGTCGCCCACGAACTTCGTGATGCCGACGGTGGAGGCGTGCGCCCGGTGCGCGGTGCCGAAGGCGTCGTTGACGTAAACGTCGGCGTAGCTGGCCAGCGCCCGCGAGAAACCCTCGTCGTTGGCCTCTTCCAGCGGCGAGAACCGTAGGTTCTCGAGCAGCGCCACGGCACCCGCGTGAAGGTCGTTCACGACCTTGCGCGCGCCGTCACCGACGGGCTCGTCGGTCAACGTCACGTCGGCGTCCAGCAACTCGGCCAGCCGTCCGGCGACCGGCTCCAGCGTGTACTTCTTGTCGGGCTTGCCCTTCGGCCGCCCCAGGTGCGACGCCAGGACGACGCGCGCGCCTTTCTCGATCGCCAGCTTGATGGTGGGCAGGCTCTCGCGGATGCGGGTGTCGTCGGACACCTTGCCCTCGGCCGTCAGCGGAACATTGAAGTCGACGCGGATGAACACACGCCGTCCGGCGATGTCGAGCTCCGAGATCGTCTTGGTGGGCATGTTCGCGACTCCGCCCGACTGCGCCCCGGCGCCAGCAGACAAAAAAAAGCGCGCCCGGGTCTGGGCGCGCGAAGAATGCTCGATGAGGTCGGGAAAAGCTAGAAAAATGAGGAGCGGCGCGGGCACCCCGAGGGCGCCGCGCGCGCCGCTAATCCAGGTTCAAATCGCTCGTGACGAGGCTGATGATCTCCGACGCGAGCGCCACGATCTGCTTCGGCTCGTAGCCGTTCTCGCGGAGCTCCTTGTAGATGGACTTCGACAGGATCTGCAGCGCCTTCTCCCGGTTCGGCGCGGAGGCCGAGGAGACGACCGGCGTTTCAACCGATTTGATTGGTGTCGCTTGCGTTACGGCGTGAGCCATCTTAACCCTCCTCCCAGAAGGTCGGCCCGTCATGTAGCACGCTGCGTGCCACGCGGAATGTCGCCTAAGTGCTTGAAAACTGAGCCTGTGGATAAAATCGATCGGGCGCGGCGCGAAGCTGATTACGCACCTCTGGCGCGGTTTCGACGCGGCGCCGCGTGTGCGAACCACGCCGTTTCCGTCGGAGACCCGTGACATGAGCGTCACGCGCGGCCCTTTCGCGGTGTTCGGACGGGAAATGCGAAGGGTGCGAAAGGAATTTTGCAGGGGATGGACGTTCAAGACAGCTCGGCCAGTCGTCCGCACGGCCGTCGCTGCCACGCGGCCGGGAACCGGTCGCCCGTCCCGTTGTCGGATGGGACGGCTCAGCGCCGTTTTACGTCCGCTTTCCGGCTGCTATGCTAGCCGCGCGAGGTCATCAGTGAAGCAAACGCAATCTCAGGCTGTCGAAGTCGCGTACCTGATGAACGGTGAGTTGGTCTCGGTGCGGCGACTGTCGAAACGCGCCGAATGGCGCAGCGCTCTCTCAACTTTCTTGCTCGTCGCCGCGATGACGGTCGCCACGGCGGCGATCGTCGCGGTCGCGCTGCTCGTCGCGCACCGGGTGCTCTTCCTACCCACTTACCTCGGGCTCTGGCTGGCGGTCGGCCTCAGCGCGGCGGCGGTGGCGGGCGCCCGCGCGGCGCGCCGCTCGCGCTCGTACAACGTGGGCGCCGCGATCGAGGATGACGCCTTCGCGGCCATGTCCATGCGCCTGGTCCGCCGCGAGGGCGCCGGGTACCGCCTGGTCCTGGCTCCCGGCTTCACCGGACGCCTCGACGGCGACCGGGAGGGAATGCCGGTCGAGGCGCTGGTGGGCGGCGCCGACGTTGCGGGCGCGCGTACCGTCGAAGTGGCGCTGGAGCCCGGGGCGCGCGCCCAGATCCAGGCGGGCACCGCGACCTTCGTGATCCAGAGTTTGCCCGACGTCGGACCGGCGCCTGCCGGGGCCGCGGGCTCCGTCCGCCGGTTCGCAAGGCGGGCGTTCTTGCCGCTCGAGATGGCGGCGCTGGCCAGCGTGTTCTGCGCCGTCCCCGTGGGCGCCCAGATCGGCGAGGCCGAGATGCGGTCGGCCATCCCATCGCGCGCGACGCCCTGGGAGATCGAGAAGGCGCTACGCGCCGAGGCCCAGACGCAGGCCCGCTCGCTGCACCAGTGCTTCGACGTGCTGCCCATCGGCTGCCAGCACTCGGGCTACGTGGGCGTCGGCGTGTCGCTGTCGCGCGAGGGCGAGATGCGCGACCACTGGATCGCGCGCTCCACGTACGGCGCCGACTGCCCCGTCGAGCAGTGCATGTCGGACGTCGTGTCGACGTGGTTCTTCGAGCCGTTGCCGCAATCGATGCGGGTGATCTTGCCGGTGCAGGTACTGCGCACCGACAGGCCGCTGCCGTACGGTCCCGCGCGCGCCGCCGCGGATCTCGAGCGCACGGCCGCGGCGCGCCAGAAGGTCAGCACCGTCAATTGACCGCCCGTAAAGAGCCATACGCCGACGCTCGCACCGAGATCGAGCTCATCGAAGCGTGTTACGCGTTCCCCGGTGAGTTCGAGCTGGCGGTGATCGCCCGCAACGACGAGGAGACGGTCAAGAACGTCCTGGAAGCGGCGGCGACCGAGGCCGGGCCGCCTCACGGTCACGAACAAAAGGCGTCCGGCGGCGGCAAGTACGTCAGCCATCGCCTCAGGGTCCGGTGCGCGACGGCGGCCGAGGCGCACGCGGTGCGTACGCGGCTGCGCGGGCTCCCCGGCGTCATGACCGTCCTTTAATGGCGATGCCGTTGACTTAGGTCGCAACGTGACAGGAACCGGCCGAAACGGGTGTGTCAAACGCCAGGACGCCGGGGACGCCAAAAGGCTGGAGGAGCCAACGGAGGAGATCGATCGTCACCTCGGAGTTGCTGCCACCATGGAGGTCCATCGGATTCTTGGCCAGAGTTCCTCTGAGTTGGCGTCCCGGCGTCCTGGCGCTTGACTGAACGGCGTTGCCTTTAAAGGGTCTCGTCGCGCCAGCGTCGCGAGACGGCGACAGCCTGGCGGTAGGCGGCCAGCTCGGCGTCGCGCCGCTCGGCCGACCAGCCACGCTCGGCGCCGACCAGCCGCGCGGCGCGTTCGGCGGCCGCCAGGCCCTGGTCACCGGCGTCCCGGAAGAGCGGCACGCGGCGGATCAGGACGTCGTTCAGCCTCACCGCCTGCTCGAAGCGGGCGGCGTGCAGGACCTCGGCCCACAGGTACGGTAGGTCCGGATCGATTCGCTCGGCGAGCTCGGGCCGGCGGGCCAGCGCCAAGACGGCGGCGGCGCGACCGCCGTAGCAGGTGAGGCGCAACCGGAGGTCCGTCGGCTGATCCTCGAGGAGCTGGCTGGGCGGGGCGGGCTCGCCCGTCGCCCCGGGCAGCGGGCGGCTGCCGGTGGAGCAGGGGGCCAGCGCCCGTTCCAGGCCGGACGCGCGCAACATCTCGACGACCGCGTCGACCGTCTCTTCGCCCATGCGGCGCAGCGTGGTCAGCTTGCCGCCCGCCACGACGACCGTCCGATCGGGCGCCGGCGCGATCGTGTGTTCGCGGGACGTCTCGGAGGGGGGCTGCGCGTGTCCCGCCAGCAGCGGGCGCAGCCCTGCGAACGTCGACACCACGTCGCCAGGCCCGAGCTGCAGCGACGGGAACGCGTGATTCAACGCCGCCAGCAGGTAGTCGACGTCCGAGCCGTGCGCCCGGATCTCGTCGCCCACGCGAGGGGCGCGTCCGGGATTCTCCGCCGGCGCGAAGTCCGTGTCCGTCGTCCCCACGATGGTTCGTGGCCCAGCCGGCAGCACGAAGTAGAGGCGATTGTCCTGCGGCGTGCGGAGCACCAGCGCCCGCCCGCCGTGCGGCACGCGCGCGGCGTCCAGGACCAGGTGAACGCCCAGCGTGGGCCGCAGCCGCCGCGGGCCTCCCAGAAATCCGTCGGTGAAGGGGCCCGTCGCGCTGACGACCACGCGCGCGCGAACCTCGAAGCGGGCGCCGGTCTCGCCGTCCGCGACGACGGCCCCGCGGGCGCGTCCCTGGCGATCGCGCACGATCGCCTCCACCCGGACATAGTTGGCGCAGGCGGCGCCGGCCGCCGTCGCGTCGAGCACGTTCTCGAGCACGAGGCGCGCGTCGTCCGTCTGGCAATCGACGTAGAGCTGGGCGCCCGTCAACCCAGCGGCCCGCAGGTGGGGCGCAAGCCTGTAGACCCCGTGCGCGTTCAGCCGGTGGCCCGTCGCGGGCGGCCGCCACAGCGCGAGCGCGTTGTAGAGCGCCACGCCGGCGCCCAGCTCGGCGAGGCCCGGCCGCTCGCCCTGGTACGCGGGGAACACGAACTCGATCGGCCGGCAAAGATGCGGCGCCGTCGACATCAGGCGGCGGCGCTCCCGCAGCCCCTCGAACACCAGCGGCAGATCCCCGTACTGCAGGTACCGCAGGCCGCCGTGGATCAGCTTGGACGAATGGCTGGACGTCTGGCTGGCGAAGTCGCCCGCGTCGACCAGCGCCACGGCCAGCCCGCGCAGGGCAGCGTCGCGGGCGATGCCGGCGCCGGTCGCGCCGCCGCCGACCACCAGCACGTCGAACCGCTCCGACGCCAGCCGGCCGAGGAGGCTGGCCCGCGCGCTCATTCCTTGAGCGCGATGTGCAGCTCGTCCAGCTGCCGGCGCGTGACCGGTCCCGGCGCGTCGGTCATGAGATCCGTCCCCTTCTGCGTCTTCGGGAACGCGATCACGTCGCGCAGCGACTCGGCCCCGCACAGCAGCATCGACAGGCGGTCGACGCCGGCGGCGATCCCGCCGTGGGGCGGCGGCCCGTACTTGAAGGCCTCCAGCAGGAAGCCGAACTTCGCGTGGGCCTCCTCGTCGGACAGCCCGAGCGCGCGGAATACGCGAGCCTGCACGTCCGAACGATGGATCCGGATCGATCCGCCCGCAACCTCGTTGCCGTTCAGCACCAGATCGTACGCGCGCGCCCGCACCGACCCCGGGTCGGTCTCGAGGCGATCGAGGTCCTCCGGGTTGGGCGACGTGAACGGGTGGTGGGCGGCGACCAGTCGGCCGTCCTCGCTGGTCTCGAACAGCGGGAAGTCGGTGATCCAGCAGAACCGCCACTGGTTCTTGGGGATCAGATCCAGCTTGGCGGCCAGGTGCAGGCGCAGCCCGCCGAGAACGGCATTGACCAGCTTCTTGGCGCCGAACTGCAGGAAGAGCAGGTCGCCGTCGGCCAGGCCGGCGGCCTCGTTGATCCCGCGGCGCAGCTCGTCGCTCATCGTCTTCATCGGGCTCTGGGCCCAGGCGCCGCCTTCACCGACGCGGGCGCGCGCCAGCCCGCGCGCGCCGAACCCCTTGGCGAACTCCTCGAGCTTGTCGAGGTCGGTGCGCGACAGCGACTTGGCCTGCGCGGCGGGCAGCCGCCAGCCTTTGACGACGCCGCCCGTGGTCTTCAGCGCCGCCTGCAGCAGGCCGACGCCGCCGCCGTCGTGGCGCGCGACGACCTCCGTCAGGTCGACCAGCGGCAGGTCGAAGCGCAGATCGGGCTTGTCGTTGCCATACTTGCCCATCGCCTCGGCGTAGGTGAGGCGCTGGAACGGCCGGGGGATGTCGAGCCCCAGCACGTCCTTCCACAGCGCGACCATCAGCCCCTCGATCGTCTGCTGGACGTCGTCCTCGGTGACGAACGACATCTCGAGATCGATCTGCGTGAACTCGGGCTGGCGGTCGAGGCGCAGGTCCTCGTCGCGGAAGCAGCGCACGATCTGGAAGTAGCGGTCCATGCCCGCCACCATGAACAGCTGCTTGAAGATCTGCGGCGACTCGGCCAGCGCGTAGAACTGGCCCGGGTTGAGGCGCGACGGGACCAGGAAGTTGCGCGCGCCGCCGGGCGTGTACTTCACCATGAACGGCGTCTCGATCTCGAGGAACCGGTTGTCGGCCAGGTAGCGCCGCGTGGTCTGATAGATCTGCGAGCGGGCGATGAAGTTCCGCTGCAGGGCCGGGCGCCGCAGGTCCAGGTAGCGGTGCTTGAGCCGGATCGTCTCGTCGGCCTTGGTGTCCTCGCTCAGCTCGAAGGGCGGCGTCTCCGCCGTCGAGAAGATGGTCAGCGCGTCGGCCTTCACCTCGACGTCGCCCGTCGGCATGTTCGGGTTCTTGTGCCCGCCGCGCTCGACGACGGTGCCGGCGATGGCGATGCAGTACTCGCGCCGCAGCTCGCCCGCGCGCTGGTGCGCCTCCGCGTTCGTCTGCGGCTCGAACACGACCTGGGTCGTGCCGCCGCGATCGCGGAGATCGATGAACACGCAGCCGCCGTGGTCGCGGCGCGCCGCCACCCAGCCAAACAGAACGACGCGCTTGCCGGCGTCGGTGGCGCGCAGGGCGCCGCAGTCGTGGGTCCGCTTCAGGTCGACGAGGAACTCGGGCATGGCGGGTCACTTTATCCGCTCCGTCCGCCGCGCGCGAGTTGTGTTAGCTTCCGAAAATGCGCCTGCGCGTCCTTTATCACGGCAACTGCTTCGACGGATGCAGCTCCGCGGGCGTGTTCACCCGGTTCTACCGGGAGCGCGTGGCCAAGGGACCGGTGGAAGTCGTTTACCGGCCGCTGGAGCACAAGGGCGATCCGCAGCCGTTCGCGCCCGAGTGCTTCGACGGTGACGAGAACGCGTGCGTCGACTTCCGCTACTCGCAGGACCCGCGCCTGACCTGGTGGTTCGACCACCACGCGTCGGCGTTCCAGCTGCCGGGCGACGAGGACCACTTCCGGGCCGACGCGACGGGCCGGAAGTTCTACGACCCCAAGGCCAAGAGCTGCACGAAGTTCCTGGCCGACACCGTGGCCGCCAAGTTCGGCTTCGACGCGGCGCCGCTGGCCGACCTGATCCACTGGGCGGAGATCATCGACGGCGCGCTGTTCCCCGACGCGCAGATGGCCGTCGAGCTGAAAGAGCCCGCGCTGCGGCTGATGACGTTCATCGAGAACAACCGCGACCCGGCGCTGGCCGAGAAGTTCATCGGCGACCTGGTCAGCCGGCCGCTGGCCGAGATCGTCGCCGAGCCCTACGTCGCCGGGCCGCTGGGGCCGCTGCTGGCGCAGCACCAGAAGAACATCGAGACCATGCGGTCCGTCGCGCGGCTGGAGGGCGGCGTCGTGTTCTTCGACCTGGCGGACCGCGACGTCGGCCCCTTCAACAAGTTCATCTCGTACTACCTCTTCCCGGAGGCCCGCTACTCGGTGGGCGTTACGGCGTCGTCGCGCGCCAAGATCTCGATCGGCTCGAACCCCTGGTCGAAGGTCCCACGCACCCACGAGATCAACAAGATCTGCGAGCGCTACGGCGGGGGCGGCCACCCCGTCGTCGGCGCCATCTCGATGCCCCGCGCCGACCTGCCACGCGCGCGCCAGGTCGCCCAGGACATCGTCAAAGAGCTTCAGACTTAGAGGCTAGCGCCGGGTCGGGCGGAGGGTGCGGGTCCCGCGGCGGGTCGCGGGGCGCGGGCGCTTGCCCTTCGGCACGGGGCCGGGGGGCGTGCTGGCCAGCCGCGCTTCGAGCCGGTCCATCCGCTCGCGCAGGCGGGCGGTCTCGCCGCGCAGCCGCTCGACCTCGTCGTGCAGGCGTCGGGCCTCCTCGGCGGGACGGGCGCCGTCCTCGATCTCGCGGATCGCGTCGTTGATGCGGCGGCGGGTGCGGCCGTCCAGCTCGCCGGCCAGCGCGTTGCGCAGGGCCGGCAGCGCGTCGGTGAGCGCCAGGCGGCCCAGCGCCGCGGCCGCTTCGCCGCGCACGCGGAAGTCGCGGTCGCCCAGGCGCAGCTCGATCGCTTCCCGCGCCGCGCGCGCCTGCGGGGTTCCGCGCGCGAGCTCCGCCAGCGCGCTCACCACGGCGCGCCGGGCGGGGAACCCAGCCGCGGGGCGCCAGGCGTCGCGGATGAGGGGCAGGGCCCGCTCGTCGCCCGTCTGCCCCAGGCCGTCGATGGCGCGGCTGGCGACCAGATCCATGTACGACGGCCGGTCGACCAGGCGCGGCAGCAGCGTCAGCGCCTCGGGCGATCGGGTCTTGCCCAGCGCCAGCGCCAGCTCGGCCTCGACGAAGACGCTCGCGTCGCCGGCGTCCAGCCGTTCGGCCAGCGCGCGGCCGGCCACGTCGTCTCCCGCGAAGTTGCCCAGCCCCGCCGCCGCCGCCCGCCGCACGCGCGGCTCTGCGTCGCGCAGGGCGCCGATCAGAATGTCGCGCGCCTCGGCGCGGCGGGTCTTGCCCAGCGCGCGCGCCGCCGCCCCCCGCACGCCCCAGAACCGGTCCTGAGCCAGCGCCTCTTTCAGCGCCGCGAGGTTGGCGGGGTCGGGCAGGTCGCCCAGCGCGCGCGCCGCCAGCACCCGGTCGACCGCCAGCTCGGCCGCCGCCAGCTGCCGCCGCCACAGCGCACCGGCCTTCGTGAACATGATCGACTTCAGGATGACGTCGCCGGGGTCGAAGACGACCTGCGTCGGACGGACGGGCAGGGGGATCTCGAAGGCGTGCACCGCCTCGCGGATCGCGACGCGCACATCTTGCGGGCGGCCGTCGACCTCGAACCGGACCGTCGCGCCGACCTCGAAGAGCGGCGTCTCCGCCGAGACCGGCTGCTTCTGCGCGATCGACAGCGTCCCGACCTTGCGCTCCTCGTCCCAGCGCCACTCGGCCGCGAAGTCGGGGTGGCCGGGCCGCGCGATCCAGCGGTCGAGAAACGCTTCGACGCTGCGCCCGGTGGCGTCCTCGAGCGCGCGCGCCAGGTCGGGCGTCTCGACCGAACCGCGCGCGTGCTTGGGGGCGTAGTGGCGCAACGCCCGCCAGAACGCCGGCTCGCCCAGCTCGTGGCGGATCATGTGCAGGACCCGGCCGCCCTTCTCGTAGAGGTGCGCGTCGAAAAGGTGGATCGGCTCGTCGTACTCGCGACACACGACTGGCCGCTGGTAGCGCCCGGCCTCGGTCAGGTAGCCGTCCGTGTCGGCGAGCAGCTCGTGGTCGGCCTCGTCGCGCCCCTTGGCGTGCTCGCGCCAGACGTACTCGAAGTAGGTCGCGAACCCCTCGTTCAGCCAGCCTTCGGACCACTCGCGGCAGGTCAGCAGATCGCCCCACCACTGGTGCGCCAGCTCGTGCGAGACCAGCCCGTCGATGTCGTGGTCCAGCGCCGCCCGCTCGTCCAGCAGCACCAGATCGGTGAGCGTCGTGGCGGTCGTGTTCTCCATGCCGCCGAAGATGAACTCCGGCACCGTGATCTGGCTGTAGCGCGCGTGCGGGTAGGGGACGCCGATCTTCTCCGAGAAGTGGTCGATCATCGCCCCCGTGCGCGCGAAGCTGCGCCGCCCGTCCTCTTCGCGCCCGGGCGGAACGAACGCGTAGACGTCGACGCCGGTCTGCGGCGCGCGATCGCGGAGCTCGACGAACGGACCGGCCACCAGCGTCAGCAGGTAGGCGGGCTGCGGCAGGTCCAGCGTGTAGTGCCAGCGGGTGCCGCGCCCCTCGGGCAGGTCGGTGCGCTCGCGCAGCGACCCGTTCGACAGCACGAAGAGGCCCGCCGGCGCCGTGCAGATGACCTCGGTCGTGAACTTCTCGATGGGCTGGTCCAGGCAGGGCCAGAAGCAGCGCGCGTCGTCGTCCTGCCCCTGCGTCCAGGCCTGAAGGGGCCGGTCGGGGTGCTCCGCGTCGGGGGCCACGAAGTAGAGGCCGCG
>CAZPUH010000370.1:0-11729 GCA_964589215.1 uncultured Myxococcales bacterium | reverse complement strand
CGGCCGGCGGCAAGGCGGGCGCGGGCGGCGGCGGCGGCGCGGCCAACGGCGGCAGCGCCGGCGGCAACGTCGGTGGCGCCGGCGGCGCGGCTCAGGCCGGTGACTTCTCGTTCTCGACCGGCACCACGACGGCTCTGTCGCTGCCGCCGGGCGGCCAGCAGACCATCGCCATCACGATCACGCGCGACGCGACGACCCCGACGTTCACCTCGGCGATCATGTTCACCCTCACGGGAACGGGCGTGACGGGCACGTTCACGCCGAACCCGGCGACGCTCAACTCGACGTCGCTTTCGCTGACGGTCGCTTCGACGGCGACGGCCGGCAGCAGCACCGTGCACATCACGGGGACGGCCGCGGGCAAGACCCACACGGTCGATCTGCCGCTGACGGTGACGGCGCCGAACACGACGCTTCTGGTCGACTTCGATGCCAGCGAAAACAACGCCGATCCGACGGATACGACGGCCACGCCGTCGAATTCCGACACGCTCTTCGCGACGCTCCTGCAGGGGGAGAACATCGGTTTCAACACGTTCGTCGTCCCGTCGGGCGGGGCGGGCTCGCCGAATACGCCCACGACTCAGGACCTGGCCGGGTACAGCACGGTGGTCTGGTACAACGGCGCCGACGACGCAGGTTCTCCGAACTCGACGCTGTCGCCCTCGCAAGAAGCGATCGTCGAGGCCTGGCTGGATCAGGGACACAAGACGATGCTGGTCTTCTCCCAGCAAATGTTCTACGCGCTCGGGACGCACTCGTGGACCACGCCGGAGACCGACAAGTTCCTCTCCGACTACATCGGCGCCCAGGGTGACTCGGTCGATAAACTTCAGAACATGACCTACAACGCGACCGGCGTGGCCTCGACGCCGTTCGCCGGTGACGTGTTCCAGGTCATCGACGGCGGCCCGGATGGTTTCACCACCACCTCCGACGCGGTGAATCCGAAGGACGGCACGGACGCGCTGGTCACGGCGATGATCGATCCCGACGGCAACGGGACCCAAGCCTTGCCGGTCGTCGTCGGACGGAAGAACGTCGGTACCGCCGGCACCTCGACGGTCGTCTATGTCGGGATTCCGGTCGAGTACATCCAGATGACCATCAACAACAACACCGCGGCGCAGTTCTTCCACGCGGTGCTGCAGTACGCCGGTCTGAAGTAGCGCTGGCGTCGTCCTACCAAGCCCTCCGCGCCGTCCGGTGCGGGGGGCTTTTTGTTGCGGTCCACCCGCCTCGGCGAGGCCCCCGGGTTCCGGGATCACCCTGGCCATTTGCCCTGCGATGTCTAATTTGGCTCATCCATGGCCGATTCGCTCGTGAGCGGCGCTCCCCCCGACGCGACGGGTCTCTCTCTGTTCGACGGCGGCGGCGACCTGGGCGAACGCATGCGCGCGCTCGACTGGTCGAAGACGCCGCTGGGCCCGGTGGCGCGCTGGCCCCAGAGCCTGAAGACCTGTGTGCGCATCGTGCTGACTTCGCGGCAGCCGATGTTCGTCTGGTGGGGCGAGGAGCTCATCAACCTCTACAACGACGCCTACCGGTCGATCGTCGGGGGCAAGCACCCGGCGGCGCTGGGGCAGCCCGCGTCCGTCGTCTGGCGTGAGATCTGGGATCAGGTCGGCCCGCGCGCCGAGCGCGCCATGCGCGGCAACCAGGGGACCTACGACGAGGCGCTGCTGCTCATCATGGAGCGGCACGGGTACCAGGAAGAGACCTACTACACGTTCTCGTACAGCCCGGTCCCCAACGAACGAGGCGGCACGGGCGGCATCCTCTGCGCCAACAGCGACGACACGCAGCGGATCATCGGCGAGCGCCGCCTGGCGGTCCTGAGCGAGGTCGCCGCGCGCACGGTGGACGCGCGCCGCGCCGAGGACGCCTGTTCCCGCGCCGCCGCCGCGCTGGAAAAGGGGCAGCGCGACCTGCCGTTCGCGCTCATCTACCTGGCCGAAGCGGGATCACCGGCGCTGGCGCTGGCGGGAGCCGCGGGGATCCGGGCCGGTCACGCCGCGGCGCCGGCGCGCATCGAGGCGGCCGCAGATTCGCCGTGGCCGGTCGCGGACGTGCTGGCGCGCCACACCGAGCGGGTGGTCGACGACCTCTCCGGGCTGGGGGGTGACCTGCCCACCGGCGCCTGGGCGCAGCCCCCCACGCGGGCCGTGCTGTGGCCGCTGACGCCGTCGGGACAGACGGGACGCGGCGGGGTGCTGATCGTGGGGCTGAACCCGTTTCGCCCGTTCGACGACGACTACCGCGCCTTCGTGTCGCTGGTAGCCGGCCAGATCTCGGCGGGCGTCGCGAACGCCGAAGCGTACGAGGAAGAGCGGCGGCGCGCCGAGGCGCTGGCCGAGATCGATCGCGCGAAGACCGCGTTCTTCTCGAACGTGAGCCACGAGTTCCGGACGCCGCTCACGCTGATGCTGGGGCCCGAGGAGGACGCGCTGGCCTCTCCCGAGGGCGCGCTGGCCGGCGAGAACCTGAAGGCGGTCCATCGCAACACGCTGCGGCTCCTGCGGCTGGTGAACAACCTGCTGGATTTCTCGCGGATCGAGGCCGGGCGCGCCAAGGCGCTCTACGAGCCGACGGACCTGGCGACCTTGACCGCCGATCTGGCGAGCGCGTTTCGGTCGGCGATGGAACGGGGCGGGCTGTCGTTCGAGGTCGAGTGTCCGCCGCTGCCCGAGCCCGCCTACGTCGACCACACGATGTGGGAGACCATCGTCCTCAACCTGCTGTCGAACGCGTTCAAGTTCACCATGAAGGGGAGCGTGCGCGTCGAGCTGCGATCGCGCGACGGGCGCGCCGAGCTGCGGATCAGCGACACGGGCGTCGGCATCCCGGCGCGCGAGCTGCCGCACATGTTCGATCGCTTCCATCGGGTCGAGGTGCCGGAGGCGCGCACCTACGAGGGCTCGGGCATCGGGCTGGCGCTGGTGAAGGAGCTGGTGCAGCTGCACGGTGGCCACATCACGGTGGCCAGCCAGGAGGGTGCGGGCACGGCGTTCACGGTCTCGATCCCGCTGGGGCGGGCGCATCTGCCGGCGGATCGGATCGGGGCAGGCCACGCAGCCGGAGGCGCCGCGCCGTCCGCCCGCGCCGAGCCGTTCGTCCAGGAGGCGCTGCGCTGGATGGACGGGTCGGGCTCGGACGGGCAGGGGCTCACCGAGAAGACCCGGCGCACCCCGGCGGCCGAGGAGGAGTACCCGGGCGCCCGGGTGCTGATCGCCGACGACAACGCCGACATGCGCGAGTACCTGGCGCGCCTGCTGGGCCAGCACTGGCACGTCGAGACGGTCAGCGACGGGCTGCGCGCGCTCGAGGCGGCGCAGCGGCGGCGGCCGGATCTGATCCTCACGGACGTGATGATGCCGAAGCTGGACGGGTTCGGACTGCTGCGCGAGCTGCGGCGCCAGCCGCCGCTCGCGGAGACGCCCGTCATCCTGCTGTCCGCCCGGGCCGGCGAGGAGTCGCGTGTCGAGGGGCTGGACGCGGGCGCCGACGACTACCTCGTCAAGCCGTTCGCGGCCAAGGAGCTGCTGGCGCGCGTGCGCAGCCACCTCGAGAGCGCGCGCCTGCGCCAGGCGGCCGAGGCGGAGCGGCAGCGGTTGCGGCTGCTGCTGGGCCAGATCCCGGCCATCGTGAACTTCTTCCGCGGCCCGGATCTGGTGTTCGAGTACGTGCACCCGCTGGCCACGAAGGCCTACGGCGGGCGCGACGTGCTCGGGAAGCCGCTGCTGGAGGCGCTTCCCGAGCTGGCGGCGCAGGAGTACCCGGCGCAGCTGCGGCGCGTGCTGGACACGGGCGAGCGGTACGAAGGCAGGGAGAAGCGGGTGCTGCTGGACGACGGCACGGGCAACCAGACCGAGAAGTTCTGGACGTTCATGTACCTGCCGGTTCGCGACGCGCGCGGCCGGGTCGAGGGCGTGATGACGTTCTCGCTGGACGTCACCGAGGCCGTGCGGGCGCGGCGCCTCATCGAAGAACAGGCGGCGGCGCTGGCGAAGGCCAGCGAGGAGGCCGAGACCGCGCGGGCGGCCGCGGAGACCGCCAACCGGGCCAAGGACGAATTCCTCGCGATGCTGGGGCACGAGCTGCGAAACCCGCTGTCGCCGATCCTGACGGCGCTGCACCTGATGCGGATGCGCGGTGGCGAGACGCGGGAGCAGGCGGTCATCGAGCGGCAGGTCGGCCATCTGGTCCGGCTGGTCGACGACCTGCTGGACATCTCGCGCATCACGCGCGGCAAGATCGAGCTGCGCCGCGAGAGCCTCGAGCTGGCCGCCGCGGTCTCCGCCGGCATCGAGATGGCGCGGCCGCTGCTGGAACAGCGCCGCCAGCGCCTGAACCTGGACGTGCCGGCCAGAGGCCTGCTGCTGCAGGTCGACCAGAACCGGCTCGCCCAGGTGGTGTCGAACCTGCTGACGAACGCGGCCAAGTACAGCGACCCGGAGTCGACGGTGCATGTCCGCGCGCGCCGCGACGGCGACTGGATCCGGCTGTCCGTGCGCGACGAGGGCGTGGGGCTGCCGCCGGAGCTCCTGAACCGGGTCTTCGACGTGTTCTTCCAGCAGCCGCAGTCGATCGACCGCTCGAAGGGCGGGCTGGGCCTGGGACTCGCCATCGTGCGCAGCCTGACCGAGATGCACGGCGGCCGGGTCTCGGCGTTCAGCGAGGGGCCCGGCAAGGGGAGCGAGTTCGTCGTCGAGCTGCCGGCGCAGGCCGCGCTGGAAACCGCCGCCGCCGCCCGGGGGTCGAGCGCGACGTCCGCCGCCGCCACCAAGGCCCATGGCCAGAGCCCGCGGCGGGTGCTGGTCGTCGACGACAACGCGGACGCCGCCGACACGCTGGCGGATCTGCTGACCGACCTCGGCTACATCGCGCGCGCCACCTACGACGCGGTCTCCGCGCTGGACTTGATCCGCTCGTTTCACCCCGAGCTGTGCTTCCTGGACATCGGCCTGCCGGTCATCGACGGTTACGAGCTGGCCTCGCGCGTGCGGCAGATGCCCGAAGCGGCCGGCGTGCGCCTGGTCGCGGTCACCGGCTACGGGCGCGACGCCGACCGCCAGCGCGCGCGGGCAGCCGGCTTCGACGGCCACCTGGTCAAGCCCGTGAGCCTGGAGACGCTGGACAGCGTTCTCACCACCGGCGCCCCGAGCCTGCACGGCTGACCGCGCCGGGGCAGGGATCCGGCACGCGGTTCCCGGCACGATCGGGCGTAGTTGACAGAATATTTCTTATCGGACATTTCCAGGCGGGCATTTCAGCGCAGGCGGTGGCTCCCCGGGCGCGCTTCTTTCCACGCGCCCGGCAGGCTTGTCCAGGACCGACGCCTTCATATATTGCTGTTGTACAAGAATGGCCCACGGGCTCATCTTGGTCGTCGACGACGACGACGAAGCACGGACTGGCGTCGTCGAGATCCTGGAACATGCGCAGTTTCAGGTGCGCGCGGTGGCGGACGGGCGCGCAGCGCTCGCCGAGCTCCGGGCTGGACCGCGTCCCAACTTGATCCTGCTGGATCTCAACATGCCGGTGATGGACGGCTGGGAGTTCGCGCGCCGCGCCGCCGCTGACCCGGCGCTCGCGGGAATCCCGATCTGCATGGTCAGCGGCGCCGAACGCAGCGTGGGCATCCCGCCGCAGGTCGTGGCCGTGCTGCGCAAGCCGTTCGACATGAGCCGGCTGCTGTCGATCGTCTATCAGTACTGCTGAGTCAGTCCCTCTGACGCGGCACCTTGCGGCGCAAGACCCAGACCATCGACATGGCCTCGGTGACGATCAGCCCCGACATCTTGGATTGGCCGACCCGGCGGTCGACGAACATGATGGGAACTTCCACGACCTTGAACCCGGCCGCAACCGTTCGGTACGTCATCTCGATCTGGAAGCCGTAGCCGCGAGCCGTGACCGCGTTCAGATCCAGCCCCGACAGCGTTTCGCGCCGCCAGGCCTTGAACCCGGCTGTCAGATCCTGGACGTCGACCCCCAGCACGGAGCGCGCATAGATGCCGCCGCCGCGGCTGATGAGCCGGCGCACGAGCCCCCAGTTGTGGGTGCCGCCGCCGGGCACGTAACGGGAGCCCAGGGCCATGTCGGCGCCTTCATCCAGAGCCTTCAACAGGCGCGGAATGTCCGCGGGATTGTGCGAGAAGTCGCTGTCCATCTGGACGATGCGCCCGTAGCCGCGCGCCGACGCCAGCGCCCGCCTGAACGCATCCAGATAGGCCGCGCCCAGCCCCTGCTTGCTCGGCCGATGCAGCACGTCGATCTGCGGGTCGGCCGCCGCGAGCTGGTCGGCAATCGCGCCCGTTCCGTCCGGCGAGTTGTCGTCGACGATCTGGATGAACGCGGCTGGCGCCGCGGCGCGGATCGCCGGGACGATCTGGACCAGCGTCTCGCGTTCGTTGTACGTGGGGATCACGACCAACGTCGGTGCGTCGCGCATTGACTTGGTGGCTTATTGCACGAAAACTGCGCGCGATGAAATTGATGGTGACGGGTGGCGCCGGCTTCATCGGCTCCGCCTTCGTCCGCATGGCGCGCCGCCGCAGGCCTGCGGATCCGGTCATCAACGTCGACGTTCTCACCTACGCCGGCAACCTCGAGAACCTGCGCGACCTCGAGCGGGATCCCGGCCACGTCTTCGTGCGAGCCGACATCCGGGACCGGCAAGCGATGGAAGGCCTGCTGCGGCAGCACGGGATCGGCGCCATCGTCAACTTCGCTGCGGAGAGTCACGTCGATCGCAGCATCCAATCGGCGGCCCCGTTCCTGGACACCAACGTCGCCGGAACGCTGAGCCTGCTCGAGGCCGCTCGGGCTGCCGGCGGCGTGCGGTTCCTGCAGGTCTCGACCGACGAGGTCCATGGCTCGCTGGGACCGACCGGCGCCTTCGACGAGACGACCCCGCTGGCGCCGCGCAGCCCGTACTCGGCCAGCAAGGCGGCCGCCGATTGCTTCGCCATGGCGTTCCATCACACCCATGGGCTGGACGTGGTGATCACCCGGTGCTCGAACAACTACGGCCCGTACCAGTTCCCGGAGAAGCTGATCCCGCTCATGATCCTGAACGCGCTGGAGGGGCGCCCCCTGCCCGTCTACGGCGACGGGCAGCAGGTGCGCGACTGGATTCATGTCGACGACCAGTGCGACGCGATCGACCGGGTCCTGCTGGGTGGCCGGTCCGGGGACGTCTACAACGTGGGCGCCGGCAACGAGCGATCCAACCTGGACGTGGTTCGCGCGATCCTCGCGCTGACGGGACGTGACGAAACTCTGATCCGCCACGTTCCCGACCGCCCCGGCCACGATCGCCGTTACGCGACCAACGCCGGCAAGATCCGCGGGGAGCTCGGCTGGGCGCCCCAGCGCGATTTCGCGGAGGGCCTCGCCGACACCGTCCGGTGGTACCGCGACAACGCCGGGTGGGCGGGACGCGTGCGCAGCGGAGCCTACCGGGACTACTACGAGCGCCAGTACGCGCAGCGCCTGAGCCCCGGCGGTCCGGCTTAGCCCGCCTGTTCGCGGCCGCTCCCGTCGCCCGTCTCTTCGGCGACGTAGGCGCGCAGCGCCTGCTCCCACGGGGAGAGCAGCCCGTCCAGCCCGCGCAGCCGCAGCATCCGCTTGTCCAGGACGGCGCGCCGGGGCCGCCGGGCCGCCAGCCCCAGGTTCGCGTCGGAGACCGGCTCGATGCGCGCGTGCGGCAATCCAAGCTCACGGGCGAGCGCGCGGGCGAAGTCGGCCCAGGTGGTCTCGCCGTGCGCGGTGCAGTGGTAGAGGCCGTAGTGGCTGGTCGGGGCCAGGGCGATCGACACGGCCGCCACCTCGCGCACCCAGGTCGGCGAGACGCGCCGTTCGGCGTCGACGCGCTGCGCGTCGCCGGCGCGCAACCGGCGCACGAGGGTCGAGGGGAAATTGCGCCCGCCGCGCCCGTACACACACCCGACCCGCAGGATGAAGTGCCGCGGGGTGGCGGCCGCGACGCGCGCGTCCCCTTCGGCCTTGCTGCGCGCGTACGCGCCCAGAGGCGACGGCGGGTCGCGCTCGTCGTAGGGGCGTTCCTGCTCGCCGTCGAAAACGAAGTCCGTCGAGTAGTGGACCACCGCCGCGCCCGCCCCCGCTGCGGCCAGGGCGACCGCCTCCGCCCCGTCGGCGTTCACGGCCCGGGCCAGGCCCGGGTTGGCCTCGGCCCCGTCGACGTTCGTGTAGGCGGCGGCGTTGAAGACGACCGCCGGGCGCGCGTCGGCGCAGAGCGCGCGCAGCGCGCCGCCGTCCCGGATGTCACAGACGGCGCGCGAGGCCGCGACCACTCGCCAGCCGGCGCGCCCGAGCTGGTCGCACAGCGCGCCGCCCACGAGCCCGCCGGCCCCCAGCACCAGCGCGACGGGGGCCTCTCCGTTCATCCGTCAGGACGTCGGCGCGCGCCCCGAGAGAGCCAGCCGGACGTCTTCTTCGTCGGCCCGCACCATCATCTCGATCAGCTGCTTGAAGCTGACCTTCGGCTTCCAGCCCAGCACCTTCTGGGCCTTGCTGGGATCGCCGTGCAAGTGGTCGACCTCTGTCGGCCGGAAGTAGCGCGGATCGATCTCGACGAACTTGCTCCAGTCGAGGTCCAGCGCGCCGAACGAGATGTCCAGCACCTCACGCACCGTGTGCGACTCGCCGGTCGCAACCACGTAGTCGTCCGGCTTCGGCTGCTGCAGCATCATCCACATGGCCTCGACGTAGTCGCCCGCGAAGCCCCAGTCGCGCTTGGCGTCGAGGTTGCCGAGGTACAGCTTCTTGTCCAGGCCGTGCCGGATGCGAGCGGCGGCCCGGGTGATCTTGCGCGTCACGAACGGGATCCCGCGCCGCGGCGACTCGTGGTTGAAGAGGATGCCGCAGCAGATGAACATCCCGTAGGCCTCGCGGTAGTTCTGGCAAAGCTGGTGGGCGAACACCTTGGCGCAGGCGTAAGGGCTGCGCGGCTCGAACGGCGTCGCTTCGCTCTGCGGCGGCTTGGCCCCGCCGAACATCTCGCTGGACGAGGCCTGATAGAACTTCACGCTCTTGTCGAGCCCCGACTCGCGGATCGCCTCCAGCAGCCGCAGCGTCCCCAGCGCCACCGTCGAGGCCGTGTACTCCGGGACGTCGAAGCTGACGCGCACGTGGCTCTGCGCGCCCAGGTTGTAGATCTCGTCGGGCCGGACGGTGCGCAGCACCCTGTTCAACGAGCTGGCGTCGTCGAGGTCACCGTAGACGAGGCGCAGGCGATAGTCGGGGACATGCGGGTCCTGGTAGATGCGATCCAGGCGCTCCGTGTTGAAGGAGCTGGAACGCCTGACGACCCCGTAGACGTCGTAGCCCTTCGAGAGCAGGAGCTCCGCGAGATACGACCCGTCCTGACCGCTGATTCCCGTGATTAAGGCGCGCTTCGTCATCGATCCTCGATCTCCTTCTGGTGTTCTTCGTAGTAAGCGACGGTTTTGGCGATCCCCACGTCGAAGGGAGTCTGAGCCACGAAGCCGAACTTCTCGCGGGCCCGCGTCACGTCCAGACGACGGCGCGGCTGTCCGTTCGGCTTGCTCGTGTCCCAGACGAAGCGTCCGTCGTACCGGGCGGCCTTCGCGATCTTCGTCGCGAGATCGCGAATGGTGATCTCCTCGCCGTTGCCCAGGTTGACGGGCTCACTCGAGTCGTAACGCTCGGCGGCGAGCAGGATTCCATCCACGGCGTCCTCGACGTACAGGAACTCGCGCGTGACCGAGCCGTCGCCCCACAGGACGACCTCGGACAGCCCGTGCGTCCGCGCGTGAACGAATTTGCGGATCATCGCCGGGATCACGTGCGACGACGCGAGGTCGAAGTTGTCGCGCGGGCCGTACAGGTTGACCGGGAAGAGCACGACGCTGTTCATGCCGTACTGCTCGCGATAACCCTGCGACTGCACCAGCATCATCTTCTTGGCCAAACCGTACGGCGCGTTCGTCTCCTCGGGGTAGCCGTTCCACAGATCGTCTTCCTTGAACGGCACGGGCGCGAACTTCGGGTAGGCGCAGATCGTCCCCAGCGCCACCAGCTTGGGAACCCGGGCCAGGCGGCACTCCTCGAACAGCTGCAGCCCCATCATCGCGTTCTCGAACAGGAACCGCCCCGGGTTCGCTCGGTTGGCGCCGATCCCGCCGACCTGAGCCGCGAGGTGCAACACGATGTCCGGCTGCCCGTCCGCGATGACCCGGCGACAGGCGGCGCGGTCGACCAGATCGTACTCGGCCGAACGCGGGACGAAGACCGACGCGCCGGCGCCGCGCAGCCGCTCGACCACGAAGCTGCCCAGGAACCCGGCGCCTCCGGTGACGACCACGCGCTTTCCGGCCCAGAACGTGCTCATTTGAACGGCGGAATCTATCCGCATCTCGCGCCTACCGCTACTGTGAGATCGCGGCGCGCAGCGATGCCTTTCCGGCGGCGACTTCGGCGGCCAGCGCGGTCAGCTCGGGCAGCGCGGCCCCCGGATCGCCGGCGGGCAGCGGAACCCCGCCCTTGCGCACGGTCGCCCCGTACGTCGTGACCACGAAGATGCGGATGACCTCGGCGCGTTCGGCGGGCAGGGCCCGCCCGTACGCCTCGACCAGGCCGGCGATGTCCTGGGGCGGCTTCCCTTCCAAAACCGCGCGCCCCCACGCCGATAGAAGCTTCGCCTGGAAGTTCCGGAACGGCCCCAGCACCGCGGCCGGGCTCACGCCGCTGGGGATGCGGTCGGTGACGAACGGGGCGTACACCTCGGGGGGGGCCACCTTGCGGCCGACCGTCTTCGACTGCACCAGCCGGTAGAGGACGGTGGCCGCCAGCCCGGCGTCCGCCAGCAGCTCCTGGGCGGGCCGCGGCTTGCCGTCGGCGCCAACCGCGAACTGGTTCTCCCGTACGGCGGCGAAGAGCTGGCGTTGAGCGGCGGTTCCGGCGTCGGGCGGGACGGTGCCTGAGACACCCTCGCCGACCCGCCACTCGCGGGCGATCACCTCCAGGGCCCGCGCGTACCCGTTCACGAGCGCGGCCGGCGGCTCGACGCCCGTGCCGGTGGCGACCCGGTTCGCCACCGCGCGCGCCAGCAAGCCCGACAGCGTCTGCGGCAGCGCGCGGTCGTGATCGGGGTAGGCCGGCAGGCCGATCCACACCACGTCGGGGTGGGTGTCCGGACCGCCGAAGGTCGCCTTCAGCGCCAGGCCCCGTTCGACCTCCTGGCCGTCGGGCGCGCCCACCAGGAACGCCGTCGGCTCGGCGGCCGACCGCCGGGCCCCCTCCGGATAGCGGTGCCCGTCCACGACCGCGTCGCGTACCAGCTGCTTGGCGAGGTAGTCGGTCCGTAGGACCTCGCCGGGGAACCCGACGGCGAGCTGCATGTAGAGCGGTTTGGCGCGCGGATCGTCGGGGGCCAGCGGCACCACGACGGGGCCGCCCGGCGCCGCGGGCGCGCCCTCGGCCGGGGCGTAGACGACGAAGGCGTCGGGCAGGCCCAGCGACCGATCGCGGTGGCACCCCACCGCCGCCAGCGCCAGGGCCACCCCTGCCCATAGACCCGCCGCGCGTGCCCCGAACGGGACGCGCTTCACTGGATCCGGGCGGAAAAGGCGGGGTCGCAATACCGGTGGAGCAGCTGGGTGAGCGCGTCGAAGTCGACCGGCTTGTAGAGCACGGTGACGTCCTCGCGAACGCCGATCATCTGGTCGTTCGCCGCGGTCATG
>CAZPUH010000369.1:0-1570 GCA_964589215.1 uncultured Myxococcales bacterium | reverse complement strand
CATCCTCTCCGCGGTCCGGACCCCCATCGGGCGCGCGCCCCGCGGGGTCTTCAAGAACACCCGCCCGGACGACCTGGGCGCCATCGCCACGCGCGAGGCGCTGCGCCGCGCGGAGATCGCGCCCGCCGACGTCGAGGACGTGGTGCTCGGGTGCGCCCACCCCGAGGCCGAGCAAGGGCTGAACGTCGCCCGGCAGGTCGGCATGCTGGCGGGGCTGCCCGACACGACGCCGGCGATGACCATCAACCGATTCTGCTCGTCTGGCCTGCAGGCGACGGCGATCGTCGCCGACCGCATCGCGGCCGGGTCGATCGACGCCGGACTCGCGGGCGGCCTCGAGTCGATGTCGCTGATCCCGATGGGCGGCGCCAAGATCGCGCTGAACCCAGCGGTGGTCGACCAGTTCCCCGACGCGCACATCCCGATGGGGAACACCGCCGAGAACGTCGCCCGGCAGTTCGGCGTCAGCCGCGAGCAGCAGGACGCCTTCGCGCTGGCCAGCCACCAGAAGGCCGTCGCCGCCTGGACGCGCGGCGACTTCGCCGGCGAGGTGGTCCCGGTCAAGACGCGGGTCTTCGACGGCGAGGTCTGGCGCGACGTCACCGTCGACCGCGACGAGGGGCCCCGCGCGGACACGTCGCTGGAGAAGCTGGCGGCGCTGAAGCCGGCGTTCGACCCCACCGGGACCGTGACGGCCGGCAACTCGTCGCCGCTCAACGACGGGGCCGCCGCGGTCGTGCTGGCGTCCGCCGACAAGGCGAAGGCCATCGGCGCCCGCCCGCGCGCCTATTTCCGGGCGTTCGCGGTGGCCGGGGTGCCCCCGGCCATCATGGGGATCGGCCCCGTCCCGGCCGTGCGCAAGCTGCTGGCCAAGACCGGCCTCACCGTCGACCAGATCGATCTGTACGAAGTGAACGAGGCGTTCGCGTCGCAGGCCGTGTATTGCGTGCGCGAGCTCGGGCTGCCCGCCGACCGCGTGAACGTCAATGGCGGCGCCATCGCGCTGGGGCACCCGCTGGGCGCCACGGGCGCCCGGCAGATCGCGACCGCGCTCGCCGAGCTCGAGCGCCGCAAGGGGCGCTACGCGGTGATCACGATGTGCGTGGGCGGCGGGATGGGCGCGGCCGGTTTGATTGAACGCGCCGGCTGAGCTTCGCTCAACGCGCAATGTAGGACAATGAGGGTGGTTCAACGTCGGAGGAAGCAAGCGTAGGGAATCCTCGTAGCAATCGACAATCCGCGTGCCAATGATGTGGCGTTGGGTTTTGCAATTCGACGCGATTTGGCCGTAATGTCGTGCGCACACATTTCGAGGAGCCCTCGCATGATTCGTACGTCACGTTCGGTTCTTCGCTCCACACCAGTGGCCACGCTGATGGTCGCCTCGCTCGCCCTCTGGGGTTGCGGCGGCGGCGACGGCGGCGGCGGCGGCAACACAGGCGGTGCTGGCGGCGGTAAGGGTGGGTCAGCTGGTCATTCGAGCGGTGGATCGAACGTCGGCGGTCGCGGCGGTTCAGGCACTGGCGGAACCGCCGGCGGCATCGCGACGGGCGGCATCGGCGGCGCGCTG
>CAZPUH010000368.1:0-8547 GCA_964589215.1 uncultured Myxococcales bacterium | reverse complement strand
AGCGGCGGCGCGGCCGGGGGTGCGGGCGCGGGCGGCGCAAACGCCGGCGGCAACGGCGGCGCGGCGGCGCTGACGGACGCGCAGGCGGCCGGTGTCGCGTTCACGGCCAATCAGGGCGAGGTCCAGCAGGCCCAGCTCGCCCAGAGCAAGTCGACCAACACCGCGGTTCTCGACTTCGCGATGATGATGATCACCGACCACAACGCCGCTGTCATGCGGCTCAACCAGGTGCTGGACGCCCAGAACCTCACGACGGCGGACAGCGCGACGCGGATGACGCTCTCGAACAACGCGACCGCGACCTACAACCAGCTGTTCGGCCTGTCCGGGGCGGCCTTCGACAAGGCGTACGCCATGGCTCAGGTGACGGAACACCAGATGGTGCTGAACCTGTTCGATCAGGTGCTGCTCCCCAGCGCGACGAACGCGGCGCTCAAGAGCGAGCTGATGACCGAGCGCACCGCCGTCAACATTCACCTGACGATGGCGACCACGCTGCTCTCCAGCCTGACGACGGACGGCGGCGCCGACCACTGAGGCGGCCCCTCTTCTCCCCGCTCGTGGTGCAGGCGGGGAGAAGAGCGCGTTGCTAGGCGACGACGGCGGACTGGGAGGCGTCGGGGCGGGTCGGCAGCTCGAACCAGAAGCGCGCCCCCTGCCCCGGCTGGCTGTCGACGCCGATGCTGCCGCCGTGGGCGTCGACGATCCCCTTGGCGATCGTGAGCCCCAGCCCGGCGCCGCCGCTGTGCGCGTCGGTCTGGTAGAAGCGATCGAACACGTGAGGCAGGCTGTCGGCGTCGATGCCGGGGCCCGAATCGGCGACGACGACCCGCGCGCCCAGCTCGGCGCGGCCGCAGCTGACCGTGATGGCGCCGCCCTCGGGCGTGAACTTGATCGCGTTTCCGATCAGGTTGGCCATGACCTGCATCAGGCGGTGCCGGTCGGCCTCGATCAGCAGATCGGCCGGCGCGGTCATCTGCAGGCGGATCCCCTTGTCGGCCGCCAGCGGGCCGTGCTGCTCGACCGCCTCGCGCAGCAGCGTGGGCAGGTCGGTGGGGGTCTTGTCGACGACGAACGTGCCCGCGTCGATGCGCGCCACGTCCAGCAGATCGTTGATCAGGCGCTCCATCCGCGCGATGGCCCGCGTCCCCTTGGCCAGCGTTTCCGCCGTCGGCGTGCGGCCCGTGTCCAGCGAGCGCCGGATCGACTGCAGCGTGAGCCCGAAGATCAGCAGCGGGTTGCGCAGATCATGCGAAACGATCGCCAGCATCTCGTCACGGGCCCGCAGCGCGCGCTTCATCGCCCGGTAGAGCATGGCGTTGTCGACGGCCAGAGCCGCCCGGCGCGCCACCTCCTCGGCCAGCGCGCGCGCCGGGGCGTCGAACTGGCGCCCCGCCTTCATCGCCAGCATCATCGCCCCGACGACGCGGTCGCGCGCCAGCAGCGGCAGGACCAGCCCCGACTGCAGCCCCAGCGAGAGGACCGCCTTGCGCTGCAGCGGTTCCGCGGGAATCGTGTCCAGCGCGGCGGGGATGTCCGGAACCTCGACGATCCGGCGCCCCTGCACGGCCTGGAACGACGGGAAGATCTCGGTGGGCGTCGACGAAGCGAGCGCGTCCACCGCCGAGCGCGACCCGTCGGCTCGCACGGCGGCGCGGCGCAGGCGCTGGTCTCCGCCCACCAGGTCGATGCCGCAGTAGTCACCCAGCTCGGGGACCGCCACCTTGATCAGGCTCTGCACGACGTCGTCGACGTCCAGGGCGATCGCGAACGCCGACGACAGGTCCGCCAGGAACCGCGCCTGCCGCGCGCTGTGCTCGCTCTCGGCGCGCGACACCTCCAGCGCCATCAGCTGCCGCGCGCGCCGCCGCCGCTCGACGGCGTACAGGATGGTCCGCGCGATCAGCGACGGCGTGATCTCGGACTTCAACAGGTAGTCGTCCGCGCCCTTGGCCACCGCCCGCAGCGCCATGTCCTGGTCGGTGTTGCCGGTCAAGACGATGATGGGAGCCCCTTCGGCGGACTCCGCCATCCGGCTGACCGTGTCGATGCCGTGCGCGTCGGGCAGCGACAGGTCCAGCAAGACCACGTCCTGTCCGCGCACCGCCGCCTCCGCCTCACGCAGCGTGCCGGCCGTCGTCACCACGAAGGGCTGCTCGGGAACCTCGGCCAGGTATTCCCGCATGAGACGCGCGTCGCCGGCGTTGTCTTCGACCAGCAGGACGCGCGTCTTGTCCCGCTCTTCATGCATGTTCGGGCGGCAATTTCACGACGGTCAGCCAGAACTCGTCGATCGAGCGAACCACGCTGACGAACTGCTCTAGGTCCACCGGCTTCGTGATGTAGCAGTTCGCGTGCAGCTGATAGCTCTTGAGGATGTCGACCTCCGCGCTGGACGTCGTGAGGACGACCACCGGGATGTGCTTCAGCGAGTCGTCCGCCTTCAGGGTCGCCAGCACCTCGCGCCCGTCCTTGCGGGGCAGGTTCAGGTCCAGCAGGATCAGATCCGGGCGAGCGGCGGCCGCGTGCGCGCCCCGGCGCTGCAGGACCTCCAGCGCCTCGACCCCGTCTCGCGCGACGGTCAGGTTGTTGCGGACCTTCCCTTCCTTCAGCGCCTCTTCGGTCAGGCGCACGTCGGCGGCGTTGTCCTCGACCAAAAGGATCTCGATCGGCAGGGCGTCGGTCATGGGGCGGATCTCCAGGTGCGGGGGGCGACGGGGATGGTGAAGGATATGGTCGAACCCACCCCAGGTGTCGAGTCCACCCAGATGCGCCCGCCGTGACGTTCCACGATCTTCTTGGTGATGGCGAGACCGATGCCCGTGCCCGGGTAGATCTCCCGCGGGTTCAAGCGCTGAAAGATGACGAAGATCCGGTCGAAGTACTCGCGCTCGATGCCGATGCCGTTGTCGCGCACCGAGAACACCCAGTCGCCGCCCTCACGGCGAGCGCCGACGTGCACGCGCGGTTTCTCCTCGCGCCGGAACTTTATGGCGTTGCCGATCAGGTTCTGGAACACCTGGGTCAGCTGCCCCTCGTCGGCCGGCAGGTCGACCGGTAGCGCGTCCTTCGTGATCTCGGCCCCCGCTTCGGCGATGGCCTGCTCCAGGTTCTTCTCGGCGGTGGCGACGACCTTGCCGACGTCGACCGGCGCCGGGGCTCGACCGCGGGTGCCGACGCGCGAATACGCCAGCAGGTCCTCGATCAGCCGCCGCATGCGCGTGACCCCCTCGACGGCGAAGCCGATGAACTCGCGGGCGGCGTCGTCCAGCTTCGCGTTGTAGCGCCGCTCGATCAGCTGCACGTAGCTGGCGACCATCCGCAGCGGCTCCTGCAGGTCGTGCGACGCCACGTAGGCGAACTGCTCCAGCTCCGCGTTCGAGCGGGCCAGATCGCGGGCGCGATCCTCCAGCGCCAGCTCCGCTTTCCGGCGCTCGACCCCCTGGGCGATCGCGTCGCCCACGCTGCCCAGGGCGACCAGCGTGTCTTCCGGCAGCGCCTCCGTGGCGAACGTGGCCATGACGCCCACCAGCCGATCGTTGACGACCAGCGGATACCCCGCGAAGGCGACCATCCCCTCCCGCTTCGCCCATTCCGGGTTCCCGACCCAGGGGTCGTTCAGAACGTCGTTGGTCAGGTGGGGCTTCCGATCGGCCGCGATGCGCCCGATCTTCAACGCCCCCACCGGCACGCGCGCGTGGCCGCCGTCGGTGTGGGTGTACTTGCCGGCGCTGGCGTTCAGCTCCAGGGTCGCGCCCGCGTCGTCGACCAGCCAGATGCGCGCGAACGAGACGCGCAGCCGGTCGACGATCGCCTGACAGCAGTCCTGCAGCATCGTCCGGATGTTCTGCTGCAGCGACAGCGCGCTGCCCACGTCGGCGCGCAGCTCGCCGTAGCGGACCAGGCGGGCCTGCAGCGCCTGCTCGTTGCGACGCGCCGTGATGTCGCGCGTGTAGACGGCGATCCCGATCTCGGGCACCGGGTAGGCGTGGATGTCGAACCAGCGGTCGAACGGCGCGTAGTAGTCCTCGAACGTCGCCGGCTGGCCGGTCTCCAGCACGCGCGTCAGCTCTTGATGGATGCGCGTGCCGACCGCCTCGGGCGCCAGCTCCCACAGGTTCTTCCCGATGATGTCCCCCGGCTTCAACCCGCCCATCGCCGTGGCGGCTTCATTGGCGAACAGCACCGTCCAGTTGCGGTCGTAGACCCCGAACGAGTCGCTGATCCCCTCCAGCATCCGCTGGATGCGCAGCGCGTTGCGGGCCTCCTCGCTCTCGATCCGCTCGGTGACGTCGCTGCAGACGCCCATGAGTCGCATCGGCTTGCCGGCCGCGTCGTGAACGAAGGTCCCGAACGCTTCCAGCCAGCGCACGGCGCCGTCCGGCCGGACGATCCGGTACAGCAGCTGGTGCTCCTCGCCGCGCTCGACGTTCTGCTTGACCTTCGCCAGCACCCGCTCGCGATCCTCCGGGTGCAGATCCGCCTGGTAGGCCTCGAAGGTCCCGGGGAAGCTGCCGGGGGGGATGCCGTGCATCCGCTCGATGGCGGGCGACCAGTGCACGACCCCGGTGACCAGGTCGTACTCCCAGGTCCCCATGCGCCCGGCTTCCAGGGCCAGCCGCAGCCGCCGCTCGCTCTCGCGCGACGACGCCTCGGCCCGGACGCGGTCGCTGATGTCGAAGTTGAGGCCGATCCACTCCTCGATCTCGCCGGCCTCGGACAGGATCGGCGTCCCGCGGGCCAGCGTGTCGGCGTAGGTGCCGTCGGGCCGGCGCACGCGGTACTCGACCTCGTAGCGGCGCTTGGCCGCGACGGCGGCGCGCCAGGCCTGCTCGGCGCGCGGGCGGTCGTCGGGGTGTACGGCGTCCAGCCAGCCGTAGCCCTTCCACTGGTCGTAGCTCTGCCCGGTGAAGGCGCGCCAGGTGGGGGAGTCCTCGACCACCTCGCCCGCCGCGGTCGTGGTCCAGACCATCTGCGACGTCGCCTCGACCAGCGACCGGAACCGGCGCTCGCTGCGGGCCAGCGCCTTGGCGGTCCCCTCGATCGCCTGGCGGGCCTCGATCTGCTCGGTGATGTCGATGGCCACGCACATCAGCACGGCGATCAGCCCGCGCTCGCGGACCGGCGTGATCGTGAACGAGAACCACCCTTTCTTGATCCCTTTGCCACCGCGGTCACCGCGGCTGAACGAGACCGGCATCTCGTGCACGACGAACGGCTGCCCCGTCCGGTAGACGCTGTCGCAGGCCTCGAAGACCCCCTGCCCCTCGACCTCCGGAAAGACCTCGCGAATCGGGTTGCCGACCAGCCCGCCGCTGCGGCCGACCAGCGTCAGGTAGCGCGAGTTCGCGATCTCGTAGACGTGATTGGGGCCGCGGAACACGGCGATGGCCACGGGCGCCTGCTCGATCAGCTCGGCGATGCGCGACCGTTCGGCGGCCATGCTCGCCTCGTTCAGGCGGGCGGTCTCCAGGAGCCGCGCCTTCTCCAGCGCCACCGCGGCGTGGGCGGCGATGGCCACCACCGCGCGCTCGTGCGCCTCCGTGAAGCGGTCCGGCTCGGCGTGCCCGAAGAACAGGCCGCCCAGCACCTCGCCCCCGCCGCCCACCACCGGCACGGCCAGGTAGCTGGTCACGGGCAGGTGCCCCGCCGGCATGCCGTGATGAGGAGCCATACGGCCGTAGCGCGGGTCCTTCTTGATGTCGCCCGATCGGACCGGGCCCTCGCCCCGGAACGTGGGGGCGAAGACCGGGGTGGGCCGCGGGTGGCCGAAGCTGTCGAACGATTCGCGCGACGCGCCCGACAGCGTGTAGAGCTGGTATCGCCCCCCGTCGGGCGTGACCATCGTGTGGAAGAACGCGCCGAACTGCGCGCCGCAGATGGCGGTCGCTTCGTCCGTGATCCGCTGCACCAGACGGGCGGCGTCGACCTCGGCGTTCACCGCCAGCGCGACCCGCTCCAGCGCCCGACTGAGGCGCAGCTCCTCCGACAGCCGCCGCTCCGTCTCGATGATGCCGGTCGCCTCGCGGAAGGCGTTGATGGCCAGCGGCGGATCCGAATCCGGGAGCCGTCGCGCCGAGACCCACGCCCAGCGATGGGTGCCGTCCTGCCGGAAGCGAATCAGCCGCTCGGGCGCGTCCAGCCCCGCCAGCACGCGCCGCCCCGGCAACTCCGAGATGGGCAGCGGCTGCCCGGCCTCGTCGTAGAGCTCGATGCGGCCGATCCAGTCCTTCAGATCGGCGGCGCGCAGGGCGGCGGCGTCGGCGAAGCCGCACAGGTGAGCAGCCGCGGTGTTCGCGAACACCAGATTGCCCTGCGCGTCATGAACCGTGATCGCCTCCGGCACCGATTCGAGCACCGCAAACCGGTCGGCGGACGGAAAGCGGAGCAGATTCGAGCCGTTGCTGGCGAGAAGAGGGTCTGCCATCTGGAGGGGGAAACACCACCGGCTGGGGCGCCCGGTCAGGCCACCATAAGCACTCTCGGTGAGGACGCCAGGTTAGAAGTAAGTCGCCGCCAGCGCCAGCGCGGCGGCGAGCAGCGCGGCGGGCGTGACCAGCGCCCCGGCGCGCAGCAGATCGCGGGCGCCGACCGGCTCGCCGCGGCCGCGGGCCACGGTCAAAACCAGCACCGTCGCCAGCGAGCCGACGATGGTGATGTTGGGTCCGACGTCGGCGCCGATGAGGGCGGCCAGGACCAGCGGCCCGGGGGCGTGCGCCTGCTGCAGGATCGAGCGGGCCGTCAGCGCCGCCGGGAGATTGTTCACGGCGTTCGAGGCCACGGCCGTCGCTCCGGCGGTCACGGGCAGCGAGACCCAGAGGGGCCGGGACGCCAGCCGCCCGACGGCCGGAACCAGCAACCGCGCGAGGCCCAGGTTTTCGACGCCCCGGACCACCACGAACAGGCCGGCGGCGAGCCCCGCCGCCCCGAACGGGACGTCGCCCAGCCAGCGCCAGGAAGCGGCACGGGCCAACCCGCTGCGTGCGGCGGCGTAGACGGCCAGCGCGAGGGCGCCCGCGAACGCGACCACGTAGACCGGAACGCCCAGCGGCGGGCCCACGAAGTAGCCCAGGCTGACCAGCACCAGAACCAGGCAGCTGGCCCGAAAGAGCCGCGGGTCGCTGACCGCGCTGGCGGCCGCCGGAAGCTGCCCGGCGTCGAACGACTGGCGCAAGTCGGCCCGGAAGAGCCGCCGCAAGATCGCGTAGGTGACCAGCAGCACCACCGCCTGCGGCAGCAGCATCCGGGCGACGAACGGGGCGAACGAGATCTGGAACGCGCTGACGAACAGCAGGTTCGTGAGGTTGCTCACGGGCAGCAATAGCGACGCGCAGTTCGAGATGATCGCGCAGAGCAGGACGTGCGGCTTGGCGGCCAGGCCCATCCGCCGCGCGCCGGCGATCACGATGGGCGTCAGGATGACCGCCGTCGTGTCCAGCGACAGCACGATCGTGACCAGCGCGCCCAGCACGAACGTGTTGCGGAACAGCGCCGCAGCGTCGCCCCGGGCCCGGCGCGCCGAGACGATCGCCGCCCACTCGAAGAACCCGCTGCGCGCCACGACCGCCGACAGGCAGAGCAGCGCCAGCAGCATGAGCAGCGCGTCCTTGCCCCGGACCAGCGTGTCGGCGGCCTCCGGCGCGCGGACCAGACCCAGGGCCATCATCAGCGCCGCGCCGCCCATCGCCCACCACGCTTCGTTCCAGCCGCGCGGGCGGCGCAGCACCAGGACCAGCGTGGCGGCGAAGAGGATCAGCGTGGCGGCGGCGCGGAGCGAAGGCGGCATGGCGGGGGGCGGTGGCGCGGGCCCGGCGGCCCGCCCGCACCTTAGCAGGCCCGCGCGCGGTTCACGCGAGGTCGAACACCAGCACCTCGGCGTCCTCGCCCTGGTCGAGCCCCTGGACCTCGACCGTCTTTTCGCCCGAAAGCCCGACGGCGTCGCCGGCCGACAGCTCCTGGCCGGCCACCCGGGCGCGCCCGCGCGCCAGATGCACCCAGGCGTGGCGCCCTTCCGGCAGCGCCAGCGCCGCCCCCTGCTCGTGTCCGAACCGCCCGGCGTAGACGCGCGCGTCCGCGTGGATCGTGACGCTGCCGTCCTGGGCGTCCGGCGAGGCGATCAGCCGCAGGCGCCCCTGCTTCTCGACGGTCGAGAAATGCTTCTGCTCGTAGCCGGGCGCGATCCCTTCCTTGTCGGGCAGGATCCAGATCTGCAGGAAGTGAACGACCTCGATCTTGGAGGCGTTGAACTCGCTGTGGCGGACGCCGCTGCCCGCGCTCATCCGCTGGACGTCGCCCGGCCTGATCACCGAGCCCGTGCCCATGCTGTCCTTGTGCGCGAGCTCGCCTTCCAGGACGTACGACAGGATCTCCATGTCCCGGTGGCCGTGCGTTCCGAAGCCCTGGCCGGGGGCGACGCGGTCCTCGTTGATGACCCGCAGGGCGCGAAAGCCCATGTGCTGCGGGTCGTAGTAGTCCGCGAACGAGAAGGTGTGCCGTGAGTCCAGCCACCCGTGGTCCGCGTGTCCCCGCTCGCTTGCCAGCCGCTTC
>CAZPUH010000367.1:0-1189 GCA_964589215.1 uncultured Myxococcales bacterium | reverse complement strand
CGCCGCCGGCCGCGCCCGTGTGGCCGCCACCCGCGCCCATGCCGCCCTGCCCGGTGGCGCCCCCGCCGCCGTTGTTCCCGCACTGCTGGATCTCCGGATCGACGGCCCCCGCCTTGTCGAGGCCCATGAACGGGATGACGTACTTGGAAGGAAACAGAGAATCGGAGGGGCCGTGGTCGCCGTTGATCGAATCGAACGCGTCGAGCACCAGATACCCGCAGGCGTTCGTCCACTGGTCCTCGGTCCCCTGATGGCTCCCCAGCGTCAGCCCCGTGATGGTCTTCGTCGGGTTCGTGCTGAGGTTCAGCAGGTTGATGTACTGCTTCTCCGACTCCGCCATGTTCACGAAGTTGATGGTGTTGTCCGCGGAGCCGTGAAAGAGCTGCAGGCGCGGGCGGTGCCCCGTGTAGCCGGGATACATGTTGCGCAACAGGTCTCCCCACTGCTGCGGGGTGTAGTTGACCGCACCGCCTGCGCAGGTCCCGTTGTAGCCCGTCGCGTTCGCCGAGTTGTCGTTCGGCCCGTGGCACCCGCCCGGCATGCCGGCGAACGACGAGCCGGCCTTGAAGATGTCGGGATAGAGACCCAGGAGCAGCTCCGTCATCATCGCGCCCGAGGAACAGCCGGTCACATAGACGCGGTCGGCGTTCGCCTGGTACTTCGAGATCGCGTAGACGACCATCTGCTTGATGGCGTTGCTGTCGCCGCCCTTGTCGCGGGTCCACACCTGGGTCGAGTCGGTCGTCCAGCACCGCTTGCTGCTGGGATTGCTCTGCGGAACGATGATGATGAACCCGTACTGGTCAGCGGCCGTCCTGAGCTGGCCCGCCTGCCCCAGGACGCCGGCGGCGTCGTTCCCGCACGAGTGGATGATGGTCAGGATCGGGGGGTTCTGCACCACCTTGTCGGGCACGTAGGCGTACATGGACACGTCCGACGGCAGCCCGCTGACCCCGCCGGTCCAGTTGGGGACCGATTGAAGCGACGCGGCATGTGCCGAGGGGGTCGCCAGAAAGCCAAGGGAGGCGGTCAAGACGGCGGTCAAGGCGAGGGTGTGGCGGGGCATGACCATGACCTGTCGCGACGGGGTGAAACTTGTTGGACTTTTGGCGTCGTGCCCCGTCGGTCGGACCGGCGGCGGAGCAACCACTTTTCGTCACAACATCTCCGGCCGGAAGACAAACACCGG
>CAZPUH010000366.1:0-5084 GCA_964589215.1 uncultured Myxococcales bacterium | reverse complement strand
CCCCGACAAGGCGTAACGCGCGGTTCGCTCGCTGCGTGGGAGGGGCCGCTGCCCCTCCCGCGAGCGCCGCGGCTTTCGGCGTTGAACTCGCTCGCGATGCTCGCTCTGGCGCTGTAGAAAGGCGCAGGCATGGGGCGGTGTGTGATCGTGGGCGTGTTGAATTGCACGCCGGATTCGTTTTCGGACGGGGGGAAGTTTGCGTCCCCTGCGGACGCGATCGAGGCGGGGGTGCGGATGGTGGAGCAGGGGGCGGACTGGATTGACGTGGGGGGGGAGTCGACGCGGCCGGGATCGGTGCCCGTGCCGGAGGACGAGGAGATCGCGCGGGTGGTGCCGGTCATCGACGGGCTGCGGGCGCGTTTGCCTGAGCGTGTGCGCATCTCGATAGACACTTACAAGGCGGCGACCGCGCGCGCCGCTCTGGGCGCGGGAGCGACGATCGTCAACGACATCTCCGGCGGCCTGCTGGACCCGGAGATCCTCGCCGTGGCGGGCAAGGCCGACGCCGCAGTGGTGCTGGGGCATCTGCGCGGCGCGCCGGCCACGATGATGGAAAACATCGCGTTCACGGACGTGGTGGGCGAGGTCGGGCGGGAGCTGGCCGACCGGATTGCGGCCGCGCGGCGGGCCGGCTGCGGCGAGATCTGGGCCGACCCCGGCATCGGGTTCGGCAAGCGCATCGAGCACAACCTGGCGCTGCTCCGGGGTTTGCCGGCGATGTGCGCGCGTGTCGGTGTTCCGGTGATGGTCGGCGTATCCCGGAAGGCGTTCATCGGGCAGTTGACCGGCAAGCCGGCCGGCGATCGGCTGTTTGGCACGGCCGCGGCTCTGACCGCCGCCGTCATGGGTGGGGCGGCGGCGGTGCGCGTGCACGACGTGGCGGCCGCGCGGGATGTCGTCGCTGTCGCGTCCGCGCTGGTGCGTGATTAAGATTCGGAACACAACCATGGCCAACGACGAGAGAAAGCTGTTCGGCACCGACGGAATCCGGGGCGTCGCCAACCGCGACCCCATGACGGCGGAGGTGGCCCTGCGCCTGGGGCAGGCCGTCGCGCAGCGGTTCCGTCACCCCGACCGACCGGGCCGCATCGTCATCGGCAAGGACACGCGCCTGTCCGGCTACATGCTGGAGAGCGCGATGCAGGCGGGCATCGTCTCCGCGGGCGCGGACGTCATGCTGGTCGGGCCGCTTCCGACGCCCGGAATCGCCTTCATCACCTGGTCGATGCGCGCCGACGCGGGCGTCGTGATCAGCGCGTCGCACAACCCGTATCAGGACAACGGCATCAAGATCTTCGCCGCCGACGGCTTCAAGCTGCCCGACGAGATCGAGGCCGAGCTGGAACGCAGCATGGAGCGGATCGCCGCCGGCGACGCCACGGCGCGCGCGGAGCCGGACGCCATCGGCAAGGCGGTGCGCATCGAGGACGCCGGCGGGCGCTACGTCCAGTTCCTGAAGCAGGTGTTCCCCAAGGAGCACACGCTGGACGGCGTGAAGGTGGTCGTCGACTGTTCGAACGGCGCCGCCTACGAGGTCGCACCGCAAGTGTTCCAGGAGCTGGGCGCCGAGGTCATCGAGCTGAACGTCTGGCCGGACGGCCGCAACATCAACTACGAGTGCGGCGCGCTGCACCCCGAGAAGCTGGCCGAGGAGGTGCGCCAGTCGGGCGCTGCCATCGGGGTCGCGCTGGACGGCGACGCCGATCGCCTGATCCTCTCCGACGAGAAGGGGAACATCGTCGACGGCGACCAGGTCATGGCGATCCTGGCCACGCGCATGCTGGCGCGCGGCCAGCTGCCGCAGGAGACGGTCGTGGCGACCGTGATGTCGAACCTGGGGCTCGAGCGCGCGCTGGCTGCCAAGGGGGGCAAGCTGCTGCGCACGGCGGTCGGAGATCGGTACGTCGTCGAGGCCATGCGCGAAAAGGGGCTCTCGCTGGGCGGCGAGCAGTCGGGCCACATCATCTTCCTCGACCACGCGACGACGGGCGACGGCATGGTGGCCGCGCTGCGCGTGCTGGCGGTGATGGTGGCGGAGGGCAAGCCGCTGTCCGAGCTGGCCAAGGCCATGACCCGCTACCCGCAGGTGCTGCTGAACTTCCCGGTCGCGAAGAAGCGGCCGTTCGAGGAGATGCCCGCCGTCCAGAAGGTGATCGCGTCCGTCGAGAAGCGGCTGGGCTCGGAAGGGCGCGTCGTCGTCCGCTACTCGGGCACCGAATCCAAGGCGCGCGTCATGATCGAGGGGACGGACGAGGCCGGCATCAAGGCGCAGGCGAACGAGATCGCGCAGACCCTGCAGCGCGAGCTCGCCGGTTAGACGTGCGCCCGTACGTCGAAGCTTCCGCCCGCGGCGTCGTCGACCGCGATTCGAGGCCCTGATGGACTTCGCGCCGGTGCTGACCGCGGCCGAGATGCGGGCCGCCGACGCGGCGGCCGCGGGCGAGCTGGGGGTCCCGACGCTGCTCCTCATGGAAAATGCCGGGCGCGGGCTGGCCGACGTCGTTTGCCGCGAGCGCGGCGCGAGCAGCGGTCCGATCATCTTCGTGTGCGGACCCGGGTCCAACGGCGGCGACGGATTCGTCGCCGCGCGCCACCTCGCCGTCGCGGGGGTTCCCGTGCGCGTGTTGCTGGCCGCGCCGCCCGCGCAAGCCCGCGGTGACGCCGCCGTCGCCCTGGCGGCAGCGCAGCGGCTGCAGATTGCGATCGAGGACGGCAGCGGCTGGACGGACCCGGCCGTGTGGCGCGCCCGACTGGACGGCGCCGCGGTGGTCGTCGACGCGCTCTTCGGCACCGGCTTTCATGGCCCCGTGCGCGGGGCGGCGGCTCCGGCGCTGCAGGCCATGAACGAGGTCCAGGCCCGCAAGGTGGCCGTGGACATCCCCACGGGCCTGGACGCCGACACGGGGCGCGCCGACGGGCTCGTGTTCCGCGCGGACGTGACCGCCACGATGGGCGCCTGGAAGCTCGGTCTGGCGGTCGACGCCGCCGGACCGGCCGGTCGCGTCGAGGTGGTCGATCTCGGTGTTCCGGTCGCGCGCGGCGAGGGGGCGGCGCGCGCCTTCCTGGTGGACGGCGCCGGCGTGGCGGCCCGGGTGCCGCGGCGAACGGCGGACGCGCACAAGGGGAGCTCGGGGCACCTGCTGGTCGTGGCGGGTTCCGCCGGCAAGACGGGCGCCGCGCTGCTGGTCGCACGCGCGGCCCTGCGCGCCGGGGCGGGGCTGGTCACCGTGGCGTCCACGCCCGCCGGGCAGACGGCGCTGGACGCGAAGACGCTGGAGGTGATGACCGCGCGTTACGGCGACGGCGACGAGCCGGCGGCCGCCCAGGCCACGCCCGCCATCGAGGCGCTGGCGGCCCGCAAGCAGGCGCTCGCCATCGGTCCGGGCATTCCGACGGGCGAGGGGATGCGCGCCGTGGTCCGGGAGCTGGCGGCGCGCCTGCCGCTGCCGATGGTGATCGACGCCGACGGGCTGAACGCGCTGGGCACCGACGCCGCGGGCGTGCTGGCCAACGCGCCGGCGCCGCGCGTGCTGACGCCGCACCCGGGCGAGATGGGTCGGCTGATCGGCAAGTCGATCGCGGAGGTGCAGTCCGATCGCATCGGCGTGGCGCGCGGGCTGGCGGCGGCCGCGCGCGCGATCGTGGTGTTGAAGGGCGCGCGCACCGTGATCGCGGCGCCCGACGGGCGCGTCTTCATCAACCCGATCGCGTGCGCAGCGCTGGCCACCGCCGGCAGCGGCGACGTGCTGTGTGGGCTTTTGAGCGCGCTGCTCACGCGGCGGCTGGATCCGCTGACGGCCGCGCAGGTCGCCGTCTACGTTCACGGCCGCGCCGGCGAGGATCTGGCGGGCCGCTTCGGCGACGGAACGACGGCCGGGGACTTGCCGGACGCCATCGCGGCGGTGATGACCCGCCTCGCCCGCGCGTAGCCCTACGGCGCGCGCTCGACGGTGACCGCCCCGTCCGGGAGGCCCTCGATGCGCAGCCCGCCGCTGGCATCGGATCTGATCGCGACCGACACGCCGCCCGCGCGGACGACGGCCCACCGGCCCGCGGCAGGGCTGCCGTCGGCCTCGACGAGACGCGCGCTGACCCAGCGGGCCGGGCTCGCGTGGTTCGACCAGGCCAGCGCGGCGGCCGCGTCGGCGGCGACGGGCGATTCGGGTCCGCCCGCGCCGGCGAGCCGGTGCAAGAGGTCGTTCAGCTCGGGATGGCTCCGGGCGGCCCAGGCGGCGGCCGCGCGCACCTCCGGCGGCTGCGCGGGCGCCATCCACGCTGCCAGCCACCCCGCGCCGTCCGGGAGCCGCGAAATGACGGCGCAGAGGCGCGCCCGCAGAGCCGGCTCCCCGTCACGGGCCGCGCGCGCGAGCGGCACAGCGTCGTCGTCGGACAGACGTGCCGCGGCCAGCGCGTCGGCGGCCACCAGGGCCCGGTCGGTCTCCCCGGCGAGCTCGTCCAGCAGGCGGCGCACGATGGCCCGGTCGCCGATTGGATCGCGCGCGTGGGCGGCCCGCAGCGCCGCCGCCAGGAGAGGCGTCGGACCGCCGGCGCGGAACGCGGCGTCCAGCCGGTTCGCGTCGTCCGGCGTCGCCAGCGCCTCCAGCGCATCGGCGACCGCCCGCACCTCGGCGTCCGGGCGCGGGAGGGCGGGGCGGGCGAGCACGGCGGCCAGGGCCCTGGCCAGCAGCTCGCGCCGCGCCGCCGCGTCAGGCGGGGGAAACGCGCGCAGCGCCTGAGCGGCGGCCAGCCGCACCTCGCCGGCGTCGTCGCCGAGTCGATCGGCCAGCACGACGGCCGCGCGATCCGCTGGTCCCAGCCGCAAGGCGAGCCGGGCCGCGGCAGCCCGGACCGTGGCGTCCGCGTCCGCCAGTCCCTGCTCGGCGAGGCCCGCGGCCTGACCGTCGCCGAGCGCCGCCAGCGCCTCGAAGGCGGCGCGCCGCACTTCGGGCTCGGGCGACCCCGTCACCTCCGCCAGCGCGGCCAGCGCCTCGGGATGGTGCAGGTGACCCAGCGCCGCGACGCCCACCAGCACCAGCGCTCCGGTGCCCCCGCCGCGTCGCACGGCGCGGGCCAGCGGCGCGACG
>CAZPUH010000365.1:0-1419 GCA_964589215.1 uncultured Myxococcales bacterium | reverse complement strand
GGAAGTCGGTGCTCCCCTCCACCCCCGCGGCGCCCCGGCTGGGGTCCAGGCTTTCCAGCGGCAGGAAGCGCGGCAGGATCTCGGGCACCTTGATGCGCGCGAACTTGCGTTCCTTGGTCTCGGGGTCGCGCGCCTCGACGGCCAGCGACAGCGACAGGTTCGACAGGAACGGAAACGGGTGCCCGGGGTCGACCGCCAGCGGTGTCACGACCGGGAACACGGACCGACGGAAGTACTTGCGGGCCTGCCGCTTGGTGTCGGCGTCCAGCGTGTCCCAGTCGCGGATGCGGATGCCGCGCGCGGCCAGGCCCGGCAAGAGCTCGTCGCCCAGCACGCGCGCCGCCGTGTCCAGCTGGGCGCGGACGATCTGCGCGATGCGCGTCAGCTGGTCGCGGGCGCTGAGACCGTCGGGGCTGGCTTCGACCAGCGCCGCGGCCTCCAGCTGCTCGTGCAGCCCCGAGACGCGTATCATGAAGAACTCGTCGAGGTTGGACGAGTAGATCGCCAGGAACTTCACGCGCTCCAGCAGCGGCCAGCGCGGGTCGCGCGCCTGATCCAGCACCCGCTCGTTGAACGCCAGCCAGGACGTTTCGCGGTTGATGTACAGCGCCGGGTTGGTCAGGTCGGGCGCGCCCGAGGGCGTCGCGGCCGGCGGCGGATCCGGGCGGTCTCCACGCGAAGGTTTTTCGTCGACCTGAGCCGGATGCATGGTCCTTTGCACGCGCCAGCGTACTCCAAAGGATCGGAGAGGGTGTCGCGTTTACGTGACATTCGCTCCCCGGGTCGTCGTTCGCCCGCGGCTTGCCGCGGTCGAGCTGGCCCCTTAGGTTCGCCGGATGACAAATTCACTCCATCAGCTCACCGCAGAGACCATCGACCACCAGCAGCGCCCCCTGTCAGCCTACGCGGGCAAGGTCCTGCTGGTCGTGAACACGGCGTCCGAGTGCGGGTTCACCCCGCAGTACACCGGCCTGGAGAAGCTCTGGCGCGACTACCAGGGGCGCGGCCTGGTGGTGCTGGGGTTTCCGTCGAACGACTTCGGCGCCCAGGAGCCCGGCTCCGAGGCCGAGATCCAGACGTTTTGCGAGACCAAGTACCGGGTCTCGTTCCCGCTTTTCGCGAAGGTCGCCACCAAGGGGCCCGCGAAGTCGCCCGTTTACCAGTTCCTGACAGCGCAACATGGAGAGCCCCGATGGAATTTCCACAAGTACCTGGTCGGCAAGGACGGTCACGTCATTCGAGCCTTCGAATCGAAGGTGACCCCCGACGACCCGGAGCTGCGCGCCGCCATCGACACGGCGCTGGCGGCGGCCGGCTAGGCCGCGGCCTTCTGGCGCTGGGCGCCGCCGCCGCGCTGGCGGCCGGCGCCTGCGGCAGCGGCGGCAACAAGACGGGCAGCGGCGGCGCCGGCGGGCAGGG
>CAZPUH010000364.1:0-5621 GCA_964589215.1 uncultured Myxococcales bacterium | reverse complement strand
CGTCGATGGCGGTGGCGGTCGCCCGCGCCGCAAAGATGGCGCAGATCGCGATCACGACCAGATCGACGGCGGACAGATACTTTCGGAGCAGCGTCTCCATGGAGGACCGGGGTGACCTCTCAAGCAACGCCGGGACCAGCCCGGCCGCGAAAGAAACCCCGCGATTTCAGCGGTTTAGCTTCAGCTCCCCACGGAAGAGCGCTGCCAATTTGGCACTTCCGGGTCGGCCGGCTCGGCCTCGGCGGCGGGCTCGCCTTCGCCCCGCTCCTCTTCGAGGCGCCGGTAGATCGTGCGCGTGGCGATGCCCAGCAGCTGGGCGCAGAGGCGCTTGTCGCCGCCGACGTGCGCCAGCGTGGCGTGGATGACCCGCCGCTCGATCTCTTCCAGCGGGGTGCCGACCACGAACGACAGCGTGCGGCCGTCGCCGATCGCCGCGCCGCCGCTGCGCACCTCGGGGGGCAGGTCGTCGATCTCGATGGCGCTGCCGCGCGACAGCACGACGGCGCGCTCGACCGTGTTCTCCAGCTCGCGCACGTTGCCCGGCCAGTCGTGCCGGGCCAGCGCCTCGGCGGCCGCCCGCGAGAACCCCGTCAGGTGGCGGTTGTTGCGGGCCGCGTAGCGCTGCAGGAAGTGCTCGGCCAGCAGCGGAATGTCGTCACGCCGGTCGCGCAGCGGCGGGATCGGCACCGCGATGACGTTGAGCCGGTAATAGAGGTCCTCGCGAAAGCGCCCCTCGCGGACGGCGGCCCGCAGGTCCTGGTTGGTGGCCGCCACCAGCCGCAGATCCACCTTCAGCGTCCGCCCGCCCAGCCGCTCGACCTCGCCCTCCTGCAGGACGCGCAGCAGCTTGACCTGGACGTGGGTCGGGATCTCGCCGATCTCGTCGAGAAACAGGGTCCCGCCGTCCGCCTGCACGAAGCGGCCGTCGTGCCGCTGGACGGCCCCCGTGAACGCCCCCTTCTCGTAGCCGAACAGCTCGGCCTCCAGGATCGTCTCCGGCAGCGCCGCGCAGTTCACCGGCACGAAGGGGCCGCTGGCGCGGGCCGAGCTCTCGTGAATCGCGCGCGCCAGCAGCTCCTTGCCGGTGCCCGACTCCCCCAGCAGCAGCACCGTCGCCTGCGACGGCGCCGCCTGCATCACGATTTCCATGGTCCGACGCCAGGCCAGCGACTGGCCGATGAGGGCCCGCCGCTTCTCGGCCGCCAGCTGGGCGCGCAGCGAGCGGTTCTCCTGGACCAGCGACCGCTTCTCCATCGCCTTGCCCACGACGCGCAGCAGGTGGGCGCGCTTGATGGGCTTGGTGACGAAGTCGTAGGCGCCCTGCTTCATCGCCTCGACCGCGTTCTCGACGGTGCCGTAGGCGGTCATGAGGACCGTCTCGGTCTCGGGCGCGACGCTCTTGCTGGCCCGCAGCAGATCCATGCCCGACATGCCCGGCATCATGAGATCGGTCAGCAGCACCGACACCGGCTCGCGCCGCAGCAGCTCCAGCGCCTCACCGCCCGAGCCGGCCGTCAGGACCCGCAGCGACTCGCGCTCGAAGATCTTGTGGAGGGACTCGACGATGGAAGCTTCGTCGTCGACCACCAGGATGGTCGGCGCCGCGCGGTCCCCGGGCATCAGATCCATCCCCCGGACCCTATCAACCCGGATGCCAGTTTCGCTGGAACGAGGCAACCACGCGAATTCATTGGAGTCTATCGTACGTCAGATTGGCGAACGGCGCCACCCGGATGTCAATCTGACATCCTGCCGCGGCCGACCGGCCGCGAGGTGCCAGTTTGGCACGGCGGCGATCAGGCCGGGACGCCGGCGGCGGGGCGGGCGGGCAAGCTGATGCGGAAGGTGGTCCCCTCGCCCACCCGGCTCTCGACCTGGATGCGCCCGCCGTGGCGGTCGACGATGCCGTGGACGATCGAGAGGCCCAGCCCCGAGCCCTGCCCCACGTCCTTGGTCGTGAAGAAGGGGTCGAAGATCCGCGGCAGGACCTCGGGCGGGATGCCGGGTCCGTCGTCGCTCACGGTGATCTCGATGCGGTCGTCGCGCCGGCCCGCCGCGACCCGGATCGTCCCGGGCTTCCCGTCGTGGGCGCTCTTCATCGCCTGCGCGGCATTGGTGATGAGGTTCATGAAGACCTGATCGATCTGCCCCGGGAAGCCGGTCACGTGCAGGTCCGGCTCGATGGCCTTCTCGACCTGCACGTCGCGCAGGTGGTGCCGCAGCAGGTCCAGCGTGTCGTCCAGGCTGCGGGACAGGCTCAGATCGCGCGGCAGCTGCTCGTCGCCGCGCGAGTAGTTGTGCAGCGCCTGCACGATCGCCTTCGTGCGGGCGGCGCCGCGGCGGACCACGCGCAGCATCTCGTCGGCCTCGGCGGCGGCGCGCGCGGCCCCGTCGCCGCTGGGTGCGGCGGCCAGCGCGTGGATCGCCTCGCCCAGCGGCTCCAGCGTGTTGATGACGGCGTTGACCGGGTTGTTGATCTCGTGCGCGATGCCGGCCACCAGCCGCCCCATCGAGGCCAGCTTCTCCGAGCGGATCAGATCGTCCTGCGCGCGCCGCAGCTTCTCCAGCGCGTCGTGTAGCTCGCGATTGCGCTGCTCCCGCACCTCGGTGCGGCGGCGGACCTCGCGCTCGAGATCGATGTTCAGCGACTCGGTCGAGCGCAGCTTGTCGCGCAGCGCGCGCCGCATCTCCTCGAACGCGAACGACAGGCGGCCGATCTCGTCGGCCTCGCCGGCGGGCGGCACCGGCCGCGCCAGCTCGCCGCGCGCCATCTCGTCCGACCGCTCTTCCAGCGCGGCGATGGGGGTGACCATGTCCCGCACGATCAGCAGGACCAGCCCCAGCGACAGCGCCAGCGCCAAAGCGATCGACCCCAGCATCGTCGCCAGCGCCTGGCGGGGCGACAGCGCGAACAGCAGCACCAGGCCCGAGGTGAACACGGCGACGTTCGTGAAGAACAGGACCAGCTTCGCGCGCAGCGTGATGGGCGCGCGGATCTCCGCGACGGGCAGCCGGTGGCGCGCGCCGATCTGGCTCAGCAGCGGGCGCAGCACGTCGCGCAGCAGCAGGATCTCGTAGAGGCCCGTGGCCAGCAGGATCAGCGCGCTGGCCCCCAGCAGGCGGCCGGCCGTGGCCGCGTCGTAGCCGCACAGGCGGCGGCCGACCACCACGACGGCGACGACGCCGAACGCGCACGCCAGCGCCTGCGAGCCCGCCAGACGGTACGGCAGCGCCTGCCCAGCGCGGAAGGCCGCCACCGCATCCGGGTCCTCGCGCGCGGGGGCCCGCCGGGCGGCCGCCTCCAGGTAGCGCGCGATGGGCCGGGTCCGCCTGACCAGCGATCGATACCAGAGACCCATCGGCACGATCAGCGCGGGGACGGTCAGCGCCAGCAGCGTCCCCGACTGGGCGGAGGTCATGTCCGTGAACACCGCGATCAGCGCCGCGTTGACGGCGTGGGCGGCGGCCAGCAGCGCGGAAGCGCTCTGGCACAGGCGCCGCCGGTAGCTGCCGGCGAACTCGCGGAGCGCGTCGAAGTTCGGGAAGATGGCGCGGCGGGTGCGCCCCAGGATGCGCCCCCACAGCGCGCCGCGCGCGGCGGCGGCGCCGCCCGCGTGCAGGATGCCGATGCACGCGAGGCCGATCGTCGACGGCCAGGCGAGCAGGCCGCCCGTCCCCAGCCGGATCGCCAGGTAGGCGACGGCCAGCGACCAGATGCCGAACCGGGTGGCGGCGACCTCGACGGGCGCCCGGCGCATGGCGGCCTCGGCGGCCGCGCTTCCGGCGGGGTCCAGCGCGCGGCCGGCGCGCTTGGCGTCCCGGGCGGCGACCAGCGGGCGCAGCAGATCGGCGCCGCGAACCCAGCCGGCCGCCATCGAGGCGATCAACAGAGCGCCGATGCGGAACGACTCGCCGCTGGCGCGCAGCGAGTGGGCGGCGAGGGCCAGCGTGGGGCCGACGATGGCCAGGATCTCGGCCGCGGTGAGGAAGAGCTCGACGGCCACCAGCCGCGCCGCGAAACCGGACCGGCGCCGTTCCAGGGGCGGGCGCAGGGCCTCCGCCTGAGCCGTCGTCATGCGGCCAGTATAGGGCGACGGCTCACCGGCGGGGAGCGCAGGTTTGCTATGCTTGCCGGCTTCATGTCCTGGGAAACGATCCGCAACCTGGTTCGGGACGAGTGGTTGATCCTGTCGCTGCTGCTCGCCTGGTCCCTCGCCGGGCTGGCCGTCATCTGCGAGCGCCTCTACGCCCTGTGGAACATCATCCCCAAGTCCGAGGAGTTCAAGGACCGGGTCATCGACGCCATCGCCCGGGGCGACCTGGGCAAGGCCGCGGCCCTGTCCGAGATGTCGCAGGTGCCGCTGGCCGACGTCTTCGAGCGCGGCCTGCGCGTCTCTCAGAAGACGCCGCAGAAGACGACGGAGGCCGTCAACTCGCAGCGCGGCGCGACGGTGCTGACGCTGAAACGTTACCTGTGGGCGCTGGGCACGGTCGGGTCGTCGGCGCCGTTCGTCGGTCTGTTCGGGACCGTCGTCGGCATCCTGAAGGCGTTCCAGTCGATGTCCGTTGCGGGCACCGGCGGCTTCAAGGTCGTCTCGCAGGGCATCGCCGCCGCGCTGGTCGCGACGGCCGCCGGCCTGATGGTCGCGATCTACGCGGTCATCGCCTACAACTACTTCGTCGCGCGCATCAACAGCATCTCGATGCAGTACCGCCTCTATTGCGAGGAGTTCCTGTCGGCGCTGAGCGAGATGCCCAAGACGCGGGCGGCGCCCTCGCCGGCGGCGGCCCCCGAAACCACGGGGCCCAGCGCCTGAGGGTCACGCCATGGGAATGAACGTTCAGCTCGACGACGGCGGCGGCAGTGGCGACGACGCCGACGTCGGCAACGAGTCGGTGGTCGCGGAGATCAACATCACCCCGCTGACCGACGTCTTTCTGGTGCTGCTCATCATCTTCATGGTGACCTCGACGGCGCTGGTCGAGTCCGAGGTCGCGTCGCGCGCCGGGATGAAGGTCGTGCTGCCGAAGGCGAACGCCGCCGGCCCGGTATCGCAGCGCCACACCGACCCGGTGTTGACGGTGACCAAGGGGAACGAGCTCTACCTGGGCACGCGCAAGGTGGAGGTCGCCAACCTGGAGGCGGAGATCCGCAAGGCGCTCACCGACGCCAACTCGGAGACGCTGCTGATCCGCGGCGACAAGAACGTCCTTCTCGGCGCGGCGGTCGACATCATGTCCACCGCCAAGAAGGCCGGGGCCAGCCACATCGCAATCCTGACCGCCCCCACCAAGTGAGGAATGTTTCCAGATGTGGGGCGCTTCGCCACATGCCCGACACAAAGCGGGCGCAGAACTGCCTCACGGATGCCTCGGTGGGGTGACTCTGCCGCCGTAACTCGCTGATATCGCGGGCAGAGCGAGGGGAAGCCCCGATGGCATGTGCAGTGCATCGTGGATGGCCGCGGCCAGGCACCATCGGGCCGCACCCAACCCCAATCAGGAGTCACACATGACGCTCGTTCGCACGATCTTCCTCGCCCTCGCCGTGATGCTCCCGACCGCCTGGACCGTTGCCAAGGCCGCTGACGCCCCCGCGGGCGACGCCGCTGGCGACACGG
>CAZPUH010000363.1:0-4717 GCA_964589215.1 uncultured Myxococcales bacterium | reverse complement strand
CTCGTGGTAGTAGAGCCGGTGAAGGGGGTTCTCCTTGCGGTACGGGTACCCCTTGGCGGCTTCCTCGGGCGTCAGGATCGCGTACAGCTTGCGAATCAGCTCGAGGTCGACGGCCGGCGGCTTCTTGGCGACGCTGGCTTCGCGCACGAAGTCGACCGCCGTCTTCTGGTTGCGGACCTCCTCGTACATCGGGATCAGCGTGACGTCGCTGATGATGCGCTGGTCGATCGCCGCCTTCAGCTCGGAGTACGACAGGACGACGCCCTCGAGCGCGTTGTCGTGGAAGATCCACGAGACGTCCAGTCGCTCCTGGTAGTCGTGGAGGATCTTCGCCGGGAAGAGCGCCGTCTTGGAACGGAGCGCCTCCATCTTGGTATCGATCTCGAAAAACTTCGCGTCCATCCCCGTCTCCTGCATGGATGTTCGGTCCCCCGCCGAGTTACGAACCGCAGCACTATAGGTGCCAAGAACCCTTTGGTCAAGCATAGTTAGCCCTGGTGAGCCGGCTGACGGGCCTGTGGATAGATGCCGTGACCGCCTCCGGCTGGCGTCCGTCCCGGCCGCGTCGCCCGCCGACGCGGTGCCGTATGTTGTTGAAATTACGGGTAATACTCGGCCGTAAAACTTGACAGTCCCCGGGTCCGGTCAAGAATGGGGACGACCATGACGCCGGCGCCGTCCGCCCGCGATGACGTGTCGCGACAATTTGGGCATGCGCCGGTCCTATTAGATGAGGTGCTGACCTGGCTCGCTCCCCGTCCGGGGGGCCGGTACTGCGACGGCACCCTGGGCCTCGCCGGCCATGCGCGCGCCATCCTGGAACGGTCGGCGCCGGACGGGCAGCTGGTCGGGATCGACCGGGACCCGAGCGCGCTGGACCTGGCGCGGGTTGCGCTGGAGCCGTTCGGTGACCGCGTCACGCTGGTGCACGCGCGCTTCTCGGAGGCCCGCGCGGTTCTGGAACGGCTGGGGATGGTGCCGGTGGACGGGTTCCTGGTCGACCTGGGCGTTTCGTCGCCCCAGCTGGATCGCCCGGAACGCGGCTTTTCCTTCCGCAACGACGGTCCGCTGGACATGCGGATGGACCCCCAGAGCGGCGAGACGGCCGCCGACCTGCTCGACCGGGTGGACGAGGACGAGCTCGCCCGGATCATTCGCGAGTACGGCGAGGAACGACACGCCGCCCGGGTCGCCCACGCGATCGTGGAGGCGCGCCGCGCCGGTCCGGTCGACACGACCGGCAAGCTGGCCGCCATCGTGGCGCGGGCGGTCCCCCGTCACGAACCCGGCAAGAACCCGGCGACCCGCACCTTCCAGGCGCTGCGGATCGCGGTCAACGAAGAGCTGGAGGAGATTGACCGATTCCTGACTTTCGCGGCCGACTGCCTGCGTCCGGGCGGGCGCCTGTGCGTCATCGCGTTCCACTCGCTGGAGGACCGCATCGTCAAGCGCCGGTTTCGAACCCTGGCCGGTCGCGATGGCGGCGGCCCCGCCGTGCTGCGCATCCTGACCAAGCACGTGGTGGTCGCCACCCGCGACGAGCGCGGCCGGAACCCGCGCTCGCGCTCCGCGAAGCTGCGGGCGGCGGAGCGCCTGTGAGGCCGGCATGATCGTCACCCCCGACCTCCCTTCGCGCCGCGGCGTCGGCGTCTGGGCTTTCCTGCTGGTGCTGGTGACCGCCGGGGCGCTGGCTCACGTCGCCATCCGCATGCGCGGCATCCAGATCGCCTACGACCTGGGCCGCGAGCGGCGCGCCAACACCGAGCTGGAAGAGCGGCGCCGCAGCCTGACCATCGAGATCGGGATGCTGAAGGACCCCGGGCGGATCATCGGGGTCGCCCACGACCAGCTGCACATGGGGCCCCCGGCGCCGGTTGACGTGGTCAAGCTGGGGCCGGGCGTGGTGCTGCCGTGAGGACGGTGTTCGGGTGACCTCCGCGGGTCGCTGGGCGCGCGTCCGCATGGCCGTCTGCGGGACGGCCTTCGCCGTGCTGTTCTTCGCCGTGGGCAAGCGCGCCTACAACCTGCAGGTGCGTGACGCCGAACGGCTGCGTGCGATGGCGGAAGAACAGTACCTGCGGGAGATCGAGCTGCCGCCGCGGCGCGGTCGGATCCTGGACCGCAACGGGGCCGACCTGGCGTCGACGGCCGACGTGGATTCTATCTATTGCAACCCGCGACAGCTGCCGGACCCGCGCGAGGCGGCGCGACGGCTGGCGCTGGTGCTGGGGCTGGATCGCGGCGACCTGGAGAAGAAGCTGTCGCAGCGCCGGTTCTTCGCCTGGGTCAAGCGCCGGGTCACGCCCGAGGAAGCGGCGGCGGTACGGGCCATGCAGCTGCCGGGTGTCGCGATGACCCGCGAGCCGCGCCGCTTCTACCCGAACCGGACCCTGGCGGCGACGGTCATGGGGCACGCCGGCTCGGATGGCGGCGGCCTGGACGGCGTCGAGCTGGCGCTGGACAAGATGCTGCGTGGCACGACGTCGTCCGTGCAGGGCGTTCGCGACGCGCTGGGGCGCGAGATCGCGATCGACGGGGCGCTGGAGACGCCCAGCACCGCCGGCAGCGACGTGGTGCTGACGATCGATCGCTATCTGACCTTCATCACCGAGCGCGCGCTGGCGGCCGGGGCCGCGGAGCATCATGCCAAGGGCGCCATCGCCATCATGATGGACCCGCGCACGGGCGAGGTGCTGGCGATGGCATCGGTGCCGACGTTCAACCCGAACGAGCCCGTGGGCGCGGCCGAAGCGGAGGCGCGCAACCGCGCGGTCACCGACACGTACGAGCCGGGCTCGACCATGAAGACGTTCACGATCGCCGCGGCGCTGGACGCGGGCGCTGTGCGGCCGGACGACAAGTTCGACTGCCTCATGGGGCGGATGATGGTCGGCAAGTACTCGATCCACGACACCCACCCCCACGGGGTCCTGACGGTCGCCGAGGTGTTCAAGTTCTCGAGCAACATCGGCGCCACCAAGATCGCGCGGCGCCTGGGGCGCGACGCCTTCGCCGAGGCGCTGGCGCGGTTCGGGTTCGGCCGGCCCACCGGCATCGGGCTGCCGGGCGAACGGGCCGGCGTGGTTCGGCCCGTCGAGAAGTGGGGCGACATCGGGTTCGCCAACATCTCGTTCGGGCAGGGCATCGCGGTCACGCCGCTGCAGATGATCGCCGGCGTCAGCGCCATCGCGGGCGGGGGCATCTACCGGCAGCCCCGCATCGTCGCGCGCGTCGTGGCGGCGGACGGCACGGTCGACGCGCCGGCGGTGGCCCCGGACCGGCGCGTGATGTCCGCGGCCGCGGCCCGCACGATGCTGGGGATCATGCGCGGCGTGACGGACCCCGGCGGCACGGCACGCCTGGCCGCCATCGACGGCTACCCGGTGGCTGGGAAGACCGGGACGGCCCAGAAGGTCGCCAACGGGCACTACGACCCGACGAAGTGGGTCTCGTCGTTCGTCGGCGCCGTTCCCGCGGACGATCCGCGGCTGGCCATCATCGTGATCCTGGACGAGCCCCAGGGCGGGCACCTGGGCGGCGCGGTCGCGGCCCCCGTCTTCAAGGAGATCGCCGAGCAGGCTCTCCGCTACCTGCACGTCGCGCCGTCGGTGGCCGTCGCCGGCAACAGCAAGGCAGGGGAGAAGCCCGGCGACAGGAGCGCGCGCGAGTCCGGCCGCGACGAGACGCCGGGGAAGGCGCAGGCGGTCGCGGCGGCGGACGAGGCGCCGGCGACCGACCTGCCGCTGGACGACGACGCGCTGGGCGACGATCCGGCGCTCGCGGAAAAGTGGGACGAGGTCGCGGGCGCCGAGGGCGGGCGGTCGGCTGACGCGCCCGCGGCGGTTCAGGTCCCGGACTTCACCGGCATGAGCCTGGGCCAGGCCATCCACGCCGCGCGCCGCAGCGGCGTCGAGCTGGCCTTCGATGATCCTCAGGGGCAGGCGACCGGAATCGCCCTGCGCCAGCGGCCCGCCCCCGGGCCGGCCGCGCGCGGGGTGGTTTGCCGCGTCGCCTTCGGAAGGCGAGCGGACTGACGATGCCGGCGCCGGATGGTTTCGCGCTGACGCTGGGCCAGCTCCTGCGGGGCGTCGAGGGCGCGCGGCCGGCGCGGCCGCGCGATGCCGGCTTCGCCGCGCTTCGCGTTCGCGAGGTGCGCGACGATTCGCGCCAGGTCGTCGCGGGCGATCTGTTCGTCGCTGTTCCGGGCGCCGCCGCCGACGGCCGCCGGTTCGTGACCGACGCGGCGGCGCGCGGCGCGGCCGCCCTGGTCACCGAGGGCGAAGCCCCGCCCGATTTTGCCGGCGTCGCCGTGCTGGTCCCCAGCGCGCGCCGGGCGCTGGGCATCATCGCCGCGAACCGATACGGGACGGTGGACGCGCTGACGTTGATGGCGGTGACCGGCACCAACGGCAAGACGACCACCACGTACCTGCTGGAGGCGATGCTGCAGGCGGCCGGCCGGACGGCCGGGGTGTTCGGCACGATCGCCTACCGCGCGCCGGGGCTGCCGTTCCGGGCCGCGCCGCTGACCACGCCGGGCGCGTTGATGCTGCACGACCTTCTGGGCCAGATGCGGGCGGTCGGCGCCACCGACGTCGTGCTAGAAGCGACCTCGCACGCCCTGGAGCAGGGGCGGCTGGACGGCTGTCGGTTTCGGGTCGCGGGGCTCACGAACCTGACCCAGGACCACCTGGACTATCACGGCACCATGGAGCGG
>CAZPUH010000362.1:0-12324 GCA_964589215.1 uncultured Myxococcales bacterium | reverse complement strand
GACCGGTCATGGAGACGCGGCACGTGCGCAAGCTGGCGCGGCCGAAGTGCTGGTGGTCGACGACGAACCTGTCACGGCGCGCGGTTATGCGCGCGCCCTGTCGGCCGCTGGATACAAGGTCAATGTTGCCCACGACGGCCGGGAAGCGGCCGCGATGGCGAAGGCGCACAGCTACGACGTCATCGTCAGCGACATCGCCATGCCCGACATGGACGGGCTGGGGTTGCTGCGGACGATCCGCGAGAGCGACCTGGACGTCCCGATGATCTTCATGACCGGGAGCCCTGCGCTGGAGAGCGCGGTGACCGCCATCGAGTACGGCGCGTTCCGGTACCTCGTGAAGCCCATCTCGCCCGAGGCGATGCTGGAGTCGGTCGCGCGCGCGGTGCGGGTGCACAACCTGGCGCGCGTGCGGCGCGAGGCGATGCAGGTCCACGAGCTGGAAGGCAAGCCCATCGGCGACCGCGCCGGCCTCGAGGCGCGCTTTTCGTCGGCGGTCGAGAAGCTGTGGGTCGCCGCCCAGCCGATCATCTCGTGGTCGGGTCGCCGGACGTTCGCCTACGAGACGCTGCTGCGCACCGACGAGCCGACGCTGCGCAGCCCGCTGGACTTCTTCGACGCCGCCGAGCGGCTGGGCAAGGCGGCGGAGCTGGGGCGCATCATCCGCCAGCACGTGGCGCGGCAGCTGCGCGAGACGCCGCCCCCGGCGCTGCTGTTCGTGAACCTGCACCCCGCGGATCTGGAAGACGACGAGCTGTACGCGGACGACGGCGCGCTGACCCCGTTCGCCAAGCAAATCGTCCTCGAGATCACCGAGCGCGCCGCGCTGGACCGCATCCACGAGTTGCAGTCGCGCGTCACGCGGCTGCGGACCCTGGGATACCGGATCGCGATCGACGACCTGGGCGCCGGCTACGCGGGCCTGACCAGCTTCGCGCAGCTGGAGCCGGAGGTGGTGAAGGTCGACATGTCGCTGGTGCGCGGCATCGATCGGTCCCCCGTGAAGCAGAAGCTGGTGCGGTCGATCATCACGCTCTGCACCGAGCTGGGCATCCAGCTGGTCGCCGAAGGCATCGAGACCCCACAAGAGCGGGACGCGCTGATCACGCTGGGCGGCGACCTCTGCCAGGGATATCTGTTCGCGAAGCCGGGCCGGGGATTTCCCGTCCCGCTGATGGACGGCTGAGCCGGACGCGCGCCGCCGTTGCAGCCGCGGCTCACCGCAGCTTCTCGACGACCTCCCGCACCTGCGCTTCGGTCTCTTCCCGCGACCCGTCGTTGTCGATGACGTAGGTCGCGAGCCGGATCTTCTCCGCCGCCGGCGCCTGCGCCGCGATGCGCGCTTCGGCCTCCTCCCGCGTCAGCCCGCCTCGGGCCACGGTGCGCGCCACCTGGGTCTCCGGTGACGCCGTGACGACGATCAACCCGTCGAAGTCCCGCCAGCGACCGCTCTCGACCAGCAGGGCCGCCTCGTAGAGCGCCAGCGGATGCCCCTCCGCGGCCAGGTCCGCCAGTCGCGAGGCGCTGGCTTCCTGAATCAGGGGGTGGGTGATGGCCTCCAGGCGGGCCCGGGCGGCCGGATCCGCGAAAACGATGGCGCCCAGCCGTTTCCGATCGACCGCGCCGTCCGGGCCGATCACCTGCGGCCAAACGGCCGCAATCTCGGCGTTTCCAACGGTGCCCGGGGCCACGACCTCGCGGGCCAGCGCGTCGGCGTCGACGACTGGAACCCCCCGCGCCGCGAACAGGCGGGCCACGGTCGATTTGCCCGTCCCGATGCCGCCCGTGAGGCCCAGGACCCGGAAACCATGCGGCATTTGCAGGCAATGGTACGCTAACAGGCCGTGCCCAGCGATGCCCGCAATGTCCCCGACGTCCGGGAGGCGACGTTCTTCGCCGAGGCCCGCGACCTGGGCGCGCTGCCGCCCGAGGGGCCGCCCGAGATCGCGATCGCCGGGCGATCGAACGTGGGCAAGTCGACGTTGCTGAATCGCCTGGCGGCGCGGCGCGGGCTGGCGCGCACCTCGAAGACGCCGGGGCGCACGCGCGGGCTGGTGATGTTCGACCTGCGCCTCGGGCGCGCGCCGCTCGAGGCGCTGCGGCTGGTCGACCTTCCCGGGTACGGCTACGCGAAGATCTCGAAGGGCGAGCGCGAGAGCTGGGGACCGCTCATCGAAGGGTACACGCGCCGCCGGCAGTCGCTGGCGTTGTTCGTCATGCTGGTCGACGCGCGCCGCGGGCTCGAGGACGAAGAGCGGCAGCTCTACGAATGGCTCGGGACCGAGAAGGTCCCCGCGCAGGTGGTCGTCACCAAGGTGGACAAACTCTCGGCCAGCGAGCGAGGCCTGCTGCGCAACCGCGGGCGCGCGCTGTTTCGTGGCCGCGCGCCCATCCTGACCTCCGGCGACACGGGCGAGGGGATCCCCGAGCTGTGGAGCGCCATCTTCGAGGCGTCGGCCGCCCTCGCGCGGCCGGCAGGCGGAGTCGGCGGGGGCGCCTGATGGCGGTCAGCAAGGCCCCGCAGCCGTTCCTGGTGGAGCCCATGCGCGCCGCGGACCTGGATGCGGTGATGGAGATCGAGCGCGTGTCGTTTCGCGCGCCCTGCGCCGCCCAGGTCTTTCTCGAAGAGCTGGTGAGGGATTGGGCCCACGTCGACATCGTGCGCGACCTGGCCACGCGCGCCGTGATGGCCTTCGCCAACTACTGGCTGGTCGCCGACGAGATCCACCTTCTGAACCTGGCGACGCACCCGCTGGCCCGTCGGGCCGGGCACGCCTCCCGGCTGCTGGCCCACATCGTCGACTTCGCGCGGCGTCACACGTGCCGCGTCGTGACGCTGGAGGTCCGGCGCTCGAACGCCGCCGCCATACGCCTTTATCGGCGCTTTGCCTTCAGGCCCGTCGGTGTACGACCGAACTACTACGCTGAGGACCAGGAAGACGCGATCGTCATGCTGCTGGAGCTCACGTCGTGACCGCCGCCGCCGCGCTGCCGTACTGGCTGGCGCTGGGGGCCGCCGTGGCCGCGCCTCCCGTGGCGCCGGAGCCCGCGCCGCCGCCGATCGTTGCGCCGGCCATGTCCGGGGCGCCGCCGCTCTCCGCGCCGCCGATGTCCGTGCCGCCCGCGTCGGTGGGGCCGGCGTCGACCGCGGCGGCGACGCGCCCGATCCGCCGCGTCGACACTCAGCAGCCGGAGGTCGTCCTCACCTTCGACGCGTGCGCGACCAAGAAGGGCTGGTACGGCTTCGATAGCGACGTCTTCGAGATCCTGAAGCGCGAGCAGGTGCCGGCGACGATCTTCGTGTCGGGCCTGTGGGTCGAGACCCACCCCGAGGCGATGGCCGATCTGACCGGCGATCCGCTGATCGAGTTCGGCGACCATTCCTACGACCACCCGCACATGACCACGCTGTCCGCCGCGCGCGTCGACGAAGAGATCGACGCCACCGAGGCGGCCCTGTCGCGCTACGGCCGCCACGCTGTGGCCTTCCGGCCGCCGTTCGGCGACTGGGACCGCAAGCTGATCGAGCGGGTCCGCGAGCGGCAGCTGCCGACGGTCACCTGGGACGTGGTCTCGGGCGACCCGGGCGCGCACGCGACCACGGCGGCCATCGTCCGCGCCGTGCTGGGGCAGGCCAAGGCCGGTTCGATCATCGTGTTCCACATCAACGGACGAGGCTGGAAGACGCACGAGGCGCTGCCCGAGGTGCTGGCGGGGCTGCGGCAGCGCGGCTTCAAGTTCGTCTCCCTGTCCGAGCTCCTGCGGAACCAGAGCGCGGCGCCCCCCTCCGTCGGGACGCAGGCCGTCTCGGAGCCGCCGGGCCCGCTCGGGCCGTAGATCGTGGCCGCGCGCATCTCCCTGGCTGCCCCGGCGCTGGCCCGCGCGCAGGCGCCCTGGATCGCCGCCCTCGAGCCATGGCACGGGCTCGGCTACACGGCCGCGGGGCTGGCCCGCTATCTGGGCCGCAAGGCGCGCGCGCGCGCCGTCCTGGTCGCGCGCGCCGGCCGCGCCGCGCCGCTGGCCGTGGCGGTGCTGGACGACGGCGTGCTGCTGGGCGGGTTCATCGCGCTGCTGGCCGTTCGCCCGGAAGCCGCCGGTCAGGGGGTGGGGACCGCGCTGGTCGAACACCTCGCTGCGCGCGTCGCGCGCAAGCGGCGCTGGCTGTACGTGTCGGCGGACGGGAACAACCGCTCGGCGCTGCGTTTCTACGGGAGATTGGGGTTCGAACGCGTGGGGCGGCTGCCGGATCTCGTGCGGCCGGGCCGAACCGAAATCTTGCTGCGCCGGCCCGCGGCGGTCGAGTACCATCGAGGGGCCCGATGACGGAAGGTTCCATGATTGGCCAGCAATTCGGGAACTACCGGGCGATCTCGCTGCTGGGCGAGGGTGGGATGGGCGCGGTCTACCTGGCTGAGCACCCCGCGATCGGCCGCCGCGTGGCCGTCAAGGTGCTGCACCGGAACTACGTCCGCGACGAGAACCTGCTGGGCCGGTTCCTGAACGAGGCGCGCGCGGCCAACGCGATCCGCCACCCGAACATCATCGAGATCCTCGACTCCGGGACCATCGCCGACGGGACGCCGTTCCTGGTGATGGAGCTGCTGGAAGGCGAGAGCCTGGGCGCGCGCATCCGCCGCGTCGGCCCGCTGCCGATTCCAACGGCGGTCGAGTTCGCTTACCAGACGGCGTCCGCGCTGGGCGCCGCGCACCGGAAGGGGATCGTCCACCGCGACCTCAAGCCGGACAACCTCTACATCGTCCCCGACCCGCACGAGCCCGATCGCGAACGCGTCAAGGTGCTGGACTTCGGGATCGCCAAGCTGCAGCAGGGGAGCGCCACCGACTCCGTCAAGACGCGCACCGGGACGCTCATGGGGACGCCGATCTACATGTCCCCGGAGCAGTGCCGCGGCACGCGCAGCGTCGACCACCGGAGCGACATCTACTCGCTGGGCGTGATCCTGTTCGAGATGCTCGTGGGCCAGCCGCCGTTCGTCTCCGAGGGGTTCGGCGAGCTGGTCAACATGCACCTCAACGTGGCGCCGCCGGTCCCCTCCAGCCGCAACCCGGCGATTCCGCCGGCGCTGGACGCGATCGTGCTGCGGATGCTGGAAAAGAACCCCGAGCAGCGGTTCGCGGACATGGCCGAGCTGCAGGGAGCGCTGAAGGGGGCGGGCGGGACCCAGTTCGTCGTCCGCGGGTCGCACACGTCGTCGCCGGATCTGGCCGGCCGCACGCCCGCGCCGGCGCCGCTGAGCAACCCGAAGCTGGGCGACACGACGTTCTCGACGGGGGTCGGCGAGCGCATCGATCACGGGCGGCCGGCGCGCCAGGGGCGCGGCGCGCGGTCCATCGCGGTGGTCGTGGGCGTCGCGGTGGCCGCCGCCGTGGCCGGCGTGTTTCTTTTCCGGGACGGGGAAAAGGTCGCGCTTCAGCGCGAGGCGCAGCTGCTGAAAGAGGCGCAGCCGACCACGGCGGGGCCAGTCCCGGTCGTGAAGAAGGATCCGCCCGTGCCCGTGGCGCCCACCGAGCCGGCGCCCGCGAAGCCGGTCGCCAAGCCGGCCACCGAGACGGTCACGTTGCGCGTCGAGTCCGAGCCGCCCGGCGCCAGCGTCGTCAACGCGGCCAGCGGCGGCGTCCTGGGCGTGACCCCGCTGGTGCTGACCCGGCCGCGCGGCGGGGCGCTGAACCTGCGCGTCGAGAAGGACGGCTTCAACCCGGGCGGCCGCGAGATCACGCTGGACGATGACCAGACCGTGCAGCTGACGCTGGAGCACAAGGCGAAGCCGCGGCCGAAACGGGCGCGCCGGGTGGAAGACGAGGAGCCGGCGAAGTTGTAGGGAGGGGGACGGGTTAGTCGGTGGGGCGGAGGAGGCGGGGGACGGGGATGCCGTTGCGCATGTGGCTCTCGACGATCTCGGGGACGTCGGCCAGGGTGACGCCGACGTACCAGACGGCTTCGGGGTAGACGACGATCGTCGGGCCCTCGAAGCAGGGGCCCAGGCAGGCGGTCGAGGTCACGGCGATGCGGCCCCACAGCTCGGGGTGGCGGCCGAGGCCCTCTTGAAGGGCGGTCGTGATGGCGGCCGACCCGCGCGCGCCGCAGGACGGCTTGCCGCCGGCGGGGCGGGTGTTTTCGCAGACGAAGAAGTGGCGTTCGATGTGGGACAAGCGGGTGGACCGCGCCGGCAGGCGGGTTTTCCGCCGCGCCGCCGTTTGTGCAATCCTTAGCCATTCCCGATGTCCCGGCAAGAAGCACCACCTAGGCGGGCCCGGCGGAGCACGGCTTCGCCCCATCAGGTGTCGGTGGCGCCCGTCATCCTGGCGATCGTCTTTCCGGCGATCATCGGCGCGGCCATCGCGCTGGCGTACTACGGGTACCGCTACGCCGTGGCGGCGTCCGAGCGCAGCAAGGCCTCGTTGATGGAGGGGAACCAGCAGCTGGCGAACCTGCTGATCGAGCAGGTGCAGGATCGGATCGACAAGACGGACGGCGAGCTGTTCGACGACGTCGAGTGGGACGACCCGACCGCGGAGCCGCCCGATCAGCTGGACTTGCCTGCGGCCGTGGAATCGGTGGCACTGATGGACGAGGGGCTGCACATTCGATCGCTGTATCCGCCGCCGGACCCCGCGAAGCGGCGGCGCGAGCTGGAACGGTGGCAAAGCTACGTGCGCGGCCTGGACTGGAAGTCACTGCAGCCCTGGACCCCCGACCTCACGGGCAACTTCCGCCACCTGCACCAGCTGTTCGAGGGCAAGTCGGTGCTCATCGCCTACGCGGCGAAGAAGACCGCCGGCGGGCGCGCCTACTACGTGGCCGCCAAGCTGGACCTGGGCCGCATCGCCCGCGTCTGGATCCCCGACGAGATGGACGTCGTGACGGGCAAGCGGCGCGTCGTCATCCTCGACGAGGTGGCGCGGCCGATCTACGGCGAGCCCCAGCCGCCGACGCCGTTCCAGTACGAGGCGGCGTTCGGCAAGACGCTCTACGCGTGGCGCATCCAGATCACGCCGCGTAACGTGGCCGAGCTTCGGGCACAGGCCGAGACGGAGCGCTTGCTGGGTGTCCTGCTGGTGCCCGTCTCGACGGTGATCATCGCCCTGGGGCTGGGGGTCGTCTGGCTGTCCGTGCGCGCCGAGCGCCGCGCCTCGCAGATGAAGAGCGACTTCATCGCCAACGTCTCCCACGAGCTGAAGACGCCGCTGTCGCTGATCCGCATGTTCGGCGAGCTGCTGATGACGGGCAAGCACAAGGGCGAGGCGATGACCCGCGAGTACGGCGGGATCATCACGCGCGAGTCAGAGCGGCTGGCGCACCTCATCGACAACGTGCTGGACTTCGCGCGCCTCGAGCGGGGCAAGGCCAGCTACAGCTTCGCCGAGGGGCGGCTGGAAGACGTCGTCGAAAGGGCGCTGGACGTTTTTCGTCACCGGATCGAAAAAGAGAAGCTGCGCCTCACGACGGAGATCGAGCCCAACTTGCCCCCCGTGCGCATGGACGAGAACGCGATGACGCTGGTGCTGCTGAACCTGGTCGACAACGCCGTGAAGTACGCGGGTGACGGCGGGGAGGTCGTGGTCCGCCTGCGACGGATGCCGGGCGCCGTCGCGCTGTCCGTCGTCGACCACGGCGGCGGAATCGCCCCCGACGAGCAGGGGCGCATCTTCGACCGGTTCTACCGGGCCACGTCCGCGCGCGCCCGCAACGTGCGCGGCAGCGGCATCGGCCTCGCGCTGGTCAAGCACATCGCCGAGGCGCACGGCGGCCGCGTCGAGGTCGAGAGCGCCCTCGGCCGCGGGTCCACCTTCACGGTGACGCTGCCGGCGGCGCCGCTGGTGACGCCCGCGCCCGAAGAGAGGGCCGCCTCGTGACGGGCCCGTTCTCCCCGCTGGGCGCCGCCGCCCAGCGCCGCCGGATCTTGATCATCGAAGACGAGCCCGATCTGGTGCGCGGCCTGCGCGACGCGCTGGAGTTCGAAGGGTTCGAGGTGGTGGCCTCCGGGCTGGGGCGGGAGGGGGTGCGCCTGCTGCGCGATCGGGGCGCGGACCTGGTGCTGCTGGACCTGATGCTCCCCGACGCCAACGGGTTCTCGGTGTGCGAGGAGATCCGCGCCACGCACCCGCTGGTCCCCGTGATCATGCTGACCGCCCGCTCGCAGGAGACGGACAAGATCCGGGGCCTCGACGTGGGCGCTGACGACTACGTCACCAAGCCCTTCTCGATCGGCGAGCTGGTCGCGCGCATCAAGGCGATCTTCCGGCGCCTGCACCGCGTGGCGCCGCCGAACGAGGAGATCCGGATCGGCGCCGCGGTGATCGACCCGCTGAAACACGAGCTGGTCCGGCGCGGCAAGACCTACCCGCTGACGTTCTACGAGGTCGAGCTCCTGCGCCTGTTGTGGGAGCGCCCGGGGCAGCCGGTCCCGCGCGAGGAGATCCTCGAGAAGATCTGGGGCGTGTCGGGGAACGCGACCACCCGCAGCGTCGACAACTTCGTGGTCAAGCTGCGCAAGAAGATCGAGGAGAACGCCGCGAAGCCGCGTCACATCGTGACCATTTACGGGACCGGGTACAAGCTGGTGCCGTGAGGCAGGCCGGGCAGAGGCCCACGCGCCGCGCGGTGCTGGCGGGCGCCGCCGCGGCACTGGCGCGCCCGGGGCGGGCAGCGCCCGCGTTGCCGGCGACGCTCGTCAGCGCGCGCGTGGACGTGCACTGCCACGTCTTCTGCTCGGCGGATCTTCCGATCGTGGGGTTCGTCGCCCACCAGATCCCGGGGCTGACGGAGATCTCGCGGTTCTTGACGCGCTGGCCGGAGATCGTCGCACGCGCCGTGTTGCGCGCGGTCGCCACGCTGCCGAACGCGATCGCACCGACGGGCGAGGCCGAGCTGGCGTCGCTGCGGGCCCTGGCCGCGCGCCCCGGCCCGCCGGTCGCCCCCATCCCGCCGCTGCCGCCGGGCGCCCTCGACGACCTGCTGGCGTCGGCGGCCAGGTATCTGCCGTTCGCGCTCGGCGATGCGCAGCGCCAGGTCATCACCCGGACGCTGGAGACGCTGTACGTGGCGGCGCACCCGCGCGCGGCCATCGCGGCGACGCTGGCGCAAACCTTCCCTGCGGTGTCGCTGTTCACGCCGTCGCTGGTCGACTACGACGCCTGGTCCGACGATCGCCCGCCCACGCCGCTGTGGCAGCAGGTGCTGATTCAGGAGCAGATCGCCCGCCTGTCCGTCGCCGGGCGGGTGGGGCGCCCCGACGCGCGCGTGCACCCCTTCGTCGCCTACGATCCGCGCCGCCAGGCCGAGTCCCCCGCCGGGTCAGGCCAGGGCCAGGCGACCGCGCCGCACGCGGGCAGCACCGCCATCGAGCTGGTCCGGTACGCGGTGCAGTCGGCGGGGTTCCTGGGCGTGAAGCTGTACCCGCCCGTCGGCTTCGCGCCGTTCGACAACCCGACGCTGCAACCCGGGCTCGCGCTGGCGCCCGCGCTGGACCGCGCGCTGGCCCTTCTCTACGAGTTCTGCGAGGGCAGCGAGGTGCCCATCCTGACGCACACCAGCGCGTCGAACGAGTACGGCTTCGGCATCCGGCGCCTCGTCAGTCCGGGGCGGTGGGCGCCCGTGCTCCAGCGGTTTCCGGCGCTCCGCCTGGATCTGGGCCACTTCGGCGGCGAGCTGCCCGCCTGGACGGATGAGGCGGTCGCGCTCATCGACAGCTATCCCAACGTCTACGCCGACCTCGCCAACTCGCCGCTGGTCTACGACGACGCGTACGCCGACCGCCTGCGGGCCCTCCTGCCCGGGCTCCTGGCGCGGCACCCCCGCCTCAGGCGGCGGCTGATGTACGGCAGCGACTGGTGGCTCTCCGCGCTGGACCCGATGGCCGACCGGGCCATCGACCGCTTCCAGTCGGTGCTGTCGCCGGTGCTGACCGCCGACGAACGCGCCGGCCTCATGGGGCGCAACGCGCTCCGCTTCCTGGGCTTCCTCGACGAGCAGGACGCCCCCCGGGCCGGGCCCGCCGCCCGCCGCCTGCGCGCGTTCTACGGGGCGGCTCCCCGCCCCCCCTGGTTGGTTTGAGGGCCCCGGTCCTGCTAATGTGGCGGACGGCTGCGGGCCGAGCATGGCGGGAAATACGGGAGATTCATTGACGACCGACGGCGAGGCAGGCGCGACCCTGCCGCCCGGGGCACGGCTCGGCAAGTACGAGATCCGCCGGCTGCTGGGGGCGGGGGGGATGGGCGCCGTCTACGAGGCCCATCACACGGAGATCGGCAAGCGCGTCGCGATCAAGGTGCTGGCCCCCGAGCTGGCGGCCGCGCCCGGCGCGCGCACGCGGTTCCTGCGCGAAGCGCAGCTGACGTCCAAGATCAACCACCCCAACATCGTCGACGTCAACGACATGGGGAACGAGGACGGCCGCGCGTTCATCGTGATGGAGTTCCTCGACGGCGAGGATCTCGCCCAGCGGCTCGACCGAACGGGCCCCATGCCCGTCGACCATCTGGTCGACATCATGTTGCCCGTCTGCTCGGCGGTGGCCGAGGCGCATCGGGTCGGCATCACGCACCGCGATCTCAAGCCGCAGAACATTTTCCTGGCCACCGGCCCGCGCGGCATCGAGCCCAAGGTGCTGGACTTCGGCATCTCGAAGGGGAACGACACCAAGGCCAGCGCGTTGACCGGCACCGGCATGATCGGGACGCCCTTCTACTTCGCGCCCGAGCAGATCCTGGACGCGCGGTCGGCGGGGCCCGCCAGCGATCAATACGCGCTGGGTGTCATCCTCTACGAGTGCCTGACGGGGCGCCGGCCCTACGAGGCCGAGAACCTGTTCCTGGTGTTCCAGGCGATCGTCGACGCGAACGCGCCGCCGGTGGGCCAGCTGCGGCCGGACCTGCCGGTGCCGCTGCAAGAGATCGTCGCGCGCGCCATGCACAAGGCGCCCACGGCCCGGTTCTCTTCTGCCTCGGAGATGGGGCGGGCGCTGCTGCCGTTCGCGTCGGCGCGCGTCCGGTCGTCCTGGGAGCATTCGTTCGTCGAGGTCCCGCACTCCGGGACGACGCTGTCCGCCCCCGTGCCTCTGTCGCCGCCGTCCTCGGGCTCCGGGCCCTGGCAGGGGCGCGCCGTCCCCGCGACGACGCCGATGCCGCGCACGCCGCTGCCGCCGCCGCCGCGGACGCCGATCTCCAGCGGGACCATGCCGCTGCCGACGACGGGCCCCGGCCGCGCCGCGCGGACCGGCGAGCCGTCGTTCGACGTCGACCTCCGGCCACGGCGGCGCACCGGCCCGCTTCTGCTGGTCGCCGGCGCCGCGGCCGTGGTGGCCGTCGTCGGCGTGGTGATGATGTTGCCGGGCGGCCGGCGGAGCGCCTCGCAGACGTCGACCTCGGACTCGACCACCGAGACCAGCACGCTCTCCCGGTCGAACCCGGTTCTGCCGCCCTCGCGCCCGGAGATCGACCCGCCCCCGGCGCCGCCGCCCGTGGTGGCTGCGCCGTCGCCCGAGCCCAGACCGGAGCCGAAGCTCGAGCCCAAGCTCGAGGCGAAGGCCGAGCTCAAGCCGGCCTCGTCCCGACCGAAGAAGCTCGGCGCGGCCCGGCACAGCGAGCCGGCCCGCCCGCGTCACGGCGCCCATGCGCCCGGCGAGGACGGCACGCCGATCCTGAACCCGAACGCCGCGCCGATCCTCGACTGACCTCGGCCGGGGGCGCCCCGCCGGTGCCGCCGCGCGGATCGTGTTATGAACCCGGCGCATGTCCGAGCCCGAGGTCCGTGTCCGCATCGCCCCTTCGCCGACTGGCGATCCCCACGTCGGGACCGCCTACATCGCGCTCTTCAACTACGCGTTCGCCAAGAGCCGCAACGGCAAGTTCATCCTGCGGATCGAGGACACCGACCGCGCGCGCTCGACGGCCGCGTCCGAGGCGGCCATCCTGCGGGCGCTGCGCTGGGTCGGCTTGAACTGGGACGAGGGCCCCGACATCGGCGGGCCGGTCGGCCCCTACCGGCAGTCCGAGCGCGCCGAGATCTATCGCGCCGAGGTCGGCAAGCTGATGGAGAAGGGCACCGCCTACCGGTGCTTCTGCACCGCCGAGCGTCTGGACGCGCTTCGCCAGGAGCAGCGCCGCCAGGGGGCCTTCGTCGGCTACGACGGCCACTGCCGCGGGCTCCCGCGCGAGGAGGGTGAGCGGCGCGCCGCCGCCGGCGAGTCGTTCGTGGTCCGGATGGCGATGCCCCGCACGGGCGAGACGGTGTTCGTCGACCGGCTGCGCGGCGAGGTGAAGTTCGACAACGCGCAGGTCGACGACCAGATCCTGCTGAAGGCC
>CAZPUH010000361.1:0-6027 GCA_964589215.1 uncultured Myxococcales bacterium | reverse complement strand
CGTCCTGCGGCGGGATGCCGTGGGCGATGTCGACGATGGTGCTCTGGGGCGCGATCGACAGGATGACGCCCTTGATGGCGCCGACGTATCCGTCGCGCGCGCCGAAGTCCGTAGTCAAAGTGATGATCGGCATTCTGTTTGCGGCGGCAAGTATCGCATACCCACCCCATCCTTCGCCTCTAACCGCGGCCCTCGCGGCGAGTTATGATGCTGGTCACGATGGACAAGACCGTCGCCAGCGCGGACGAAGCAATCGCAGACATCTTCGACGGGGCGACCCTGATGGCCGGCGGGTTCGGCCTGTGCGGCATCCCCGAGACGCTGATCGCCGCCCTCCGCCGCAAGGGGACGCGCGACCTGACCATCATCTCGAACAACTGCGGCATCGACGACAAGGGGCTGGGAATCTTGCTCGCGAACGGGCAGGTGAAGAAGATGGTCTCCAGCTACGTCGGCGAGAACAAGACGTTCGAGAAGCTGTTCATGACGGGCAAGCTGGAGGTCGAGCTGACGCCGCAGGGCACGCTGGCCGAGCGCATCCGCGCGGGCGGCGCCGGCATCCCCGGCTTCTACACGGCGACCGGCTTCGGCACGATGGTCGCCGAGGGGAAAGAGACGCGCGAGTTCGACGGGCGCAAGTACGTGCTGGAACGCGCGCTGACGGCCGACTTCGCGATCGTCAAAGCCTGGCGCGGCGATCGGTTCGGCAACCTGGTCTACCGAAAGACGGCGCGCAACTTCAACCCGATGATGGCGACGGCCGCCAAGATCACGATCGCCGAGGTCGAAGAGCTGGTGCAGCCGGGCGAGATCGAGCCCGATCAGGTGCACACCCCGGGGATCTACGTCAGCCGCATCCTGAAGGGCGAGCGGTACGAGAAAGCCATCGAGCAGCGCACCGTGCGCAAGAGGGTCGCCTGATGGTTGCCCTGACGCGCGACCAGGTCGCCCGCCGCGCCGCGCGCGAGCTGCGCGACGGGATGTACGTGAACCTGGGGATCGGGATGCCGACGCTGGTGGCGAACTTCATCCCGCCCGGGATGAACATCGTCCTGCAATCGGAGAACGGCCTACTGGGCATCGGCCCCTTTCCCTACGAGGGGGACGAGGATCCCGACCTCATCAACGCGGGCAAGCAGACCGTGACGGCCGTGCCGGGCGCGGCGTTCTTCTCGTCCGCTGAATCGTTCGCGATGATCCGCGGCGGCCACATCGACTGCGCGATCCTGGGCGCGATGCAGGTCGCGGAGACGGGCGACCTCGCCAACTGGACCATCCCCGGCAAGATGATCAAGGGGATGGGCGGGGCGATGGATCTCGTCGCCGCCGCGAAGCGGGTCATCGTCATGATGGAGCACGTCGCGCGCGGCAAGGCCGCCCCGGGCGCGCCGCCGCCGCCGGAAGAGAAGAAGATCCTCAAGCGCTGCACGCTGCCGCTGACGGCGGTCCAGGCGGTTCACCGGATCATCACGGACCTGGCCGTTCTGGACGTCACCCCGTCCGGCCTCGCTCTGCGCGAGCGCGCGCCCGGCGTGACCGTCGCCGAGATTCAGGCCAAGACCGAGCCGACCCTGATCGTGGCGGGAAACGTGCCCGAGATCGACCTCGGCTGACGATGCCGCGCGACAGGGTCGAGACCGCCGCCGGGATCCCGCTGGAGGCGGTCTACGACGAGGAGGACCTGGCGGCGCAGCAGCCGCCGTTCGACGCCGGGCGCGACCTGGGCGCGCCGGGGCAGTTCCCGTACACGCGCGGCATCCACCCCACGATGTACCGCGGCCGCCTCTGGACCATGCGGCAGTACGCCGGGTTCGCGACGGCCGCCGAGTCGAACCGCCGCTACAAGTTCCTGCTGGCGTCGGGACAGACGGGGCTGTCGGTCGCCTTCGACCTGCCGACGCAGATGGGACGCGACCCGGACCACCCGCTGGCGCAGGGCGAGGTCGGGCGGGCGGGCGTCTCGATCGCGTCGCTGGACGACATGCACGTGCTGCTGGACGGGCTGCCGCTGGACCAGATCTCGACGTCGATGACGATCAACGCGACGGCCGCCACGCTGCTGTGCCTCTACGTCGCCGTGGCCGACGACCGCGGCGTTCCACGCGCGGCGCTGTCCGGGACCGTGCAGAACGACATCCTCAAGGAGTACATCGCGCGCGGTACCTACATCTACCCGCCGGGGCCGTCGATGCGCCTCTGCGCCGATCTGTACGCCTTCTGTGCGCGCGAGCTGCCGCGCTGGAACACCGTCAGCATCAGCGGCTATCACATCCGCGAGGCCGGCAGCGACGCCGTGCAGGAGGTCGCGTTCACGCTGGCCGACGGCATCGCCTACGTGGTGGCGGCCCAGGCGGCCGGGCTGGCCGTCGACGACTTCGCGCCGCGGCTGTCGTTCTTCTTCAACGCGCACGCGCACCTGCTGGAAGAGGTCGCCAAGTTCCGGGCGGCGCGGCGGCTGTGGGCCCAGATCATGCGCGACCGATTCGGCGCGCGCGATCCGCGGTCGCAGATGCTCCGCTTTCACGCGCAGACGGCGGGGTCGACGCTGACCGCGACCGAGCCGCTGAACAACGTGACGCGCACGGCGATCGAGGCGCTGGCCGCGGTGCTGGGCGGCGCGCAGTCGCTCCATACGAACGGCTACGACGAAGCGCTCGCGCTGCCGACGGAGGCCTCGGCCCGCATCGCGCTGCGCACGCAGCAGATCCTGGCCCACGAAAGCGGCGTCGCCGACGTCGCCGATCCGCTGGGGGGCGCCTACGCGATCGAGGCGCTGACGACGCAGATCGCCGAGCGCGCGGCGGCGCTGATCGCGCAGATCGACGAGATGGGCGGGATGGTCGCGGCCATCGAGCACGGCTTCCCGCAGCGCGAGATTGAACGGCGCGCCCTCGAGCACCAGCGCGCCGTCGAGAGCGGCGCCCGCGTCATCGTGGGCGTGAACCGGTTCGCGGACGGTTCGTCGAAAGAGCCGCCCCCGGCCCTGCAGCGGATCGATCCGGGGCTGGAGACCGCCCGGCGGGAGGCGCTTGGCCAGATGCGAGACATGCGGGACGGCGCCGCGGCGCACCAGGCGCTGGACCGCCTTCGAGAGGCGGCGCGCGGCCGCGACAACCTGCTGCCGTTCATCCTCGCGGCAGTCAAAGCGCGTGCCACGTTGGGCGAGATTTCCGACGTGTTTCGCGAAATTTTCGGGGAATACCGCCCCGCCTAGGACGTTTAGCTTCCTGGGACCGGCGGCAGCTTTTGGATTGCCTCGCGCCTGGGATTGGAGGTACGGTTAAGTGTTGCTCACGTTTTGTTGCGTTTCCGCTCGGCTGCGGGCGCAGAGCAACGGGGGGATGACGGGACGATGACGAAGTCGGATCTCATCGACGTTTTGTGTGAGGCGCAGAAGATCCCGAAAGGGCGCGCCGAGCTCTTGGTCCAGGTGATCTTCGAGTCGATGGAAGAGGCCTTGAAGCGGGGCGAGCGGATCGAGATCCGCGGGTTCGGCAGCTTCGAGCTGCGCAGCTACAAGCCGTACGAGGGGCGCAACCCGCGGACCGGGGTGCGCGTCAGCGTCCAGCCGAAACGCCTCCCCTTCTTCAAGGTCGGCAAGGAGCTGAAGGAACGCGTCAACGCGGGCCGCAGCGCGCCGGCTGCCGTGCGCCGGGTGGACGGCCGCGGGGCTGCCGACGGCACGCCCACCGTCGCGCCGGTCACGTCGACAGGTCCCGTTCCCGAGGCTGCCGCCACCGCGCAGGACGCCCCGGTCGCGCCGAACGCCTCTCGCGTCAGCGCCTGACCGGCGGTTAGGCGCACTGCTGTTCCGACAAGAGCCACGCCAGGGCTTCGGAACCGCCAGGATCAGGAATTCTAAATGGTTCGGATGGCGTTCCTTGCGTCCTGGCGCTTGACCGAACGGCCTTGCGCCTAGGCGGCGTGCAGGCGTGCCAGTCGCGCGGGCGCGACGACGGCGTGGCGGACCAGCGCGCCGAAGAGCGCGCCGCCGCGGTCGGCCAGCACCTCGGAGCCGGAGACGCGCGCCGCGTACAGCTGCTGAACCCGGCGATCGAAGAGGATCAGCGACAGCCAGAGGTTCGCCGTGCGGGGCGCGTACAGCATCGCCGCCAGCCGCGCGTCCAGCGCCAGCTCGCGCCCCACGACGGCGCGGGCCACCGCGCGCCCATAGGCGGCGAAGCGGAAGTCGCCCGACTCCAGCGCGTTCGCGATCGCGCCGGCGGCCAGCGGGCCGTGCTCGAGACCGACGGCGATCCCCTCGCCCGTCAGCGCGTCGATGCCCGCGGCGTCGCCGACGCAGACCAGGTGCGGGGCGGCGATCCGCGCGCCCGAGCGGAACCGCCAGGCCGGCCAGCCGCGCGCGCCGTCGGGAAGCGTGACCCCGTAGGCGGCCAGCCCTTCGCGCAGCAGCGCCTCGATCTCGGCGCCGGATTTCTTCACCGACAGCGTGTGCATCGCGCCGACGTTCAGACGTCCGCCCGGCGCCGGGAACAGCCACAGGTAGCCGCGCAGGCCACGCGCCATCAGCGAAAAGTCGTAGATCATGCGCCCGGCGACCTCGGGGGCCAGCGCGGGCGGCGTGGGGATCTCGGCCTGGAACAGCCGCAGCGGCGGGCGGTCCTCCAGCGAGACGGCCTTGCGGACGCGGCTCCCCGCGCCGTCGGCGCCGACCAGCACGCGCGCGGTCAGCCGGCGGCCGCGCGTCGTCTCGACGGCAACCTGCCCAGCGGCGGCGTCGACCTGGAAGGCGGCCAGCCCCTCGCCCGCCGCGATCTGGATGCCGCGGGCGCGCGCCTGGTCGACGAGATCGGCGTCGAACTCACGCCGGCGAACGACGTCGACCGGCCGCTGCATCGTGACGTCGTGCTGGCGCGAGCGATAGACGATGCGCCCGGTTCCGCACGGGACGCGCGGCACGCGCACCTGCAGGCCCAGCGCCGCCAGCGCCGCGTGCGCGTGCCCCGTGAGCCCGCCGCCGCAGGGCTTGTCCCGCGGGAACTGCGCCTTGTCGAGGCAGAGGATCCGCGACGCGCCGATGCGCGCCGCCAGCGCCACCGACGTCGCCACGCCGGCCGGCCCGGCGCCGGCGATGATGACGTCGGCGTCGGTCAAAGTTGCGCGGACACGGCGCCGGTGACGGTTACCGTGATCTGGCCGTTCGGCACCGGCGTGCCGGCGGCGATCACGACGGTTGTCTTGGCGATGACGTTGAACGTCTGGGAGACGTTGCTGGTGTACATCTGCAGAACCGCATCAGCGTTCGGCGCCTTTTCCACCGCGCCCGCCGGATCTGTCCCCGCCGGGATGGGCGGGATCGTCCCGAACAGCATCGCGCTGGCGTCACTGGCATCCGTGACACCGTCGGGCGCCAGATAGATCTGCATCTCGGGCAGATCGACGTTCAACGTGTTGTCGCTGACCACATACTTGATGCTGGCGATCGAGACCTTCACCAGGCTGTGCCCGGGGAACGTGGCCAGCTGCGGCACCTGCATCGCCAGGTTGATGGGCGAATACGCCGACTCCGGGACGTCCGCTTCGCAAGTCCCGGCCGGGCACGTGAGCGGGGTCGTGTTGCAGTCCAGGTTGGCCGCCGCGGCCAGCATGCAGCACTGGGCGTCGGACGAGCACGGAATGCTGGGGAACGAGACCCCCGCCGCCGCCGGCGGCAGGTTCACCCACATCGACGTGTTGAAGCTGTACGTCTGCTTGGGGAGATCGAACGTGATGCGTGTGATGTCCAGCGAGCAGCCGAACAGCACGACCCCGAGCACCCCCGCTGTCCGGAGCGACATTCGCATGCCGACTACTTTAACACCGCCATCAGGAAGTCGGCGGCGCTCCAAGGGTCCAGTGTGCGGTCGGCCACGGATTTGATGGCAACGCTGACGGGATCGCCCCCCGAAGCGCCCGAAAGAGCCGCCTGGACCCGCGCCCGGAACGTGTCGGCCGCGACCGCCGCCACCTGGCGGGCCGCTTGCCGCCGTCGGCGCGCCGCGCGCTCGGCGGCCGGCGCCCGCCGCA
>CAZPUH010000360.1:0-4090 GCA_964589215.1 uncultured Myxococcales bacterium | reverse complement strand
GGACATCGACGAGACCATCAAGGTCGAGATCGACGAGAAGGACCTGCGCATCGACGTCATGCGGTCGGGCGGCGCCGGCGGCCAGCACGTCAACAAGACCGAGTCGGCCGTGCGCATCACGCACATCCCGACGGGCATCGCCGTCCACTCGGACGGAGAGCGCTCGCAGCACAAGAACCGCTCGACCGCGATGCGCATCCTGCGTTCCAAGCTGTTCGAGGTCGAACAGAAGAAGCAGGAAGAAAAGATGGGCAACATCCACGCCCAGAAGAAGGCGATCGAGTGGGGGAGCCAGATCCGGTCGTACGTGCTGGCCCCCTACAAGCAGGCCAACGACCACCGGACGGGGCTCAAGGTGGGGAACGTCGACGCGGTCCTCGACGGCGACCTCGACCAGTTCATGGTGGCCACGTTGCTGGAGCTGGCCGGCGATCCGACGGCCAAGCCGGGCGGTGTTACCGAGCCGGCGGAAACCGACGTGTAGGATAGTCACCGAATCGCTACAAATTGCAGATCTGTGGATTAAGTTCGAAAAGCTCAACGATCTCAGCCTTCTGTGGCTGTGGGCTCTGTTGACAACCCGTGGAGAGAGATGGCCGACGAGCGCGAGCTGATCGAGGAACGGGAGAAAAAAGCCGCGGAAATTCGCGCGCTGGGGGGCAATCCCTACGCGAACGGGTTCAGCCCGACCCACACGGCCGGCGAGCTCATCGCCCGCTTCGGTGACGCGCCGCCCCCACCCGAACCGACCGAGAAGGGGGGGCCCCCGGCCCTCATCTCGGACGAGCACTTCAAGCTGGCCGGGCGCATCGTCGCGTACCGCGGCTTCGGCAAGGCCGCCTTCGTCAAGCTGCTGGACCGCAGCGGTGAGATCCAGGTCTGGGTCCGCAAGGACCTGATCGGCGACGCCGCCTTCGAGCTGTGGAAGCGCGCCGAGCGGGGCGACTTCATCGGCGTGGTCGGCAGCCCCACCAAGACCAAGACGGGCGAGCTGACCATCGTGGCCGAGAACCTGGTCGTCCTCACCAAGGCGACCCGGCCGCTCCCCGAGAAGTGGCACGGCCTGTCGGACGTCGAGGTCCGGTACCGCCAGCGCTACGTCGATCTGGTCGTCAACCCCGAGGTCCGCGAGGTCTTTCGCAAGCGCACCCAGATCATCCGCGGCATCCGGCGTTTCCTGGACGCGCGCGGCTTCCTGGAGGTCGAGACGCCGATGATGCACTCGATCGTCGGCGGCGCGGCGGCGCGGCCGTTCACGACCCACCACAACGCGCTGGATCTGGACCTCAACATGCGCATCGCGCCGGAGCTGCACCTGAAGCGGCTGGTGGTGGGCAGCTTCGAGCGGGTCTACGAGATCGGCCGCAACTTCCGGAACGAGGGGCTGTCGCGGCAGCACAACCCCGAGTTCACGATGCTGGAGTTCTATCAGGCCTACGCGACCTACGAGGACCTGATCGCGCTGACGGAGACGCTGTTCCGCGAGCTGGCGCGCGAGCTGACCGGCGGCGAGGAGATCACCTACCAGGGGCAGAAGGTCAGCTTCGCAGGCGACTGGCTGCGCATCCCGATGAAGGACGCCATCGTCCAGGCCTCGGCGGCGGGGCTATTGCCGGGCGGGCTCGAGCGGCCGGTCCTGGACGACGGCCCCGCGCTGTCGAAGTGGCTGGCCGACAAGGGGCTGGCCGAGGGCAGAGACGAGCTGGCCGCCGTGCTGCGCAAGTCCGAGTCGCACGGCGAGCGAGTCGGCGCGCTGTTCGACTACGCGGGCGAAAAGGCGCTGCCGCCCGACCGCCCCGCGTTCGTGACCGAATACCCGGCGGAGACGTCGCCGCTGTCGCGCCGCAACGACAAGGACCCGTCGAGGGTCGACCGGTTCGAGCTGTTCATCGTCGGGCGCGAGCACGCCAACGCGTTCTCCGAGCTGAACGACCCGCAGGACCAGCGGGCCCGTTTCCAGGCCCAGGTCGACGCCAAGGCCCACGGCCGCGACGAGACGATGGACTACGACGAGGACTACTGCCGCGCGCTGGAGTACGGCCTACCGCCGACGGCGGGCGAGGGGATCGGGATCGATCGGCTGGCCATGCTGCTGACCGATCAGCCGTCCATCAGGGACGTGATCCTGTTCCCGCTCATGCGCCCCGAGAAGGACTAGGCGGCGCGCCATTGCTGGCTCCCGGCTTTGAATGGTTCGTCGCCTGGCGCCACCTGCGTGACCCCGAGCGGCGCTCGCGACGGACGCTGTGGGTCGGCGTCGCCGCGCTGGTGGCCGGCGGCCTGTGCTTCGCGGCCGCCGCGCTGATCCCGCGCTTCATGGGCATCCACGCCCGCGCCCCGGGCGAGTGGATGGAGCCGTCGCCGCTGGCCATCGTCGACCGGCTGCGCACGGCGGGCCTGATCGGCGTGGGGATCGGGCTGCTGCTGACCCTGCTGGGGGCGCTGTTCGCGCTGTTCACCGTCTTCACGGCGGTGTCGATCTTCGGCGTGTTCCTGGGCACCGGCGCCCCGATCATCGCGCTGTCGGTCATGTCGGGGTTCGAGGCCGACCTGAAGGGGAAGATCCGCGCGACCAAGGCCGACGTCGTCGTCAGCACCTCGGACGACCGCCCGTTCACCGACTGGCAGCAGGTCGACGCCAAGCTGGGAGGCATCCCCGACGTCGTCGGGTCCATGCCCTACGTCGAGAGCGAGGTCATCATCAAGCACGCCACCAACCCGGCGGGGATGGGGATCATCGTGCGGGGCATCGACCCGGTCAGCGCGCCCCGCGTGCTGGGGCTCGAGCGGACCATGCAGGAGGGGAAGATCGCCTACCTGTCCCACCCCGAGCAGATCCCGGTGGGCGCCTTCGACCTGGTCCCCGCCGGCGACGCCGACGAGGAAGACGAAGGCGAAGCGAAGAAGAAGGACGAAGCGAAGAAGAAGAACGAGCCGAAAGACGAGAGCAAGCGGATCGAGGCCAAGAAGCCGGCCCCCTCGAAGCCGCCCGTGCTGCCCGGCATCCTGCTGGGCGACGAGCTTTACCAGCACGTGCTCCGCGTCTTCGTCGGCAGCGACGTCGACATCGCCTGCCCGATGTGCGGCGTGGGGCCCATGGGGCCCATGCCGAAGCTGAAGGAGTTCCGGGTGGCCGGGCACTTCTACAGCGGCATGTACGAGTTCGATTCGAAGCTGGCGTACATCGCGCTGCCGGAGGCGCAGAAGTTCCTGAACATGCCCGGCGAGATCACGGGCATCGAGGTGCGGACCACGACCCCCGACGCCGCCCGGGCCGTCGCCGACGAGATCGCCCGGCGCCTGGGGCCCGGCTACGAGGTTCGATCCTGGGAGGAGCTGAACCGGGGGCTCTTCACGGCGCTGAAGCTGGAGAAGGTCGCCATGTTCGTGGTCCTGACCTTCATCGCGCTGGTGGCGTCGTTCTCGATCGTCTCGAACCTGATCATGCTGGTCACGGAGAAGGCGCGCGAGGTCGCCATCCTCAAGTCGATGGGCGCACGCGACGGGGCCATCCTGCGGGTGTTCTTCGCCGAGGGGCTCTACCTCGGCCTTCTGGGACTGGGGCTGGGGCTGGTCCTGGGGATCGGCGGCTGCCTGCTGCTGTCGCACTACGGGCTGCCGCTGGACCCCGACGTCTATTACATCCAGAGGCTGCCGGTCGTGATGCGCGCCAGCGAGATCGCCGCCGTGAACCTGGCCGCGCTGGGCCTGTGCTGTCTGGCGACGCTGTACCCGGCGATGCTCGCCTCCCGCATGCGCCCCGTCGACGGCCTGCGGTATGAATAGCTGATCGCGTTGACGGAGCTGGGCTTTGCCCAGCGGCGTCGTCGCGGGAGGTCCCAGGAACCCTCCCAGGGTTCCTGTCTGATCGTCCCGACGGAGCTGGGCTTTGCCCAGCGGCGTCGTCGCGGGAGGTCCCAGGAACCCTCTCAGGGTTCCTGGCGGATCAGGGCAACCCGCTTTCCCCTTTGCCGGTCCCAGTGCCAGCGGGTCATGTCCCTGAAATCTGCTCTATTTCTGGTCGTTGACACCCTGGGGGGTGCCGACTAATTTGGCGCACCCCATGGAGACGCCCCATACGTCCGCTCCC
>CAZPUH010000359.1:0-2729 GCA_964589215.1 uncultured Myxococcales bacterium | reverse complement strand
GGGGCTGGCGGCCGCGGACCCGCAAGCACGCTGGCTTCTGGACCGGCTGGACGGGCGGTAACCTCCCTCGATGCGCCCCCGCGTTGCGATCGTCCACGACTGGGCCGTGTCGGTGCGCGGCGCCGAGCGCGTGCTGGAATCGTTTTGCCGCCTCTGGCCGGAGGCGCCGATCTTCACGCTGAGCCACGACGCACGCGGCCTGTCGCCCGAGCTGGCGCGCCGCACGTTCCACGACTCGTTCGTGCATCGCTGGGCGCGCTGGCTGCCGCGGCGCGGGCCCGGGTTCCGCCTGCTGCTGCCGCTGTTCCCCGCCGCGATCGAGTCGCTGCGATTGGACGGGTACGATCTGGTCGTCTCCAGCAGCCACGCCGTCGCCAAGGGGGCGATCGCCGGTCCGGGCGCGCTGCACGTGTCGTACGTCCACTCGCCGATGCGGTACGTGTGGGAAGCGGCCGGCGCCTACACGCCTTCCGTGCCGGGGGGCGCCGCCGGCCGCGCGGCGTTCGCGGCGATGGCCCACTACCTGCGGCTCTGGGACACTGCCTCGACGGCCCGGGTCGACGTCCTGGTCGCCAACAGCGCGTACACGCGCGATCGCATCCGGCGCTGCTACCGGCGTGACGCGACGGTCATCGAACCGCCCGTCGACACCGCGCTGTTCGGGCGCGTCCCGGACCTGGAACCCGGGGGCGGCGAGCCGCTTTACCTCTGCGTGTCGGCCCTGGTGCCGTACAAGCAGGTCGACCTGGCCGTGCGCGCGTTCGCGGCGCGCCAGCGGCCCGGGCGGCTGGTCGTCGTGGGCGACGGCCCCGAGCGCGCGCGCCTGGAGGCGCTGGGCCGCGGGCGCGTCACGCTGCGTGGCCGCGTCGACGACGACGAGCTCTTGCGGCTCTTCGCGGCCGCGCGCGCCGTCATTCACCCGGCGATCGACGACTTCGGCATCGTGCCGCGCGAAGCGCTGGCCGCCGGGCGCCCGGTCGTGACGTTCGCGAACGGCGGGGCGGCCGACGCCACGGTGGGGCTCGACGGTCGGGCCGCCGGCGTGCTGTTCGACGAGCCGACGCCCGAGTCGCTGGCGGCGGCCGTCGATCGGCTGGAGGCCATGCCGTTCGATTCGGCTCGCCTGCGCGCCGCCGCCCGCCGGTTCGATCGCGCCGCGTTCGAAGCGCGGTTCGCGGCCCTGGTCGACGCGCAGCTGCGCCGGCGGTCGGACGTCAGCGGGCGCCCCGGCCCGTGATCACGGCCGGGATCGTGCGCAGCAAGATGGCGGCGTCGAGGCGCAGGCTCCAGCGATCGACGTACTCCAGATCCAGCGCCATCCACTCGCGGAACGGCAGGTCGTTGCGCCCGCTGACTTGCCAGAGGCAGGTCAGGCCCGGCCGCATCGACAGGCGGCGCCGGTGCTCGTCGTTCAGCTGCGCCGTCTCGTGCAGCGGCAGCGGACGCGGGCCGACCAGGCTCATGTCACCCGCCAGCACGTTGATGAGCTGCGGCAGCTCGTCCAGGCTGCTTCGGCGCAGGAAGCGGCCCAGCGAGGTCACCCGTGGATCGTCGGCCAGCTTGAACACCGGGCCGTCCATCTGATTGCGCGCGCGCAGCGCGGGCTGCTCCGACTCGGCCCCGACGCGCATGGTGCGGAACTTCAACATCCAGAACGGTCGCCCCTGGAACCCGGCGCGGCGCTGCATGAACAGCACCGGGCGTCCCAGCCGCAGCCGGATCGCCAGTCCGACAGCGGCCAGCACCGGGGCCAGCACGATCAGCAGGACGGCGGCCAGCAGGCGATCCGCCAGCCTCTTGATCAGCCGGGGCAGCGCTCCGTCACGGGTCACGGGCAATCTCCGGTGTCTGCTGCCCGACGGCCACCAGGGCGCCGACCAGCAGCCAGAACGCGCTGTACGTGGGCGTGAACTCGAAGAAGTAATCCAGCGTGCCGTGCAGCAGAAACGTGCCCAGCGCGACGGCGACCCCGCCCCCCAGCACGCCGCTGGCAGCGACGGCGCGCCGCGCGGCGCCCGCCACCGCCAGGACCAGCGCCGCTGCCGCCGCCGCCCCCAGCAGGCCCAGGTCAGCCAGCGTCTCGAAGTACAGGCTGTTGGCGTGCAAGCGATCGTCGATCTCGGGTCGCGCGGCGGCCGCCGGCAGGTAGCCGGCGTAGAGGCGCCGGAAGTTGTCGGGGCCGATCCCCAGCAGCGGGCGGGAGCGAAACGCGGCCAGCGCCGCCTGCCAGAGCGCGACCCGTGTCGGGCGCTCGGTCGGCAGCTGGCCGTTTGCGACCGGCGCCGCGCCGCCGCCGTCCCCGACGATGACCGGCTCGCGCCAGCCCGCGCCACCGAACCACCTGACGTCCTCTTGCACCATGTCCCAGGACACGACGTATCGGCCGGGTTGCGGCGGGGCCCGGACCGCGGCGCGGACCGTCACCTGCCCGCCGGGCGGCAGGTCGGCGGGCAGAGGTGTGGGCGTACCGTCACGCACCACGACCTGACCGGTGGCGGCGTCCTGCCAGTGATGCGACAGCACGATGCGCGACGGAGGCAGGTGCTTCCACGCCAGCGTGCCGGTGTTCTGGACGAGGAGCAGCTCGCTTCCGGCACCATTCGCCGGGAGCGTGGCCGGCAGGCGATCGGCTGCGGCGGCCGCCGGCGAGATCCGCGCCCGGTACCAGCGCGACTCGTTCCAGAAATGCAGGCGCGCCGACAGGGAGCCGCTCGCGGCGAGCGCCGAGA
>CAZPUH010000358.1:0-6568 GCA_964589215.1 uncultured Myxococcales bacterium | reverse complement strand
GCTGGAAACACCTTCTTGACCGGCGATTTGAGATGGTCCGCGACGGGGAAGATTCTTGGATCCGAGCGTTGCCGACTTGAACAAGGGGATGGCCGAGCTGAGGACGATGGTCCTCTCCGGGCAGACCGCGCTGAACATCGTCTGGACGCTGGTCACCGGCTTCCTCGTGATGTTCATGCAGGCGGGGTTCGCGCTGGTCGAGACCGGCCTCACCCGCGCGAAGAACGTCGCCCACACGATGGGCATGAACTTCCTGGTCTATTCGATCGGCATCATCGGGTTCTGGGCGGTGGGGTTCGGCCTGCAGATGGGCGGTGTGGGCGCGCTCTCGACGTTCGGCAACGACGCGACCCTGTCCAGCGAGATGGTCATCCACATCGCGGGGCACGAGTTCGGGCTGTTCGGGATGCGCGGCTTCTTCCTGTCGCCGGCCGTCTACACGGCGCCCGTGGCGGCGCTGTTCCTGTTCCAGATGGTGTTCATGGACACCACCGCGACGATCCCGACGGGCGCGATGGCCGAGCGCTGGAAGTTCACGTCGTTCGTCGCCTTCAGCTTCGTGATCTCGACGGTGATCTACCCGATCTACGCGAACTGGGTCTGGGGCGGCGGCTGGCTGTCGCAGCTGGGGCACAACTTCGGCCTGGGCCACGGGCACGTCGACTTCGCCGGCAGCTCGGTCGTGCACATGGTGGGCGGCGTGGCGGCGCTGGTCGGGGCGAAGATGATGGGGCCGCGCATCGGCAAGTATTCCGTCGACGGCAAGGCCCAGCCCATCCCCGGCCACAACATCCCGATGGCGGTGCTGGGGACGTTCATCCTGGCGTTCGGCTGGTTCGGGTTCAACCCGGGCTCGACGCTGTCGGGCACCGACACGCACATCGCGGTGATCGCGGTGAACACGATGCTGGCGTCGGCGACCGGCGCGTTCGGCGCGTACCTTTACATGAAGTTCCGGTTCGACACGCCGGACGTCAGCATGATGTGCAACGGCATGCTGGCCGGGTTGGTCGCCATCACGGCGCCCTGCGCGTTCGTGACCGCGCCGGCCGCGATGTTCATCGGCCTGGTGGCCGGCGTGCTGGTCGTCATGTCGGCGCTGTTCATCGAGAACGTGCTGAAGATCGACGACCCGGTCGGCGCGTCGTCCGTCCACGGCGTGTGCGGCGCCTGGGGAATCCTGTCCCTGGGGCTGTTCGCCGACGGCCGCTACGGCGACGGCTGGAACGGCGTGCCGGGGCCGGTCCGCGGGCTGTTCTACGGCGACGCGTCGCAGTTCGGCGCCGAGTGCATCGGCCTGCTGGCGAACGTGGCCTGGGTGGCGCTGATGACCTTCGTGACGCTGAAGCTGGTGGGCGCGGCGGTCGGCAACCGCGTCTCGCCGAGCACGGAGATCCAGGGGCTGGACGTGCCGGAGATGGGGATGGAAGGGTACAGCGCCGAGCCGCTTCCCGATTGAACGAAACGGAGCGTGTGATCGTGCAGAACCGAAACATCAACAACAACGAACGTCGTGGCGACGCGCCGGCGGCATCGCGCGGTTTCTCGGCGCAGCTGCGGGGTGCCAGCCTCTGGGACCTCGTCCAGATCGAATGCCTGTCGCGGTCGCGGCGATCGATGCAGGTGGTGGGCGAGGGGGGCGTCGGGTACCTGTACTTCGACCGCGGGCGCATCGTGCACGCGACGACGGCGCAGGCGGTCGGCGAAGCGGCGGCGCTGGAGATCCTGGCCTGGACGAACGGGTCGTTTCAGGCGAGCGATCGCCCCTGGCCCGAGCAGCCGTCCATCCAGACGGCGCTGGAGGGATTGCTGCTGCGGGCCGCGCAGCTGCGGGATGAGGCGGCGGCGTCCAACCTGGTGGCATTCCCCGGGCGAGCCGGGTCAGCGCCGGACGAGGAGATTTTCGAGGAGCTGGAGATCGGCGACGAGGAAGAAGAAGGAGCACTGGAAGGAGAGGGGCCCATGCGAAGTTCAAACATCGACGATGCGATCACCGGGGTGAAGGACCCGCGGGCCGCGGCCCGACCCGAGATCGCGGGAGATTTCACCGTCGTGATGCGACTTGGCCCCAACGGCGCGATCGTCAGCAACCGCGGCGGAAGCGAGGAGCTGGCCGAGACGGTGGCCTACGTGCAGCGGCTGCTGCAGCTCACGGGCGAGATGCTGGGGCTGGGCGAGTTCTCGGCGATGGAGTGCACGTTCAGTCAGGCGGACGCTGGTGCCGGCAGCGGGCCGGTCGGCCGGGCCGAGGCGCGCCCGCGCGCGCCGGGGCGCTGGATCATTTTTGCCGACAACGCCGACGAGACGGTGGCGCTGCGGCCGCGGTCCGACGGCAACCTGCAGCCGCTGCGCGAGAGGCTGGGGCTGTGACCGGCGTGGAGGCGCGCGCGCTGTCCGAGACGGTGCGCGGGAGCCTGGCGACGCTGAAGGACGTGGCCGGCATCACCGGCAGCTTCGTCTGCAGCAAGGACGGGCGCCTGGTCGCGCGCGAGATCCCGGCGCTGTTCGAAGACGCCGTCCTGTCCGAAGCGGGCAGCCGCCTGCTACGCGTCGGCGAAACGTTCGCCGCGCATGGCGACGACATCGAGACCGCCGTGGTCCGCTTCGGCGACCACCGCCTCTACCTGAAGGCGATCGGCGGCGGGTTGCTGTGCATCGTGGTCGCCGGCCCCGTGAACATGCCGGCGCTGCGCATGGCCGCCAACCTGGTCAGCCGCCGCATCGCGCCCGCCATCGCCCAGGTCGAGCTGGAGGCGCCGCCGCCCGCGCCGGCCGACGGGGCGGTCACCGCGCCCATCCACGCGCCCGGGGCCGCGCGCAGCCAGGGCATCCCCGGCATGCGTCGCTTCCGCGGCCGCACCGTCGAGTAATCGTCGTTCCCGTCCTCGTCGCCGTCCTCGTCCTCGTCCTCGAAATCAGGGCAAGCCCATCCACTGGCGCCGCGCGGCGCGGACGAGGACGAGGACGAGGACGAGGACGAGGACGGGGAAGAGAGGGCTGGTTTGCGCGTCCGGATCGCGTCAGCCTGATGGCGCATGAGACGGATCGATCTGGTCATCTTCGACCTCGACGGCACGCTCGTCGACAGCGCTCCTGACATCGCGGCGGCCCTGGCGGCGACGCTGCGGGAGGCGGGGGTGCCGGCGCCGCCGCTGGAGCGGGTGAAGACGATGGTGGGCGACGGCGCGCGCGTGCTGATCCGGCGCGCCGTCGGCGACGCGCGCGCGACCGCCGATGAGGAGGCGCTGTTCGCGCGCTTCATGGAGCACTATCGGACGGGGCTCTGCGTCGACTCGCGCCTCTACCCGGGGGTGTCCGAGGCGCTCGATCGGCTCGCCGCCGGCGGCGTCCCGGCCGCGGTGCTGACCAACAAGCCCGGCACGCTGGCGCGTCCCCTGCTGCAGCAGCTGGGCATCGCGGGCCGCCTCTCGGCGATCGTCGGCGACGGCGACGGCTATCCGCGCAAGCCCGACCCGGGTGCGGCGCGCGCGATCCTGGCCAACGCCGGCGTCGGCGCCGCGCAGGCGGCCGTCATCGGCGACGGCCTCCCCGACGTGCAGCTGGCGCGCGCGCTGGGGGCCCGCGCGGTCGCCGCCGGCTGGGGCTACGTCTCGCCCGACAGGCTGCGGGCCGAGTCGCCCGACGTGGTGGCGGCCGATCCGCTGGACGCCGTGGCGGCCGTGCTCGACGGCTGACTGCCCAGCAGCGGCAGCAGCCCGGCCGCGGCGAACGTCATCCCGGCGACGCACACGCCCGTCCAGCCGGCGGCGTCCCAGGCCCCCCCGGCCACCACCGTGCCGATCGCGCCGCCGATGAAGTAGGTGACCATGTAGACGGCGTTGATGCGGTTGCGGGCGGTCGGGTCCAGCCCGAAGACCACGTGCTGATTCGTGAGGTGGCAGCCCTGCACGCCCGCGTCCAGCGCGACGACGCCCAGCGCCAGGATCAGCAACGATCGGGTGCCTGCCCAGAACAGCGCGAATCCAGCGACGGCGGCCAGCAGCCCCGCCGCGTTCAGCGTGCGCGCGCGCAGCCGCCCGGTCAGCCGTCCCACGATCGGCGCCACCAGCACGCCGGTGAGCCCGAGCGCGCCGAAGAGGCCCGCCGTGCGCGCCCCGTACCCGAGGCGGGCCAGGTGGAACGACAGCGTCGACCAGAACGCGCTGAACGCCGCGAAGCAGGCGGCGCCCACCAGCGCATGACGCCGCAGCAACGGCTCGCGCCGCACGATGCCGCCCAGCGACGCGATGATGGTCCGCCACGCCAGCGGCTGCGCGGGCGTCTGGCGGGGCAGCGCGACCCGCATGACCCCCGCCAGCACGACCATCAGCCCGGCCGCCGCCGCGAACGTCGCCCGCCAGCCGATGGCGCCGGCCAGGGCGCCGCTGGCCATGCGCGACAGCAGGATGCCCGCCAGCAACCCGGCCATCACCGTGCCGATGGCCGGCCCGCGCTCCGCGGCCGGGACGACGCCGACGGCGAACGGGACCGCGAGCTGCGGCAGGCAGGAGGCGAACCCCAGCACGAAGCTGACGGCCGCGAACGCGGCGTAACCAGGGACCAGCGCCGTCAGCCCCAGCATCACCGACGCGGCCAGCGCTGTGGTCGTCATGAGGCCGCGCCGCTCGCGCCCGTCGCCCAGCGGCACCAGCAGCAGCATGCCCAGCGCGTAGCCCAGCTGCGAGAGCATCAGCGCCACGCCCATCGACCCGGCCCTCACGCCCAGCGACCGCGCGATCATCGCGCCCAGGGGCTGCGCGTAATAAAGGTTCGCGACCGACACCGCGGCGACGACCGCCAGCAGGGCCACCACGCGCCGCGGGGCCCGCAAGGGAGACATGCCGCCAGTATGCCCGGGCGATCCGTCGGAGGCGCCCTTGAATCCGGACGGCTGCGTGTATATTTCGCCGCGCTCATGGACGCGGCGATCGTGATCGAAGGGCTGGTCAAGCGGTACGGCGACCTGGCGGCTGTCGACGGGCTGGATCTGGACGTCCAGCGCGGCGAATGCTTCGGCCTGCTGGGGCCGAACGGCGCCGGCAAGACCACGACGGTCGAGATCCTGGAGGGGTTGAACGAACCGACATCAGGAAAGGTGGAGATCCTGGGCCGCACGTGGGACCGGCACCCGGACGAGCTGCGGGCGCGCATCGGCGTGGCGCTGCAGGAGACGAAGCTCTTCGACCGCCTCACGGTCGAGGAGACGCTGGGGGTCTTCACCACCTTCTACGACGGGAAGACCATCCCGATCGCCACGCTGCTGGCCGAGATGCAGCTGGAAGAGAAGCGCGCCACCTGGGTCAGGACGCTGTCCGGCGGGCAGCGGCAGCGGCTGGCCGTGGCGCTGGGCCTGGTCGGCGATCCCGAGGTGTTGTTCCTCGACGAGCCGACGACGGGTCTGGACCCGCAGTCGCGGCGCGCGCTGTGGGACACCATCGCGGCGCTGCGCTCTCGCGGCAAGACCGTCGTGCTCACCACCCACTACATGGACGAGGCCGAGCGCCTCTGCGACCGCATCGCCATCGTCGATCACGGCAAGCGCATCGCGCTGGGGACGCCCGCCCAGCTGATCGATCGCATCGGCGGCGCCCACCTGGTCGAGATCACCACCAACCCGCCGCTGCCGCCGGAGGCGCTGGCCGACGTGCGCGGCGTACGCGCGGCGCGCGCGCTGGGCGACGGCCTGGCGCTGTCCATCGACGAGCCGCACGTCGCGCTGCCGGCGCTGATCGCGCGCCTGGTCGAGCGGCGCGCGCAACCGACGCGGCTGGTGTCGCGGACGGCGACGCTGGACGACGTGTTCCTGACCTTGACCGGCCGCAGCCTGCGAGAGGACTAGCCACCGATGTCGTCGAAGAACTCACTGTGGGCGCTCAGCGCCGTTCGCCTGAAGCTCTTTTTCCGCGAGCCGGGGTCCATGTTCTGGACGTTCGGCTTCCCGCTGCTGGTCACGGTCGCGCTGGGCGTCGCGTTCCGCAACCAGGGTCAGGCGAAGACGCCCGTCGCCATCGTGGCCGGGCCCGAGGCGGAGCGCGTGGCGTCGGCGCTGGCCGGCGAACGCGTCGTCGCCGCGCGCATCGTCGACGCGGACGAGGCCACGCGCGAGCTGCGCACCGGCCAGGTGGCGCTCGCCATCGAGGCCCCGGCGGGCGCGCCGCTGGTCTTTCGCTACGACCCCAGCCGCCCCGAGGCGCTGGCGGCGCGGCGGCAGGTCGACGACCTCTTGCAGAATCACGCCGGCCGTCGCGACGTGGTCCCGACGCGCGACGAGACCGCCGTCTCGCGGGGCGGCCGCTACGTCGACTGGCTGGTGCCCGGCCTGCTGGGGCTGCAGCTGCTGAACGGCGCCATGTGGGGCGCCGCCTTCAACATCGTCAACGCGCGCCAGCGCAAGCTGCTGAAGCGGCTGGCGGCGACCCCCATGCGGCGCGGGAACTACCTGCTGTCGTACCGCGTGTCGGGGCTGGTGTTCGTGCCGCTGCAGACGCTGGTGCTGTTCGCGTTCGCGCGCCTCACCTTCGGCGTCGTCATCCAGGGCTCGATGCTGGCGGTGCTGGGGCTGGCGTTC
>CAZPUH010000357.1:0-1429 GCA_964589215.1 uncultured Myxococcales bacterium | reverse complement strand
GGCGGTCGGCGGCAGCGGCGCGGGAGCCGCGGCGACGACGGGGGCCGGCGCGGGCGCGCGCGTTCCCAGGAATTTTCCGCCGATCACCAGCCCGAAGACGAGGCACGCCAGGCACGACGCGACCAACCCGCCCAGCGGCAGCTGCACGTTGCGGAAGATGCCGCCCGTGCTGGCGACGGTCACGGCGCCCGACGGTGCCGGGATCTGCAGCGCCGGCGTCGGACCGGTCGGCGCCGGCGACATCGTTCGCGGGTAGGGGCTGCCCGTCGCGCTCAGTCGCGACGAGAACGGCGAAGCGGCCGGCGGCGGCAGCGACGGGCTGGGCGGCAGCGTCAGCCCCAGGCCCGCGCTGGGCGTGGGAAGACGCCCGCCGAAACCCTCGGTCCGCGGCAGCGGCGCGGACGCGCTGAACGGCGACGCACCAAAGCCGGCACCCAGCGGCGCGCTGCCCGCCGGCGACGTGGGTCGACGCGGCGCCAGCACCGCTTCCAGCTCCGACGACGGCTCCTCGCCGTCGGCCGAATACGTGCCGGTCGCGCTCTCGTCGTCGTCCAGCGCGACGCCCGGCGTCTCATCCGACAGCGCGACGTCATCGTCGTCCGCGACGTCGGCCGAGCGGGCGAACTCGGCGCCCGATTCTCCCGCGCGGTAGCTGTGCGCCGACAAGGGCGCATCCAGCGACGGCGGCATCGATTTGCGCAACGCGCGCTCACGCTCGACGCTGGCCTGCGTCGACAGCGCGGCGGTCAGCTCGTCTTCTTCGTCGTCGTCCTTCGACGCGGCGGCGCGAATGGCGGTCTCCGCGGGTTCGACCTTGGTCGCCTCTTCTTCGTCGTCGGTCACCGACGGCCGCGCCATGACGGTGACCTCATCGTCGTCGTCGTCGCCGAGGTCGTGGTCGTCCTCGCCCAGGCCCAGCGTTGACGCGGGCGCGCTGCTCCCCGGCAGCGGCATCGACGGAAGCGGCATCCCCAGCAGCGTGGGCGCGTTCCGGCGCGCGTAGCCCGCCGTCGAGCTGGTCGCCACGGGCGGCGGCGTCTCCATCGACGCGAACAGCGGCGCCGGCGTGGGCGGCGGCGTCTCGGTGCCCGTGATGGCGTCGTCGTCCTCCAGCTCCAGCGTCGAATCGTCCGACGCCTCGACCGTCACGTCCTGCGACGGATCGACCACGAGCTCGTCGGACAGATCCTCGACATCGTGATCCGAGCCGTCAGGACGTCCGCTGGCCGCCAGTCCGGTGGGGGGCTTCGTGGTCATGCCGGGTGAATCCTTTCCGGGGGAATCCGGGGTGTCAATCCGGAATTCAAGCACTCAAGCCTACACGCAACCCTTTGACAGGGGAAGCTGCCCTCTTTATGGTGCCGCGCCGTGAGGAAGCCAACGTCGTCGTTCCGACCGCAGCAATCCGCGCCTGGCGTGCGGACGCGTG
>CAZPUH010000356.1:0-4703 GCA_964589215.1 uncultured Myxococcales bacterium | reverse complement strand
GCGTCAGCGCGCGGCGGCCGGCGCATCTTTCTCCTCCGTCACGGGGGCGCCGGCTTGCTCCAGCGGCGCCACGAAGTTGTAGAAGCGCAGCACCAGGCGGTTCCCCGCCGGCGCGCGGTCGTACGCGGTGAGCCCGCAGTTGGCCACGTCTCCCTCCCGATCGATCTGCAGGATCTGCTCCTCCGTCATGCGTTCCAGCAGGTAGCGGAAGCACAGCTCGATCACCTGATGCGCGACGATCAGCACGCGTTCGTCGCCGCCCTGCACGCGCAGGTGGTCGCCGACGGATCGCAGCCGCAGCAGCACGTCGCACCAGCTCTCGCCCGACGGCGGGCGGTAATAGAACTTCCCGAGGCGAGCGCGCAGCTCCGCCTCGGCGGGGTAGCGCGCGGTGATGCCGGCCTTCGTCAGCCGGTTCAGCATCCCCAATTCGCGTTCGCGCAGCCGCTCGTCGACGACGAAGCGGTCGGACGCGCGATCGAGTCCTACGGCCTCTGCGACGATCTCCGCGGTCTGCACGGCGCGCAGGTACGGCGAGACGAGCAACGCCGTTGGCCGCTCGTCGGACGGCTGTCCGGCGAACCAGTCGCCCAGCGCGCGCGCTTGCCGTTTGCCCAGCGCCGAGAGCGGGACGTCGACGTCGCGATCGGCGACGTCGATCGAGGCCCGTCCCGCCGCCGTCGCTTCCGCGGCGGCGACGTTGCCGGCGCTCTGGCCGTGCCGGACCAGCCACAAACGGGCGGGCCAGCCCGGCGGGCCAGCGTCGACGTTCGGACTCACGCGGTCAGTGCATCGCGTGCTTGAGCGTGCTCAGCGAGCGGTGCGTCCGCTCCTGCGCGGGCAGCACGTCCTGCTCGACCAGCGCCCGCGACGCGGGATCCAGCTTGTCGATGTCGCCCTTGTAGAGGCGCAAGCCGTGGTCCTCGCCCTCTTCCAGGGCCGCGATGGCGGCCTTCTCGCCGAACGCCTTGGCGCCCCCCTCGAACAGCTTCGCGAAGGTGCCCCAGGCGCCGGACGTCTCGTCGGGGTTGCCGCCCAGACGCACCACCTGCTCGCGCAGCTTCTGCACGCGCATCTCGTGCGAGCGCCGGCATTCTTCCAGCTCCGCGCGGTTCGGGCTGCCGCTCAGCTTCTCGAGCGCCTGGCGGTAGGTTTCGACCGCGGAGATCTCGCCGCGGAGTAGCTCGTTCAAGGTGTCGACCGGATTGGTTTGCATCTTCTCCTCCTCGCTTGTCGTTTCACCGCCGAAGTTAGGCATGTCTCCCGATGCGGCAACGCCTGACGGTTCGCGACCGTGGGCCTTGTGGCCACGGGAACGCCCCTTAACGTGAGCCTGTGGCGCAGGCGTTGAAAATCGCTGCCGTTCCGGACACGGCGGCGGATCCGGTCGCCGCGGCGCGCGCGGCTGGGCTTCGTCACGTCGACGACACGCGCCCCGGCATTCGCCGGGAGGCGACGGGGAAGAAGATCCGCCAGGGTAAGCGGTTCGTCCCGCAGTTCGTCTATCTGGACGCGCAGGGGCGGCGTCTCCACGACGCCGACACGGAAGAACGCATTCGAAAGCTGGTCATCCCGCCGGCCTGGACCAACGTCTGGATCTGCCCCGACCCGAACGGGCACATCCAGGCCACCGGGCGGGACGCGCGCGGGCGCAAGCAATACCGGTATCACCCGCGCTGGCGCGAGGAGCGGGACGGCACCAAGTACTCCCGCATGATCGCGTTCGGGCAGGCGCTGCCCCAGCTGCGGCGGCGCATCGCGGCCGATCTGCGGCTGCCGGGACTGCCGCGCCGGAAGGTGCTGGCGACGGTGGTGCGCTTGCTGGAGACGACGTTCATGCGCGTTGGCAACGAGGAGTACGCACGCAGCAACAAGTCGTTCGGGCTCACGACGCTGAAAGACCGGCACGTCGACATCCGCCCGTCGGAGGTGCGGTTTCACTTTCGCGGCAAGAGCGGCGTCATGCACGACGTGGCCGTCCACGATCGGGCCGTCGCACGCATCGTGCGGAAGTGCCGGGACCTGCCGGGGCAGGAGCTGTTCCAGTACCTCGACGAGGAACGGAAGCCGGCCACCATCGACTCGGCGGACGTGAACGACTACATCCGCGAGGCGACGGGCCACGACTTCACGGCCAAGGACTTCCGCACCTGGGCGGGCACCGTACTGGCCGCGCTGGCGCTTCGGGAGGTGGACGCCGCGGCCGAGCTGCTGGCCCGGCGCGCCCGCAAGGCGGGCCCGCGCAAGCCGGCGCCGCGAGACGTGGCGCGCGCCATCGAGCGCGTCGCGCAGCGCCTGGGAAACACGCCGGCAGTCTGCCGCAAGTGCTACGTCCACCCGGACGTCATCGCCTCCTACCTGGATGGGACGCTGTCGGAGTCGCTGAGCCGGCGCGTCGACGTGCCGCTGGCCGCGCGGCGGCCGGGCGCGCTCCGGCCCGCCGAGGCGGCGGTGCTGGCGCTGCTGCAGCGACGGATGGCCGAGGACAAGCGCGGCAATCGCCTGGAGACCCAGCTGCGGCGGTCGCTGCGGCACGCGCGGCAGCAAGGACGAAAGGGGCAGCGGTGGCGCTCGACGGCGTGATCTTCGACTTCGACGGGGTCCTGGTCGACTCCAACGACGCGCACGTCCGGGCCTGGCAGCAGGCCTTCCAGCGCTGCGGATACAACGTCGAGCCGGACCGCATCTTCGTCGAGGTCGGCAAGGGGGGCGACAAGCTGGTCGCCGACATCCTGGGCGAGAGCGCCGAGAGCAAGCGCGGCGACGACCTGCGCGCCGCGAACAAGGACGCGCTGTTCGAGATCTGGGCGGCCGAGGGGCTGCGTGTGTTTCCGCGCGGCCAGGAGCTGCTGGCCGCCCTGCGCGCGCGCGGCATTCGAACCGCGCTGGCGAGCAGCAGCAACAGCCAGCAGATCGAGAAGGCCGAAGCCGCGTCGGGGGTCGCCTGGCGAAAGCTGTTCGACCAGGTCATCACGGCCAGCGACGTCGAGAACACGAAGCCGTCGCCCGATCTGGTGCACGCGGCGCTGGGCAAGCTGGGGATGTCGCCGGCCCAGTGCGCGATGATCGGCGACACCCCCTGGGACGCGCGCGCCGCGACCGCCGCCGGCGTGGTGCTGCTGGGAGTGACCGGCGGCGGCAATCAACCCGAGGTGTTGCGGGGTGCGGGCGCGCGCGCCGTCTATCGCGACGTCGCGGCGATCGAGGCCGAGCTCGACGCGGCGTTGCGAACGGCGTCGCCCGGCGCGGCCCACCTGGACGCGGCCGCGCTGGACCAGCTTCTGAAGGCGGCGCGCAACGCGGCCGGCGGCAAGCCGGCGGGGTGCGTGGTCACCGACGGCAACGCCGACCCCATCGCTGCGTTCGGTGGCGCCTGCGACGGCGGCGATCTCGCGCACCCGGCGATCCAGTGCCTGCGCGTGGCCGCCGCCCAGGCCGCGGCGCCGGTCCCCGGCCTGACGCTGGCGGCGACGCACGAGCCCTGCCCGATGTGTGTGGGCGCCGCCGTCGAGGCCGGCGTGGACCTGCTGCTGTTCGCCACGCCGGCGCCGGCCGATCACGGCGCCGCGCGCCTGCTGCCGCCGCGCGGGACCCGCTGGCTGCTGCCGCGGATCGTCCACCGACGGTGACCGCCCTCAGCGGGCGCGGCCGTCGAACTTCTGGACCTTCAGCGCGTCGAGGTCGACGTCGTCCAGGCAGCGGACGTTGACGGCCACCTGCTCGCCGCCGTCGCGGCCGACGCCGCGCGCGAACGACTTGATGCCGCAGACGCTGCAGAAGAGGTGGTGGATGACGTGCTTGTTGAATTGATAGTTCGTCAGCGACTCCCCGCCGGACTTGAGCGTGAACTGGCCGGCCGGCACGAACGTCAGCAGCGTCCCGGACCGGCCGCACATCGAGCAGTTGCAGGAGATCACCGGCTGAGACAGATCGAGCCGCACGTCGTAGCGCACGCGCCCGCACTGGCAGCCGCCCTGGTAGGTCTTCTGAGGTTCGCTCATGGGAAAAACCTAAGACGGGTGCGCCGCTTTTGGCAGAGGTTCAAGGCCGGCCGCGATCAGAGCGGCTGGCGCGCGACGTCAGTGTGCAGCCGCAGGCCGATGGTCGTGTCGTACGAGGCGCCCCAGCCCAGCGCCTCGCGCTGCGCGCCGAACACGTCGATGCCGACGGTGAGGAAGAGCGTGGGCACCAGCGGCACCGACAGCTTCGCGGTCCCGCGCAGCTGGTGCTGGCGGCTGTCGGTCGGGTCGACGAAGTCGTAGTTGATCAACCCTTCCAGCCGCACCGCCAGCGCGCCCCACGTCGCGATGGCCGTCGGGTCCAGCGTCGCGCCCGCCTCGATCACCGCTTGCCAGCGGCCGTCGCCGTCGGGGGCCAGCAGCTCGCTCTGCGCGCCGGCCCCCGCGCGCACCTTGAGGCGCGGCGTCAACGTCAGCTGCGCGCCGGCGGTCGGCGTGAGCTGCAGGTGATGGTAGCCGCGCGTCTGCGTCGCGGTCATGGTCGGCCGCGTGAACTCCGACTCCAGCCAGACCCGCACGTACGGATCGGGAATGGCCGGCTTCGGGAAGCGCCGCCAGTCGCGCAGCCCGCGGTAGCTGTAGGTCGCGATCGCCGTGATGAGGTCGATCGACTCGCCCGCGACGGCCGGCATCCCGGCCGGCTGCGTGCGCGCCCAGCCGTACTGGGCGTCGAAGCGCCCGTCC
>CAZPUH010000355.1:0-15551 GCA_964589215.1 uncultured Myxococcales bacterium | reverse complement strand
CGAGCTCCGGCGGATCCCGGGGCGCGGCAGGCGCGGCAGCCGGGGCCGGGGGCGCCGCCGGCGCGGGTGGTCGAATCGGAACGGGCGGCGGCGCGGGCATGGCGAACGGCGGCGGCGGCGGTTCGCCGAGCACGACGGACTGTTCGGCGGCGGGCTCCGTCATCACCTTCCCCGAGCTGCCCGGCGCCGTGAAGAGCCCGCTCTACACGGTCACCGCCAACGGCACGTCACAGTTCGTCGAGAAGCTGACCAAGTTCTCCGCCGAGATGCAGGTGCACTACGCCTACTTCGGCGTGGCGACCGGATGCACGGCGACGATCGCCGTGACCGTCGGCGAGAGCTTCTCCTCGTACACGGTCAGCCCCAAGAGCCGGAAGATCGCCGCCACGAAGAGCGGCAACACCATCACGTTCAACAGCGGCCCCAACTACCTCATCCTGCAGTTCGACGCGAAGGAGCTGCTGTTCATTCTCATCGACGAGCAAGAGGCGAACCCGCCCAGGCTGGGCGACGCCAACGTGAAGAACGTCGCCGACTACACCGTCGACAACACGGGCGCCACGCTGGTGACCGCCAAGGTGCAGTCGGCCATCAACGCCGCCTCGGGGGCCACGCAGAACGTCCTCTACTTCCCGCCCGGGCGATACAAGGTCGGCGAGCTCTCGCTGAAGAGCAACATGACCCTCTACCTGGCCGGCGGGGCGATGCTGGACGGCTCGACCAGCACGTCGGACTACGCGGCGACCGGTGCGCCCGCCGTCGAGAGCACCAGCCACGGCCTGATTCACCTGAACAACGTGACCAACACGAAAATACTGGGCCGCGGCGTCATCGACGCCGAAGGGACGACCATCACGGGCGGAAGCAACGACACCCCCAGCTTCAAGATCAACGCCGTGCGCGTCGACCAGAGCTCGAAGGTCACGATCGACGGCGTGCTGGTGCGAGACCCGGTCTTCTGGAACACGCTGGTCTACAAGAGCGACCAGGTCACGATCCAGAACTACAAGGTCATCAACCGGCGGCCGACCACGACGACGTACAACCAGACCGACGGCATCGACTTCGACGCCTCGACCAACGGCACCATCTACAACGTGTTCGTCTACAGCGGCGACGACAACCTGTCGCCGAAGACCGAGCAGCAGGGCGGGATCGACACCAAGAACATCGTCTATCAGAAGGCGGTGCTCTACAGCAATTCGGGCGCCTGCAAGGTCGGCACGAAGACGTTCGGCGACACGATGGACGGCATCGTGTTCAAGGACATCGACATCGTGAAGGCGGGCCGCGCGATGGTCATCGACGCCAACGACACGGCCGTCATTCAAAACACCAAGTTCGAGGACATCCGCATCGAAGCCGCGGACACCAACCTGATCGACCTGGAAGAAGACGACGCGCCGACGTGGCGCACGGCGCCCAACACGTCGATCGCCAAGGACACCTCCTTCACGAACGTGTCGGCCGACGTCAAGAAGCTGATCAACATCCACGGCAAGTCGTCCAGCGTCACCATCAACGGCGTCCACTTCAGCGGCTTCACGGTGCAGGGCAACGCCGTCACCAGCCAGACGGACGCCGACGCCAGCTGGAGCATCAACCAGTACGTCTCGAACATCACGTTCCAGTAGCGACGGCGCGGCCCGGCGTCAGCGCCTGCGGCGGCGCAACAGCGGGACCAGCGCCAGCGCGAACAGCGGAACCCACGCGCTGGAGCCGCCGGAAGCGATGACGCAAGAACAGCCGCTCTCGCCGCCCGGGGTGCCGGTGCCGCCCGTGGGGTTTCCGCCCGTGCCCGGGCTGGACCCGCCGCTCGCGGTAGCCCCGCCCGTCCCCAGCGTTCCCCCGCTTCCGGTGCCGACCGCGCCACCGCTGCCGGTGACGCCGCTGATCCCGCCGGTGCCGGTCCCGCTCGCGCCGCCGCGATCCTCCGTCGACCCTCCGGCGGCGCCACCACCCGAGCCCGCCTTGCCGCCCGTCCCCGCGCCGCCGGCCCCGGAGGTCCCGCCCGTCGCGCCGGTCCCTCCGCTGCCCGTCGTTCCGCCGACGCCGGTGCCGGTGTTCGTCGTCAGCCCGTACTCGTAAGCGCCGAGGTCCGGTTTCGCGCCCGTGAACGGCAGCTGCACGTCCGTCCCCTTGTCGATGAGCGGGCTGCCGGCGGCAAGCTTCATGAAGTTGATGTTCGGCAAGCTGCCGTCCGCCTGGCGTGGCCCCGCGTAGCCGGTGTCCATCGTGCTGGCGAAGTCGTTGCTCGCCTCCGTGATCCCGAGGTCCCAGGTGTTGAACTGGCTGTCGACGCCCCCCATGTTGGTGTTCTTGTTGGGGAAGCCGATGTTGTTCCGCATCTTGTGGGCCAGCGCGCCCGTCAGCGTGATGGTCATGCTGGTGTCGTCCGCCGGGCTCGCCAGCATGTTGTACTGAACGGAGTTCATGTAGGACGTGTTGTTCAGCCAGGTGTTGCCGCCCGACGAGTGGTTCGCGTAGAAGCCGGCCGCGCCGTTCTTCCAGGCCACGTTCTGCTGCAGCAGGTGCCGGATCCCGGTCTTGCTGCTCCCCGCCTTGAAGCCGTTGCCGTTCCCGGACGACGGCCGCGTCGATCCGCCGTCGGCGTAGCCGTTCATGACGGCCCAGCAGTTCTCGATGGTGACCGGCACCTCCTGAGAGATGAGGTCGTAGCCGTCGTCGGAGTTGATCCAGGCGCGGTTGCCGCGCAGAACGGTGCTGGGGCCGGTCATCTGGTAGTGGACGCCGAACCCGTCGCCGTTCTGGCCGTCACCCTGACTGCCGTTCTTGTCGTAGTTGTCGTGCGAGTCGCAGTTCAGGATCAGGTGCCCGCCCGTGCCGCCGTCGATGAACAGGCCCGGACCGAAGTTGTGGTGGATGTTCAGCAGCTCGAAGATGTTGTCGTGCGTGTTCGACGCGCGGACCGCGTCGTTCGAGTGCGAACCGCTGGGCTGCACCGCGCCGTTCGCGACCTCCAGACCCTTGAAGTGCAGCCAGCTGCCCGTGATGAGGATGGTCGGCTGGTCGGACGCCGTGTTGCTCGAGACGTACGTCGAAAAATCGATGACGGGCACCTCGCCCTGGTACGCGAAGAAGTTGATGCGCTGGCTGTCCGACGTGCCGCTCTTCGTGATGCGGATTTGCTTCGCGTTCTTGTACGTGCCGGCGCGGAACCAGACCGTATCGCCCGGCGACGGCGCGTCGACGGCCTTCTGCACGGTGCCGAAGGGCTGCGCCATCGTCCCCGGGTTGGAGTCGCTGCCGGTTGGCGACACGTAATAGTCCGTCGCCTGGCTGGCGCTGGCGGTGAGCAACGAGCCGAAGCAGACCGCGGCTCCGGCCGCCCAGATCCGAATACGCATTTCATGCTCCCGGGGATGGATGTTGAGCAGGCGCGCGACGCGCCCGAGAGAGACGTTCCGCTGGCTAGAGGGGATCTATCGGCTGTATTGGTGCGTAGAAGCGCCGGCGTCAGCGCAGTGGCATCGGCGGGCGCGGGCGTTCAGATGGTTCCCGCCGTCACGAGATTCACATTCAGCGCGGCGCATTCCGGGCTGGCGATGAGCTCGGTGTCCAGCTTCTGGAGATCCGCCTTGAGCCGAGCGATGCCGGCCGGCGCCGGCACGCAGGGACTCGGCGTCGGGTTATCGTAGGCCAGGTCGCACCGCATGCCGACCTCGAACCCGTGCCCGTCATCGCTCTGGAACGAGAAGGCGGTGCCGTCGATGGCGCGCGTGTCTCGTTCGAAAAAGGGCCCGTTCGCCTGCGTCAGCGCGGCTTGCACCGCGGGGTCGGCGAGATCCTGCGCAATGTCGCAGGCGCTGACCGGGCCACCGCTTGTGCAAGGTGGAATCGCGGGGGCGCACGTCACGGATTCGGCGGCGCCACTTCCGTCCGGGTAGAAGTACTTGATGTGCGTGTAGCTGGCGGGAGGCGACAGGACGGCCTTGTCCATGTACCGCGCGAAGTAGCCGTCCGTGCTGATGGTGTAGGTGGCCGTGAAGGCGCAATTACCCATGCAGTCCACCGCCCGAGAAGGCGCATCCGAGCCGCCGTCCCTTGGCTGGAGGCTCGAGCTGCTGCAAGAAGCCAACACGACCCAGCATCCCCAATAGGCCAATTTTAGTTTAGGCGTGCCCATCCCCGGATCGTATCAGGAATGGGCTTCACAGGCGCGTTCGGCGCCGATGCTCCTTCTAGGCCAAGGCTGCGGCGAGAGCGCGGCACAGGCGGACCTCCTCGTCGTGGTCGGGGAGTCCGGCGTCGGCGAGGCTGGCGGCCGGCAAAGCCGCGGGCTGCCCGCTCAGAAGCTGCTCGATTGCCTCGTGTCGCGCGTCGCGCACGCGGCGACGGGCGGCGGGGGCGAGAAGGCTCTGGCTCCAGGCGTCGACGGCCCATGCGAGCGCCGCATGTCGCGCCTCGTCCCGCGCGATGCCGGCCATCGCGGCGCGGATCTCCGGATCCGCCGCCGCGCGCGCCTGCCTGTACGCGAGCAACGCGGCGTAGGTCTCGCGCACGCAGCCCTCGACGGCATTCTCGGTCGCGGTCGCCTCGAGATTGCGGACGGGCCCTCGCTTCACGTGCAGCGCCGGTGGCACCGCTCCGCGGCTGACCGCCAGACGACCGACGACGCCGGCGTGTCGCGTCTCGTCCGCGATTGCGGTCCGGGCGGCCTGAATCAACGCGGAAGGCGCGCGATGGGCGCCGAGCTCCGTGGCGAGAATCTCGAACGCGTCGATGGACGCGGCCTCGAGGTGTGCGTTCGCCGCCAACCAGCCACCCAGCGTCTCCCCTGCCCCGCCGCCCGCCGGACGGACCAACCCTTCGGGGCGGCGCCCGCCCACGCAGACGAAGGCATAGACGACCCGGACCGAAAGCTGGCCGTCGGCCGTCGTCAGCCCACACGATTTGTACGGCTGGTCCGTGTGATCGTGCTCGTGGGCCAAGGCCTGTTTGCAGAGCGGGGTGCAATTGGCGGACGAGGCCTGACAACGCGCGACCAGATCGCCGATGCTGGCGTCCGCCGTTCCGGCGTCCAGTTGGCTCACGGCAACCGTCGCCGTCGCTTGCGACGGCACATCCCCGCAGACGCCGGAGCATCCGACGTTGAATCCGGCAGCCAGTATGAGCGGCGGTCCCGAACGGACGATCCGACGAAACAGCGCGAGCAACGAGGCGTGATCCACGACGGCCTCCCGATAAGTCAGTTGAAGGTCAGATTCTCCGCCCAACCACCCGCTGCCCGCAACCGGAGGGGCGCCCCGCGCGTCACCGGCGTGGCGCGGCCGTCTCGCGACACGGCTCTCACCGGATGCCCTGAGGCGCCGCTCGGCGCGTACAATGGTCTCGTGAGAGCTGGGGCTCACGCGTTGCTCGTTGGAGCTTTCATTGTCCTTTCTGCCTGCGGCGGAGGCGGCAACCAACGCGCGGATGGCGCGGCCGGCGCCGGAACAGGTGTCGCTGGGGGCTCTGGAGCCGGCGGCGCCGGCCCGGGGGGCTCAACGGCCACCGCAGGTGCTGGTGGTGGCGGAGCGGCTGGCGCGGCCGGCGGCGGGGGCGGGCGCGCGGTCGACGCGGGGATGGGCACCGACGCCGGGGTTCCGTCCCTCGATTTCGCCCAGCCGGCAGCGCAGGTCGTGTACACGAACGGTGCAGTGGGGGTGCAGATCGTCACCTCGGTCCCGCCGCCCACCACAGTCGACGTTCGAGTGGACGGAGCAGCCCGCGTACAGCTTTCTTCGCCATTCGCGGGAGCGCTGCCGACGGCCACCCTGGCCGAAGGGCAGCACACCCTCGACTGTCACGCCACCTTCGCCGGCGTGGAGGTGGCCTGCCGTCCGCGCACACTGATCGTCGATCGCACCCCTCCCAGGATCATCGGCACGACCCCGTTCCAGTACGCCTACGCCGCCGCCGCCCAGCCGATCTCGGCCACGTTCAGCGAGCCGATGGCTCCGGGTTCCGTCACGACCGCGACTCTTCAGGTGACGGCGGACGGTGCTGCGGTGGCCGGCCCGCCCACTCTGTCGAGCGACGGAAGAACGATCGCCGCCGGGGTCACGAGCCACCCGGCGGTGGCGACGGGGATCGCCGTCCTCAAGAGTACGATCACCGACCTGGCCGGAAATGCATTGGGCCAGGACGCCACCTGGACGTGGCGCTGGGCGAACGCGGTCAGCCTTGGACCGTCCCTGCCGTCTCAGGCGGGAGAGTCCGCGGGCTACTACCCGTCGATCGACGTGGGGCCGGACAGCCTCCCCGTGGTCGCCTATACGGCGGGAGGCTCGAATGTCGAGCCGCCCCACCTCCTGGTCCAGCGCTGGGACGGCTCCAGCTGGACCAAGTTGGCCTCCTTCCCCGACCAGCCGAGCCAGCTGCTTCTTCAGATCTCGTCCAGCGTGGCCGTCGACCGCGGTGGGCGCGTGCTGGTCGCCTGGACCGATCAAGACATGGGTGTGGGGACGTTCGAGACGCACGTACGCGTTCAAAACGGCGCGACCTGGGACAGCTGGGACGACCTGCCGCTCGGGTACCGCCCGCATCTGGTCGTGGACGACGCGGGCGACGTCGCGCTGTCGATGATCGCCCTTGCTCCCAATCAGCACCCCGTCGTGTTCCGGCGCGCGGCGAACGGCTGGCAGACCCTCGGCAATTTTGGGGACGCGGCGTACACGCCGGTCTCGCAGACCGGGGGCATGGCTGGCGCGGCCGATGGGACGCTCGACATTGCGTGGGAGAAGAGTGGGAGCTCGGCGATCGCCCTGTCATGGACGGGTTCCGCCTGGACCCCGCAGTCGCTACCGGCGGCGCCCATTTTCGGGAACATCGCCTACGAAAACCTCTCCGTGGGGATGAGCCGCGCCGGTGTCGCCGCCTTCGCCTGGAGCGAGCAGACGTCGGTCACCGTCCCGGCCCTGGCCGCGGTGTTCGTCCCCGGGTGGACCGACCGGCGCATCGTGAGCGGGTTCTCCGGCGTTGGCCTCATGGACATCGACGTCGATCCCCTCGGGCTGCCGCTGGTGACCTTCTCGGTCGCGCGAGGCCTGGAGGTCCAGCGCTGGTCCGGCTCCGTCTGGACGGCCGTGCTCGATCAGATCCACATGAACCCGACCCCTGACGAGTATCAGTTCGCGTCGCTGGCCCTGGACGATTCCGGCAAGCCGTTCCTGGTCTTCGAGGAAAAGGTCGGCGGAAACCCGTTGGTCTACGTCGTGACGACGCCGTGATGTTTTGGCGCTCAGCGCTCCACGTGCCCGCGTTGGCACTCTTCCTGGTCGGGTGGTCCTGGGCCAGCCCCCCGCCCAGCGGGCCCGGATACATCGCGCGGGATGCGCCCGAGGTACGCCAGCGGTCTCCGGTCGACTGCGGACCCGCCGCACTCCAGTCCGTGCTGCAGGGGTTCGGCCTCGAGATTGAATACGACAAACTGGTCCATCTGTTGGACGTGGACCCCCGCGAAGGTGCGTCCATCGACACCGTCGAGGCAGTAGCCAATCGCCTCGGGGTAGAGGCTCAGCAAGTCATGATCCCCCAGGATCATCTGTTCCTTCCCGGCGGCCATCGCGGACCGATGATGGCCATCGCCACTGCGCAAGGGGCACTCAAGCACTTTCTCGTGTTGTGGCGTGCCAACGCTGACCGGGTCCAGGTCATGGACCCGGCGACCGGACTGCGACGATGGGTCGACCGGCTCGAGCTCAGCAAGCGTCTCTACGTTCACGAGATGGCCGTGCCTGAGAAGGCGTGGAAGGAATGGAGCCGGGGAACGGACTTTCGCGGTGGCCTGTTCGCGAGAATGCGCGGAATCGGCATGTCGGAGTCGGCGATCGAACGCTCATGGACCCAAGCATCGGCAGACGCGTCGGTGAGGGGAATGCAAGCTCTTGATGCTGCCGTCCGGTTCGTCGCCGCCGGTCCCAAGCGGAGGGATGTATCGGACGACGTGCAGAAGATCTTCGAGTGCTCCCGGACCGTTTCATGCTCCGGTAAGGACAGAGCACCTGCGGAGTTCTGGTCTGCCTGGGAAAATGGCCCGACCGACAACGATGACGAGCGGCGCGTCACGATCCGAGGCGTCGTCCTGCTGAACTTCTATGGCCGTTCCCAACGCGCTCAGTGAGAGAGCGCGTCGCCTCACTCCCAGGCGTCGTAGGTATCGCGGGCTGTCACCGCCTGAGATACCACGTCGCGTCCGCACGTTTTCTCGCGGTGTTCCCAGGCATCTTGCGCCGCAGACGCGTCACCGGAGTCGCCCAGATGACGCCCCGTTCGATACCCGGTCGATACAATTTGCGGGTGGGCGGGCCCACCCGGGGACCCCCAAATGCCGCCCCCGCCCATCTTGATTCAAGATCGCCCCACCACTACAGATTCCGCTCCGGACGCTCGGCACCATCAGCCAGGTTGTCGCGTCACGGCACTCCCTCGCCGCTCCCTGATCACGCCGTGCGACGACCGTAGATCGGCGTTTCGTTACGCCGTCGAGCGAAGGTAGCCCGTCATATATGGGCACCCCCGTCCAAAGCGGACACTTCGAGTTCCTCCTCCCAAGCTTCACCCCTTTCGAGAGCGGCGATCTTAAGGGCCCATGCAGAGATGATCTTTTCTTGCTGAACCAGATCGGGATCGGATCGGCGCAACTGTTCCATCAGATCCTCAATAACGCTGCGACGATGTTCCGCCTCCGCCTCGGCGTGCCAGGTCGCCAACGCGCGCTCGATCCCGGCTGTCATTCCGGCCCACACCTCCCGATACTCTTCTTTGTAAGAGTTCTGGTTCCGCCGTCTGTACGTCTGCGGAGCCTCGAAGCTCACGTCAAAACGTTCGAGACATGTGGCTCTTGGATTGATAGCAACGCCTACGGGGGGCAACCCACTCCGTGGGCCGAGCCAGACGGACATGCGAAAGGCGCCGAAGAGGGTCACATACGCTACCCAGTCTAGCCCGACGTCCGACAGAATGAGGGAGTGTTCATACCCAGATACGGCGGCGCGCGGAGAGTTCTGGTGAGGGACGAATCCGGTAGTCGACGGCCAAGGATTTGAAAAGTCCCATCCTGCGAAGTCCTGTATCGGCGGCTTGCCCAGCTTGATGGCTAGTAACAGTCCCGGATCGATGTACCTCCGCGCACCCTCGTTGCCGAAGATCATGCACGCGCCGACGACGGCGGTCTTTGCGCCACTCCGCCACATTTTAGGCCCATCGAAGTTGAGACTGAGCTCGGTCATCGGTGCCTTCATCAAGACCTGCGTCGCTTTTTTTACGAAAGGCCGAAGGCCCCGTTTGCGAGCTATGTCTACGTGTCGCCGCGCCTCGTCTTCGTCGCACGCATGAGTCGTAACCTCGCCGCCGGGTGTTGCACCCGAGAAGTCCGGCTTAGTAGCGCGAGTTTGAGGGACCATTCCGGGAGCGAGATCGTATTCGGTTCCGTTTGGAAGACGGCCGGCTCGTCGGATCGTAGGAGGCGGTTCTCCGCGCCCGGACTCGATCCGCAGGCAGTTTCGGACAACCTCGAACACGTTCGCCAAGTCGTCGTCAATTTTGCCCGTCGCGCTGTGGGCAAAATCATTGTTGCACTTTCGACAGTCCGCCAGCGACGTACAAAGCCGCCCACCCAGGGCAGAGAGGAAGACGTGCTCCCACCCACCTGGAGGGGAGAGGCAGAAAAGGCACTTCTTCATCCTGCGCAGTCTAGCGCATGCTGAAATGCATCAACTTGCCGCCTCGGGAGGAGCCCTCGTCGGGTCGGCCCACCAGGTTTGAAGCGATTCTGTGGTCCCTGGCATTGAACCGTAGACAAGAGAGGAGACGGGCGTGCGAGGGTGGTCGTGCACGACATCCGGCGGCTTGAGCTCGACGACGATCGCCACGCCGCGTGTCGGTGATAGGGCCCGGAAATGTCATACCTGTGAGCCAGCCTTTTCCGATGTCTGAGCGTGACGCCGCGTACTGGAACCCCGGTCAGCCCCGAATCTGCGCGCGTGCCCGCGCGGGTGCCGCAGCCCTTTGGGGATTGCCGCCCGATACGGTGTGGACCAGCGGTCGCCGGTTCGTTACGTGGCTGGATGTATCGCGGAGATCGGTCGTCGGATGAAGCGCCGCCAAGGCGCTTAGCGCACCCTTCCAGTAGCTCCCCGCGACCCTGACCGCTGCATCCCGCTGGTCGGGCCGTCCCACCAAGGCCGCGAACGTTGCCATCCCTAGCAGTGCCCTCACCACGTCTGGAAGGTCGTCGTCTCCCGCTCGGCCGAGTTCTTCTAGCGCGCCGTCGAAAGTCATCCCCCGGTATTGGACACCCGGTCCGCCGAGATGTGTCCCGCCGTCTATTACCGGATGCGGAAGGTGGCGCAGCTCCCGAGCAACCTTGGAATAGAATGGCCGATACCCGACATGCTCACCACCGTCCCGTTCAACATCCTATGGGCCATCGGCCAGCTTGGCAAAAACAAGCCGACAGATGTCGCCGCTGCCCAAGTGCTCCTGAACCTCGCGAACAAGTCGGGAATTCCGCCGCTGCCGGTCGATGGTAAGTGGAGCCCCCAGATGCTGGAGGCCCTCCGGACCTTCGAGATCAAGTACATGCGCCGATCGACCGTGTCGCTGTCGTTGGAGCCCGGCAGCACGACGATTCGCGCGCTGATAGTCGCTGCGATCCCTAAGGCTCGGATCGCGACCCACTTGCCGTCGGGTAAGGCAAGTGCGATTTCGGACCGTGACTACGAGGATGCCGCTCAGTCGATCGGTTGTGAGGCTGCCGCCGTTAGGGCCGTGGCCGCTGTCGAGTCGGCCGGGCGGGGCTTCCTGCCGTCGGGGCGTCCGAAGATCCTTTTCGAGTCACACGTGTTCAGCAAGATTACCGGGCACGTCTACGATCCTCTTTTTCCGGACATCTCGACACGCCACCAGAATGCGGCGCTGTACAAAGGCGGAGAGCACGAGTACCCGCGGTTGATGAAGGCGATGCTTCTCAATCGCACGGCGGCACTCAAGTCCGCATCCTGGGGCAAGTTCCAGATCATCGGGAACTTCTGCAAGGAAGCAGATAGTCCGGACATCGAATCGTTCGTGAGTGCGATGTGCCAGTCCGAGCGCGCCCAGCTCGATGCTTTCTGCGCGTTCGTCCGGAGCAAGAAGCTCGTCGGCGCCATGAAGAGCCACGACTGGGCAACCTTCGCGCGCGGATATAACGGGCCCGAATTCTGGAAGAAGCACTATGACCGCCGGATCAAGGAGGAGTTCGAGAAGGCAGAGCGAGGCCACCGTGCGCACGGAGGCAAGCCCGTTGCCGCTCCGTAGGTCGTCCCCTCGCAGACACACCGTTCGAGGATGGGGACGCCTGTTCATCCTCGCTTTCGCGCTCGTGCACTGGTTGCTGTCGCAGGCGCACGCGACCGATCTCGACAGGCGACCGGGGGAATCCGTGACGTCTTACGCCGGGCGGCTCCTACCCCCTGGCAGTGAACTCGCGAGCAACGCCGTGGAACTTAAGCTCGGGACGCTCGGCAAGGTGACCGTGATCTTGTTCACCCCTGACAAGGAGGTCGCGAACTACACTGGCTGGGTGATGGTCCCGACGGGGCCGACTCCGGTCACCTATCGGAAAGTCGTCCTTCCCCCCCTGACGACCGCTGAGGGACTTTTCGACATCGAGGTGAAAAGCATCTTTGCGACAGACGTCGACGCTGATGGCGTTCCTGAGCTGTGCGTGCTGTCGCAGTATTACCGAAACGGATCGGGGGAGAAGGCGTATCCCGCGACGGACTGTTTCCGCTGGAAGGGCGAAGGGTTTGGTCTCGTCGAGGCATCCGGTCCGCTCACCGTCGGCCTCAGGGACGCGAAAAGTGTTCGATCCTATTTCCTGAAACATCCCATCAAGCGAGGCGCAGGGCTGCCGCCGTCGGGCGGAAAGCCTTGATGAGCCCGGATGGGGACTTGGTAAACCGGGGACGCCCAGCCTAAGGAGCGTGGCCGCGAGCGATCGGGCCGCGTCGCGGCTCGCTCCCCTCGCTGCAGAATGACGAACGCGACGATCTCAGAAGGGTTTGTGATTGTGGTTACAGGCGGCCCCGTGCGTGGTCTTACCAGGGCGAAACCCGCTGGACGCTTCTTCCGTCCCAGTTCGTGAGAGAAGGTTCCCATGCCCGACCCTGACCGGCTGAAGAAGACGCTGGAACAATGGTTAGACGTCCTTGAACAAGTCACTTGTCGAGTTCTCCGGGAGGCGCGATGCGACGCAGTCCCTGCCGTGGGGATCGCGTACGTCCGCGCGTCTTGGAACACCGACGGCCCGCAAAGTGGCCTCGCGGCTAGCGCGGACTTCAGTTGGAAGCCAGACGTGGCTACCTGGCCAGACGAAATAGATAACTGGGCCGACGAACTCCGGATCCAAGCGTTAACCCAGCCGGGGACGGCGCTGTTCCTTTCGCTGGCCTTCGAGGCTCATGGGTTCCAAAAGCTTGTCGCATCCACTGCGGTGGACAGTGCCGGCGCCGTCGACCGGTTCACTACCGCGGCGCAAGCGTTTGGGTATCATCTCGTGCCCATACTGGAGTTCAGTTCTGTCGCTCGATCGGAACTGCCTACGTACAAGGTTGATGGCGTACCCACCCTTGCTCGACGAGCCGTTGGCTTGTTCGACGCTTGTGTAGCGGAGACGCTGGACTGGTTCGCTGGCGAATTGACGAAAGGCTTGTACAAAGCGCCTCGAATCGCCACACAAGACGTTGAGGCGATCCTGCGAAATGCGGGATCGATGGTCATGGGCGCGGTGCAGTCGCACACTTCGCCCGAAAGCATCTTCGGAGGCGATCTCTTCGTATCCTTGGACCGGGTATCGATGCAGCGTCACGAGCGAGCCGAAGGACGGGGTACGATCGTCTTCCTGACCCGCGAATACCTTTCCGCCTGGGCTCCTGTGTTTCTCGAGGAGAGCGTTCCCCTAGGCAGGACGCAGTGGGTACGAAAACTGTTGGAAGTGTGCCACGGCGAAATGTGTCTTGCTTCGGGCGGGCGGAGTGTGGACGCGCTCGTGGCGCGCTCGGAACTTGGTCCCGGCACCCTGGTCGTAGAGTTTCAAGCACAGCACCGATGGACACTCAGTGCCGACAAACGTCTACTGATGCGGGTTGAAAATGGGATCCCGACTTTCCCTACGTACGGGCTACCCAGGGAGCGATTCGAGTCCGCCTTCCGGAGAGTCTTCCCGTCCTATGGGGAAAATGTCGATCCTGTTTGGCAGACCGTTTCAGGCATGCTCTCTGCCGACCATGGCGCTTTGATAGTCATCTCGGCGGACGCCGAATCGGAGGCGAAGAAGCTGGCCACGCAAGGGACTCCTATCGCCCCCCGCCTCTTACGGAAGGCGGAGAGTATGTCCGTCGCGCGGGTAGACGGGGCAATATTGATCGATCCCCAAGGCCTTTGTCATGCCTTTGGGGTAGTCCTCGACGGATCGGCGTCAGACGCTGGCACGCCGGCGCGAGGCGCGCGATTTAACTCGGCGATCAGATACGTGGTTGGGTCGCCTCAGCGACTAGCAGTAGTGCGATCGGAAGACGGCCAGGTCGACCTGCTGCCAAGGTTTCGTCCTCAGGTCAAACAGTCAGAACTAAATACCGCGCTCGATGCAGTTCGGCGCGTGAACGGTGGACCCATCAAGAGGGCGCTTCGAGAGCAGGCAAAGCTAGTCTGGATGTACGCACGCGAGTTGGAGCTGACCGACAAGGAATTTATACTGGTGGACCAGTTACGGGACGTCCTCCGCACAAAACTGTGGGAAGCACCGGAAGATGATGACGTCTTCGATCCCGACCCGACGAGGGACCTCCTGCCCGAGTGAGCGGTGTCTGCGCCTGCAAAGCGCTAAAGGCCCCGGATGTCAATCCAGCCCTTTCACAGAACCGCGTCTTGTAAACAGATCGCCAAGCGGCACGCCGAATCCATCCGCAAGTCGGACGATCGTCACTAGGGTGACGTTGATCCGTCCAGCCTCGATTTTCGCGAGTTGTGTCGGATCGAGGTTCATCGCCTCGGCAGCTTGCTCCAAGCTCCAACGGCGGGCGCCGCGCAGCTCGCGGACTCGGCGACGAGAGCCGTCGCAGTCCGTCGATAGGACCGAGACTCGCGATACACGCGAGACGGCCATTCGGTCTTGGGCGGCCGCGGCATCGGCGCCCTGACAGTCCAGGGACCGAGTACCGATCACCATGGCACATGTGCCAAGCTGCTCTGCAGCCGTCGAACGAGGCGCCGCTACCCTGGGATGACCTCGCCACTCTGCCAACCGTCGTGAGGGAACTCCAAGCCCGCGTCACGGAACTCGAAGGCAGGACGGCGGCCCCGGACGACGGTCAACTGCTGGACACGGAAGCGGCTACCACCCTACTCGGGATGAGCCCCGCGGCGGTCAGGCAAGCCGCCTATAGGGGGGCGCTCCCGTGCGTCAGGATTGGCCGCCGTCTTCGCTTCCGGCGCTCGCAGCTCGCCGCACTTCGCTGAGCCCCATACGGAGAACGGGAGCGAACGACCGTCGGACGAGGTGATCGTAGTATCGCTTGGTTGTCGTCGGGGCAGCGTGGCCAAGCGCCGCCGACACCTCGTCTACGGACGCCCCCGCCGTCAGTGCTTTGGTGGTGTAGCTGTGGCGGCTGGCGCCGTAGAACGTCAGCTCCTTCGGCAACCCGAACGCGTCAGCCACTTCGCGCCAGCGGACGCGAATCTCCTTCGGGTGCCAGCCTTCCCACCCCTTCCATTCGCTCGTACGCGCGCGCGCACGGCGTCCGGGCGGCACGGCATAGCGGAACACCACATCTTCAGCCTTCGCCCCTTGGAGGCGACGCCGCTTGATGTGGATGCTCAATACCGAGAGGGCGTCAGTCGGAGCCGGCACCCACTTCACGGGCTTCGACCCCATTTTTGGATTCTTTCATCTCGCCGTTGAACGAGTACCGGACTCGGATCAGTCTACACACCTCAGCGACAAAGCGCGTATCAACCTGTAATTATTCCACTATTACCAGTCACTCCCAGGCGTCGTAGCTGTCCATCTGCATCGTGTAGTTGGCGCGGCCCTGGGTCGCGCTGCGGAGGTCGGTCGAGTAGCCGAACATGCGGCGCAGGGGGACCTTGGCGGTGATGACGCGCTGCCGGCCGCGGAAGCCGACGTCTTCGATCTGGCCGCGGCGCGCGTTGAGGTCGCCCAGCACGTCGCCGACGTTGGCTTCGGGGCAGGTGATCTCGACCTTCATGATCGGCTCCAGCAGGCGCGTGCCGGCCTCGCGGAACGCGTGGCGCAGCGCCTCGCCGACGGCCGCCCGCTGGCCCGCCGCGTTCGAGGCGTCGGGGCGGTACTCGATGGCGGTGATCGTCACGGAGATGTCCTCGATCGGGTAGCCCTGCGGGCCCGAGTGCATCGCCTCGCGCGCGCCGTCCATCGCGGCGTCCAGGATGGCCTGCGGCGTCTCCGGAACCTTCGGCGCGCCGGGCGCCTGCACGGGGCGCGGGATCTGCATCTTCAGCTCGTTGCCGGACGCGCGCGGGCGCGGCGC